>QIKY01000028.1 GCA_003233175.1 Planctomycetaceae bacterium | reverse complement strand
TGTTCAAGGAAGACATTTTGCCGAAGGCTCGACAAACACTCGAAGTATCGAGCCGGGCGTACAACACCGGCGAGGTCGACTTCTTGCAGTTGGTCGACAACTGGCGAGAGTTGCTCCGCTTCGAGATCAGCTACCGCCGGCTGGAAGCTTCCTTGCGACAAACCCTGGCCGAATTGGAACGCGTGGTGGGTGGGTTTACCGCCCTGCAAAACAATATAGGGCCGATCGAACCGGATGAGACCGTGTTGCCGTTGCCGCCAACGCAATAGCGCCGAACGTGTTCCTACCAAAACCGCCAAACCGATAAACGACGCAGCCTTGTGCCGCTGTTCAAAAAGAGGGTCTTACGATTCTTACGATGATCAATGCAAAAAAGATGGTTCGCCAACTGGCGCCTCTGGCGATGCTTCTCGCCGTCGGATGCGCGCCCGCGTATTACGACTACGGTGATTATTACATCAATTGCAACTACTGCCCCGCCCCGCCCTTGCCGTACACGCACTTCGAGGGCTGCGTATGCCATGCATGTGTGGCGTCGCCGTATTTATCTTCGTCGGAGGAACCGACGCCCGCCGAACACGACGCCGCCTTGGACGCCTTGGAGTACGACGAACCAGCAGACGAATAATTCCCGCCGCTCGCCCGAGATGCGGCAATTGTTTTTATTCGCCGGCGCCCGCTCTGACGGTGCGCGTGTTGATTTCTTCGGTCAGGCGTCGCTCAATCTCGATGAGTTCCGCATCGAGCCGATTGTTCGAGGCATAAAGATCGCGCGTGTTCGCCGTAATTGACGCGTACGCCTCCGCCAATACACCCTGATACGACTTGATCGCCGCGACTTCCTCTTGGAACTTCTCCAAATCGGCCGCCAGTTTCGTCCGTTCTTCTTCGCGATAGGCAATTTGCGTTTGCGCCTTGGCGATAGCGTCGTTCAATCTTTTGGTGTCTTCTTCCACCAATTGAATGCCGTCGCTCAGAAGTTGCATGCGGTAAGCGATATTCGTAAAAAGAAAATCGTAGTCTCGCAGCTTTCGAACGTATATCGCCTCGCCTCGTTTAGCGACCCCTTGGGCGATCAACTGCTCGGCAACCACCGATTGAAATAAAGCAACATCGCCCACTTCAAAAGTCGTCTCCGCGCCTTGGCGAAGTTTATTGGCCAGAGCCCGCCCACTCGAATCGAAGTTTTGCGTTGTCAGTTCGGTGGCTTCGCCGCCGCCGACGTCAACCGCCATCGTGTACTTTTGCACAAACTCAACATTGATCCAAATGCGTTCCGGGGGATCATCTTCCTGGGCGGGCTTGCCGTCGCGCAAAAATTCGTCGAGCATGCGGTCGCGCACCTCAGCCGACACTCCCATGACGTCGGCGGGAAAGAGTGCTTCTATTTCCGCACGATTCAGATGACTATATTTGTAGTTCGCATCGACCGGCATGACTTCGTAAAGCGTCCAGGAGCCTTGCGGTGAGTTGATCTGGTTGATCTGGATCGGATCGGGCGGAAGCAGCGGCGCCATCGTGACGGAGTTGTTGGAAACCGCGCCCACAAAAAACTTGCCCAAATAGAACATCGGAGGAGTGCCGCCATTGATCGCGGGCAGTGTCTTGAAAGCATAGAGCGTCGATTTGACGCCAATGCGGTGCGTGGGAACAGCGGCGGCGTCAGGTGCGGCGTCGTCGTCAGCGTTGGCGGCGGGTGCGTCGGCGTCTGCCGTGCGAGCCGGAATGACAATGGAGAGTTGTTCGCCCTGGGCGCCGCCTAACGTGCAATTACGCCAAACTCGCCCCCGGTCAAGGATGATGTTTCTTAACGCCAACTGCTGGCTGACCAACGAATCGGAGGTTTGAACCACTTCAGAAAGGTCGCCGAATTCGAGCAACTCCTGGTCGTGAAGCTCCGTATCTAACTCCGCCTGAAGTTTGTTGACCTTGGTCCGCCAAAAGTCGTGCGTCTTCAATGTCGCCGCGGCATAAAAGGTAAACACCAGCGCGGAGAAAAACACAAAGAGCATCGCCGCCACATCCAGCGCACGCCAACGCTTCGCACTGTACACGAGCGCCACGATAAAACCGATGACCAGCAGGGCCAAACCCAACTGTGCAATGAGACCTGAACCCATAGGGCCTTTCGCCAGCGTCAAACGCCTGGAGAGAACGGAATGAAAAGAGTACGCGCCTGCAAATCGATGATAAACAGGGGGAAACAGGGTGTCAAGGATTTCCACTCGCCCAAAGCGAAGGCGAAGGAACCGAGGGAGAGAAACCTGTTACCGTTGGGCGGATCGAAAAAGCCCGGCATTTTCAAAATGCCGGGCTTTTAGGCGAGCGGCAGGTGAAAATTTACCTACATACAAGCCCGAAGCGCAAGCGAGTGAATCAGCAAACGGTAATTTCCGGATGCCTTCTTAGCGGCAAAGGGCGTGCAATCCAGGGTTTTGGCTGCTCAAAACCCGAGATCTGGCGCCGATTCTACTTATTCAATCAATTCTGACGATTGTATTGGCTTTAACGACTGACAAGGGTCGACAATTCCCGTAGGTGTGCTCCCTCGCGCACTCGCCCGGTATTAGCCAGCAGAACCTCAAACCCGAAGCACCCGACCGTGATTCGCACCGCGATAAAGAATCCTCATCTCGTGGTGGTCATTGCCATGGCGATGGTCGTGCTCGGTTCGTACTCCTATACGAAAATTCCCGCCGATCTGCTGCCGCAGTTCGAGACCTCGGCCGTTCAAATTGTCTGTTTCTATCCCGGCATGCCGCCGGAGGTCATGGAAAAAGACATCATGAGCCGCCTCCAACGCTGGACGGGGCAATCGGTCGGTATTGAGCACCAAGAAGCCAAGGCGATGCAAGGCGTTTGTATCGTGAAGGACTTCTTCCGCGAAGGCATTCCGATGTCGGACGCCATGGCCCAAGTGAGCAGCTACGCCATGAGCGATATGTTCTACTTGCCGCCGGGCACCATTCCGCCCATGGTGATGCCCTTCGACCCCACCGCCAGCGTGCCGCTGTGTTTGGTGGTGGTGTCGAATCCTGAAATGGACGAACAGGAACTGTACGACATCGCTTATTACGAACTGCGGAACAAGTTGCAGTCGATTCAAGGCGTGATCGCGCCGGCGGTTTACGGCGGAAAACTGCGGCGGGTGTTGGCCTATGTCGACCGCGAACGCCTCGAAGCACACGGCCTTTCGCTGCTCGATGTGCAGCAAGCGTTGCTCAAGCAGAATGTGCTGATTCCCGCCGGCAATATCAAAATCGGCCAGCAGGAATTGCAGATTTTCACCAACGCCAATGTCGACAAGTGGGAGCAGTTGAACGATGTGCCGATCAAGGCCGTGCCGGGAAAATCGCCGGTCCTGATGCGCGACGTCGGCTACGTGAACGGCAAGGCCTCGCAAATTCAATCGAATATCGTGCGGGTCAACGGTTCGCGCAAGGCGTATATTCCGATCTATCGGCAGCCGGGCGCCAACACGATTTCCATCGTCAAGCAGATCAAAACCCAACTCCGCACGATCGAAACGCGGCTGAAAGTCGAACGCGCCGAAGACCCAAAAATGGAAACGCTGGTGCTCTCCGTCGCGATGGACCAATCGGTCGGCGTGGAGCGGGCCAACCGCTCCTTGCAAATTGCCGCCGGGTTGGGCGCCTTACTCGCCGGCTTGGTGGTGCTGGTATTCCTCAGAAGCCTCCGCTTCACGTTGATTGTGGTGCTCGCGATTCCGCTCGCCGTCGTGACCTCGATCTTCGGCCTCTATTTTACCGGCGACACGATCAACGCCATGACACTCGGCGGACTGGCCCTGGCGATTGGCATTTTGGTCGACCAATCGATCGTGGTGCTGGAAAATATCGTGCGCCATGGCCAAATGGGCAAAACGCCCGCCGAAGCCGCGTTGGACGGCGCCAGCGAAGTTGCCATGCCGATGCTGGTCGCCACGATCACGTTCGCCATTGTATTCTTCCCGGTTGTTTTTCTCTCCGGCTTGGCGAAGTTCCTCTTCACGCCGCTGGCGGTGGCGGCCAGTATCGCGATTGCCACCTCGTACATCATGGCCATCACGCTGGTGCCGGCGTATTGCGCGAAGTTTCTCGATGTGAGCGCCAACCCCACGCATGAAGAGGCCGGCAACGGCATCGCGAAAAAATTCCGCGCCGCGCTCGGCGGTCTGCTGCACCTGCGCTACGCCGTGGTGTTGGTGGCGGCGGGCGGCTTCGCACTCGCGATTTTCGCCATGACCCATTGGATGGGCCAGGAACTCTTTCCGCAGGTCGACTCCTCGCAGGTCTCACTGTTTGTGCGCATGCCCACCGGCACGCGCATCGAAGTCACGGAACAAAAAATCAAGGAAATCGAAGCCGAGATCATCCGACTCATCGGCCCGCCCGACCCCGGCTTTGCCGTCGGCAATGAAGAGCAGCCCGATTCGAACTTGTCGCTGCTGATCTCGAATATCGGCGTCTTGATGGATTGGCCCGCGGCCTACACGCCGAATACCGGTCCGATGGACGCCTTCATGCTCGTGCAAACAAAAAGCCAGGCCGGCAAGCCGAATATCTTTGAATACACCGTGCAGCTTCGCGCGATTTTGAATCAAAAATTTCCCGATGTCGAGTTTGCCTTCGATACCGGCGGCATGCTCACCGCCGCCTTGAATATGGGCGAACCGGCGCCGATCCACTTTCAAATCCAATCCTCCAATTTGGAGCGGGCGCAGAAAGTGGCCAAACATATCGTGGACGTCGCCCACAATGTGGAAGGCGCCACCGATATTCGCATCGCCCAGCGAATCGACTACCCGATTCTGCATGTCAACATGGACCGCGATCTCGCCGCCCGCCAAGGTTTGACGCCCGACGGCGTGATGAAAAACCTGATTGCGGCCACCAACAGTTCGATCAACTTCCAGCCTTCATTCTGGATCGACAAAAACAAGGGCAACCACTATTTCTTCGGCGTTCAGTATCGGGAAGAGGATCTGAACAGTTTCGAAACGCTGTTGAACATTCCCGTCGGCGCCGATGAAAATGGACCGCGCCGGCTGGGCAACGTGGCCACGCTGAGCCGCAGCACCGGCCCGGCGGTGGTGAACCATCGCAACATTTCCCGCGTGACCGACGTCTATATGAACGTCTTGCCGGGCTACGACATTGGCGGCATCGTGGGCCAAATCGAACAGGCGTTGGTCGTGCTCGGCGCGGAGCCCACGACCGACGAACGCGGCGAGATTTTTCGATTGGGGTCATCTACAAAAGCCGCCGTCGCCTCCGGCGCAGCGCCTTCATGGGCCGAACAACCGCTGGCCAACGCGAAAGAGTACAAGGGAATCTCGTTCCGCATGATGGGCGAGGTGCGATCCATGCGAGATTCCTTCAGCCAGTTCGCCGGCGGCTTGGTGATCGCCGCGATTTTGGTTTACCTAGTGATGGTGGCTCAGTTTCGCAGTTTTCTCGACCCGCTGATTGTGTTGCTCACCGTGCCGCTGGGCTTCATCGGCGTGGTCGTGATGCTGATGCTCACCGGAACGAATCTTTCGATCATGGCTTTCATGGGCATTATTATGATGGTCGGGATCGTGGTGGAGTATTCCATTGTGTTGGTCGATTTCGCCAACCGCGAGATGGAGCAAGGCGCATCGAGCCGGGAGGCCATTCTCAATGCGTCGGAGGTGCGGCTACGGCCGATTCTGATGACGTCCCTGACGACTTGGCTGGCGTTATTGCCGATGGCGATCGGCTTTGGCGGCGGCGAGGCGAACGCTCCGCTGGCTCGCGCGATCATCGGCGGAGTGATCGGCGCCACGGTGCTTTGCTTGGTGGTTGTGCCTTGCCTATACATTATTATCAAACGCCCGCTGCCAGGCGGAAACCCTGGCGGCGTCAATGCGACACCACCTCCAGAAACACCGTCTGCTGGAACAGTTGTCGCGACGGAGGAACAGCCATGAAAAAAACGCTCGTAGTGGCCGGTTATATTTTAGCGGCGGCGCTGGTCGGCGCCGGCTGCCAACGCTCGGCTGCAACGTCCTCCGCGCCGCCCGCCGTGGAAACCTCGATTTCCGTCGTGATGGTTCGCAAAAGCACGCTGCAAAAAACCATTGAAGTTCCGGCCAGCGTCGAAGGTTACGAGCATTCGCAACTCGCGCCTCGCATTGCAGGACTTGTCGAATCGGTGCTGGTCGATATCGGCCAAGAAGTGAAGCAGGGCGATGTGCTCGCCACGCTCGCCGCGCCGGAATTGGCCGATGAAGTAGCGCGTCGAAAAGAACTCGCCGAGGAAGCTCGCTTCATGATCAAGAGCCGCGCCGCGGAGGTTGAACAGGCGCAGTCGAGAATCGTGGAGCAAGAAGCCGTGCTCACGTTGCGAATTTCCGAATACGATCGGACCAAAAACCTCGTCGCGGCGGGCGCCTTGAAGCAGGAAAAACTGGACGAAGCCCAATTCGCGCGAGCAGCGGCCGAAGCCGCCGTTTCCAGGTGCGAAGCCGATATCCGAACTGCGCAGGCCCATCGTGACTCGGCCACGGCGGCCTTCAACGTGGCTGGGGCGGAAGTGAGGAAAAGCGAAACCATGGCGTCGTTCCGCTCGATTCGCGCTCCGTTCGACGGAGTGATTGCCAGCCGCAACGTCAATCCTGGAGATTTGGTCGATCCCGACTCCGCCGACGACGCGCCGGGCATGTTTGAAATCGTGCATGTCGACCGATTGCGCGTCGTGCTGTACGCTCCGATGGAAGACGCCGTTGATCTTTCCGCCGGCGACCCCGCCGTTCTGCATTCGCTGCCGGCGCGGCCGGGCGTGAAAATCGATTGCCAGATCACGCGGCGGGCCAAGGCTTTTGGGCGCAACACACGTATGATGCGCGCCGAGATCGACTTGGGAAATATTCTCGACCCCGAAACGCAGCGGCGGCCGTTGCTGCCCGGCGACTACGGCAAGGTCACGATTGCGCTGCGGAGGTTTGAAGACATTCCCAGCGTTCCGTCCACCGCGATTTACACCAAGGGCGACGACCAATACGTGATGGTCGTCTTGGCGGATAACACGCTGGCGCTGCGGAACGTCGAGATAGCCGTGAGCGAAAACGGCTTGGCGGGAATTTCCAGCGGTCTCGAAGGCGGTGAAACCATCGTCGCCGACGATCCCGGCGGCTTGCAGCACGGGCAGTCGGTCAGCCGTGGCGACTTGAAATTGCAGGACTATTGAAACGAATCGGTATGCGTCTTCACGACAAACACACAAGTCGATCGATCGTGCAGCGTTTGGCGGTGCTGTTGGTGATTTTTTGCGCCGGCTGCGCAAGCACGGCGCCGAAGCACGCGGTTGTCGACACGATCGCGGCGAGCCAAGCTTCGCAGTCAGGTGGCGTTTTGGGCTCGCTCGCCGCCGCGAAAAGCGATCGCGCCACGCTCCGGCGTTTACCACCGGTTGCGGCGCCTGGCTTGCCCGAAATACAGTTGGCCTCGCATTGGCAAGAGGCGGTCGACGAACCATCAGATTCAGTTTTTGAATTGGAGCCGCCCGATCTACTTTCGGGCGAAAACTCCCATGTGATCGATCTGGCCGGCGCCTTGGCTTTGGGCGGCGCCAACAGTTGGGAGGTGTCGCTGGCTCGCGAACGGTTTATCGAAGCACAGGAAAAGCTGCGAGAAGCCCGCGCTTTGTGGCTCCCTTCGCTGCGAGTCGGGGCGGGCTACACCCGGCACGACGGCCAAATTCAAGATACGTCAGGCCCTGTCTTTCAGGGCGGTCGGAATTCGCTTTTTGTCGGCGGCGGCGCCGGTTTGGGCGACGCGCCGATTCTCGGCGGTGCGGGCGGACCGCCCCGGTTGTTTGTCAACCTCTCGCTCTCCGACGCATACTTTAAACCCCTGGCTGCCCGGCGACGGCTACAGGCGGCGGGCGCCGAATCGTTCGCCACGCGCAACAACTCCCTGTTGGAAATCGCCGAACGGTATTACGATTTTCTCGAAGCCGAAGGGAAATTGGCCAACGCCCAAGAGGGTTTGAAAGCCATTCGCGAAATGCGGGAGTTGGTCGAGATTTTCGCCCGAGAGGGCGGCGGGTCGTTGGCGGAGGTCGATCGCGCCACGACCGAGGAAACCCGCTGGCGCATCGCCGTCGAAGACAGTCGCCGCCGCTCGCGCGCCGCCAGCGTCGAACTGATTCGCCTACTACGGCTCGACACCTCCATGCAACTCCTGCCGGCGGAAGCCGGCGTGGCGCCCGTCACCCTGATCGAGCAATCAAGGTCGCTCGAGGAACTCATTGCCCAGGCTTTGGCCACGCGGCCGGAACTCACCCAGCGTCAGGCCTTGATCAGCGAAGCCTTCGAACGCTATCGCATGGAACAATGGCGGCCTTGGCTGCCGAACCTGCAAGCCGCCGGGTCGGGCGGAGCGTTTGGCGGCGGACCGTCGGGGCAGTTCGATAACCAAAAAGGGCGGGGCGATGTCGAACTGATCGCGGTGTGGGAATTGCGCAATCTAGGCGTCGGAAATCAAGCCAAGAAAGGCCAACGCTCCAGCCAACTCCGCCAACGCCAAACAGAACTTTCGCTGTGGCGCGACCGGGTCGTGACCGATGTCGCGGCCGCCATGGCCGACGCTGAGAGTTTTCAAACTCAAATCGACATTGCCGTGGCGGGCGCCGAATCGGCGGCGGCCAGTTATCGACGCAACTTGCAACGCATCCGGGAGGGCGAAGGTTCGCCATTGGAGTTGCTACACGCGATTCGCGCCCGTGGCGAAACCCAAGACGCCCACACCCACGCCGTGGTGCAATTCAACCGCGCCCAGGCTCGTTTGCTCCGCGCCATCGGGCAAATACCCGAAGCACCGTCTTCTTAAAAGATGAACCGTTCTTCCTTTGTAACCGTTCGTGGCGCTGCGGGAATTTGCGATAGCAATTTATCCCACAGCGAATAACCGATATGCGCTTTCGAAGACGGGAAACGCAGAGGCCGCAAAGGGGCAGAGGGCCGCGGAGAAGAACGAAATGACGAAAAGCCAGAAAACAAAATCTCGTCGATGTTCATCGGCTGTGCGATTGCATTGCATCGTCAACTTGGGCCGAGATAATTGGCGCCCGTCCTCTGCGGCCCTCCGCGACTTTGCGTTCTAGTATCTTACTATCGGCAACAATGGAATGGTGAAGAATGCTTTATTGTAGTGCGTGAACGCTGGCTGTCGAATGCGTTTGACGGCAAGCAGCGGCTTGTAGATCGATAGCGTCCTGGTCGTTAGAGACCGTCGCAGAGCATGATCGCAGGCCGTTCATTTTTGAACCCGAACGGGCGCCCTGAATGGTTCCTCAATGATTTAATGGGGCATTCCAGATCAATGTTTCACTCAGTCGTAAAAAGTGCGTGTTGCGAGTTCTCCGTGATTTCCGTCAATTATTTCCCAACCGTTTCTTGGCGTTTATCGGCTATTTACCGTCGGCTGGATTGCTATTGTATTTCCAACGCCACCGTGAACAGTTACCATTCCGTCAACCGGCCAAGAGCGCCGCGCCATGCTCACGCCGGCAAGCCTCGCAGATTTTTTCGCGAACTTCGTCGGCCTGCTGGTTCGTCAAGGTGCGATCATCAGCCCGGAAGGTGACCGAAAACAGCAGGCGTTTTTTTCCGGGGCCGTCTTTCTTGGCGTTGCGGAAAATCTCGCGGAAGTCGACCGCCTCCAACACCGCGCCCACTGCGGCGGCGGCGTCCGTGGCGGAAGCGCGAACGGTTGTTTCGAGGTCAGACCAACGCACCGTTTCATCCAGCACCAGATTCAAATCGCGCGAGATTGCCGGCGACGTGCTCAGTCCGGCGAATTGCGGAATGAGCTTGGCCGCGTTTTCCAACACGCTCAGTCGAATTTCCGCCACGGTGGTTTTGCCCCGTAGACCGAATTTTTTGCAACCGGCGGGAGTGACCTCTCCCAGCACGCCGAACATTTCGCCGCCGGCGCTCAAGCGGCAGGAGCGAACAGGATCGAGCATTTCCAAGTTGGCCGGCGAAATGTCGATCGGGACATCGGCATGCAACGCTTGAATGATTTGTTCAATCGCACCCTTGACATGAAAAAAGTCGCGGCCGCTGGTGAGCGCCAGCATAAGTTGTTCATTGGGAAGCGCGGCGTCTTGCGGCAAATACACTTTGGCCGTTTCAAAAAGTTCAATCACCGAATTGGCGAACGATTCGTTCACCCGCCGCGACTCCAACAAGCTGGGAATCAAACTTTGCCGCAGGCGATCGGCGCCGCGCAGCATGGCGGGGCGAATTTGCAGCGGCGGCTGGTCGGACCACGCACGAAAACATTCCACCCATTCCAAGTTGCTCACGCTGGTGGTCATGGCTTCGTCGAATCCACGGGCGGTCAACACGCCGCGCACAATCGACAACACTCGATCTCCCTCACGCTTGTGGGAGGCGGTCATGGGGACGCGTGCATCTTCGGGGATTTTGTCGTAGCCATGCATACGGGCGACTTCCTCGATCAAGTCGATTTCGCGCGTCAGGTCGCGGCGCCAACTAGGCGGCGCCACTTGCAGCGTGTCAGAAGATTCGCCCAGAAGCTTGGCGCCCAACGCAGTGAGAATGCGCCGCGTTTCATCGGCGGGAACCTCGATTCCCAGCACGCGTTTTATCTGCGACTGCCGCAGCGCAATCGGCTCGCGCGGCGGCGCCGCTTGGTGGACCTCCGCCATGCCGCATTCCAGCACGCCGCCGGCCAGCTCCAAAATCAATTCGCAACAGCGGCGGCTGGCCCAATCGATGCCCTCAGGATCGACGCCGCGTTCAAACCGATACGACGAATCGCTGTGCAGTTTCAAACGACGCGCCGTGGTGCGCACGTTCAAGGGCGCGAAATCAGCCGCTTCGATCAGCAAATCGGTGGTATTCGGCCCGACTTCCGTTGCGGCGCCGCCCATCACGCCGGCCAGAGCGACCGGGCCAGCGGCGTCGGCGATCACGCACATGCCCGGTTCGAGTTCGTACGTTTTGTGGTCGATCGCGACCAGCTTCTCGCCTTTCCGCGCTTCTCGAACAATAATGCGGCCTGCGGAAAGTCGGGTGAAATCGAAAGTGTGCAGCGGTTGGCCACACTCCATCAACACATAGTTCGAGATATCCACCACGTTGTTGACCGCCTCGATGCCGACCGTTTTCAGTCGCTGCTGCAACCATTGTGGACTGGGCCCGATTTTCACGCCGCGAATAATACGCGCCGTGTAACGACGACATAGTTCCGGACACTCAACCACTACCGATGTTGATTTCGATACCGGAGCTTTGCCTTCTTGCGGAGCCGGCGCGGTAACGCGCAGCGGTTGATCCCAGAGCACGGCAATCTCCCGCGCGACGCCGATATGGCCCAGACAATCTGGCCGATTGCTGGTGACTTCCAAATCGATGGCGAAGTCGTCGCCGACCTGCTCCGTGCCTTCGTGGTTCAAACCCGACATCGCCAGGCGATCTTCCAACTGCTCCCGGTCCATTTCGAGAGCCGTGTACTCTTTGAGCCACTCCCAAGATACCAACATAGCGACGTACCGCTTAAAGGGCGCGGTCCGAGGGTGTCGCGAGGAAAAGGTTTCGCGAGCCGCCAGGATCACGCGGAGATTAGTTAGAACTGGTGCAAAAACCGCACGTTATTCCGATAGAATTCGCGAATATCCGTGATATTGTGCCGCCGCATGCAGAGCCGCTCCACACCCAACCCGAAAGCAAAACCGATCACCTCTTCGGGGTCGTATCCGACCTCCTTCAATACGTTGGGGTCGACCATTCCGGCGCCGCCGAACTCCACCCAGGCGCCGTTCCACAAATAATCGGCCTCCACGCTGGGTTCGGTGAAGGGGAAAAACGACGGCCGAAAACGAACATGCACATCGGCGCCGAGGTAACTAACAGCGAACAATCGCAACACCGTTTTGAGGTCGGCCATGGTGACGTCGGTATCGATCCACAAACCTTCCATCTGGTGGAACATCGGGTAGTGGGTTTTGTCGGCTTCATCGGGCCGATAAACGCGGCCCAGCGAGATAATGCGAATCGGCGGCGGCGTGTTTTCCATCACGCGAATTTGCACGGTGCTGGTCTGACTGCGCATGAGCGTGGCGCCGCCGGACGCCGCTGTGCTTTTATTATTGGGAGCTGTTTTTTTCTTCGCCGTGTTTTTTGAGGCCGTGGCCAGATAGAAGTTATCGAGAGGATCGCGCGCGGGATGCTCCAAGCTGATGTTCAAGGCTTCGAAGTTGTGACGTTCATCTTCGACTTCAGGCCCCAAGGCAACGGAAAAACCGAGCCGACCCATGATGTCGGTCAGTTCTTCAATCGTTTGCGTGATCGGGTGGAGTTTGCCGATGCGAGTTGTGGCGCCGGGCAGGCTGGGGTCGAAGGCCTCGGTTATTGCGGCGTCGTTGGCGGGCGCGGCAATGCGCTGTTGCGAGGCTTCAAAGGCGGCCTGAATCAGTCCCTTGACTTCGTTCAGGCGTTTGCCCGCCGCCGGCTTTTCTTCCTTAGGCACGCCGCCCAAAAGTTTCTGCACCGATTTGAGCCGCCCTTTTTTGGCGCCCAGGAAATCGATGCGGGCCGCTTCCAACGATTCCGCATCTTCCGCCGCCGAAAAGGCAGCCTCCGACGCGGCAAGCAGCGCATCGATCTCGGTAAGAAATTCGGACACAATTCCAAAACTCGAAAAAGATGGCGCGCGGCCGTGTAGGAAACAGACGGAGGAAAACGCCTTACAAGCCAACCAACCAACCAGAGGGACCGGTCTGTAAGGAAGTTTACCGATCGACCGCTCACAAAAGCCCTGCATTTTCAAAATGCCGGGCTTTTAATTCGGCCGCTGATTTTCGGACGATTCTACGCAGCCAAGGCGGATTTGGCTTCTTCCACAACGGCGTCGAACGCCGCCGGATCGGCAATCGCCATTTCCGACAACAT
>QIKY01000359.1 GCA_003233175.1 Planctomycetaceae bacterium | reverse complement strand
TTTTTTCATCCGCAAGTCAAGGTCGATAAAGTCAATCCAGATCACGATTTAACGATGCCAGCCACAGTCAACATGGCGCTGTCCAGTTAGGCAGTAAATCTGGGAGTCGTCTATCCCTTTCCGCGTTCAAGCGAACGCGGCCTCATTGAAGCGTGTGTCGCCATCCTTGTACTTGATCTTGAACTTGCTTTCCGCGTTCAAGCGAACGCGGCCTCATTGAAGCCTCTTGCCCCGATGCTTCGTGCTTCTCGGCTGTTAGGCTTTCCGCGTTCAAGCGAACGCGGCCTCATTGAAGCTCGAAAAAACGTACAAGATGTGCGAGGGCGTATCCCTTTCCGCGTTCAAGCGAACGCGGCCTCATTGAAGCAGTACCTGCAATTTCAGTTCGAGATACTTTCCGGTTCTTTCCGCGTTCAAGCGAACGCGGCCTCATTGAAGCATCTGGCTATATGGCGCCGACCGCGTTCGCGTGGCGCTTTCCGCGTTCAAGCGAACGCGGCCTCATTGAAGCGGCTCCATGACGCCAACAGCTCGGCAGATAGACGACTTTCCGCGTTCAAGCGAACGCGGCCTCATTGAAGCCAGAGCAAACGTCTCGTATCAGGGCGCGAATATACCCTTTCCGCGTTCAAGCGAACGCGGCCTCATTGAAGCGCCTACAGCGGAACGCCTTTGTTGTTGATGGCGGACCTGCTTTCCGCGTTCAAGCGAACGCGGCCTCATTGAAGCCTCTCGGGCGCCTCTGGAACGGGTAAGACGACGATCTTTCCGCGTTCAAGCGAACGCGGCCTCATTGAAGCGACACGATATCAGAATACAACGGCACACCAGCACCACTTTCCGCGTTCAAGCGAACGCGGCCTCATTGAAGCTATGCGCGGCGTCGCCTTCGCCCCGCGTCTCGATCTCTTTCCGCGTTCAAGCGAACGCGGCCTCATTGAAGCGTCGCCCTTGTGGGGCGTTATGTGGTCGACCACTTCCCTTTCCGCGTTCAAGCGAACGCGGCCTCATTGAAGCGGCGATGATCGCTTTCCCCGCCGTGATCGTCGAAGGCTTTCCGCGTTCAAGCGAACGCGGCCTCATTGAAGCTGGGCAATGCGACGATCGCGCCGGCCACAACCACGCCCTTTCCGCGTTCAAGCGAACGCGGCCTCATTGAAGCGACGACCTCCACGAACGCGCGCTGCAGGTCGCCAATGCTTTCCGCGTTCAAACGAACGCGGCCTCATTGAAGCTCGCGACGGGGTCACGCCGGTTCATCCCGACATGGCGCCACAACACTCGACTCGCTGCTCCTCGTGATCGTGGGTTGCCAAAACGGTTCTGGGCTGTATTTACCTTCCGCTCCTAGAGTTTTTTTGATTGAGAACGGTTCATATGGGGCGAAATCGTGTGCGGGAACAAGAGACACTGGTGTTTATTTTTCCTTAATTAACAACTTTATGGTTAATATGTATCCCGTGTACTTCACGTTTCATGAACTTTGACGGTGCTTTTTCTTTCGATTGACGCGACGAAACAAGATGTTTTCTACGGTATGGGTAAACAATGTAATCGTTCTGGCGGGAGTTGTGGGGTGTAGGTGGTTGGCGGGCGTCTCGGGGGCGTGTGTTTTCAATTCTCGGATTGGTGTAAGATTTTTGCTGCCGGGAGTCGCTCCGCCGGTTTTCTCCCGCACGCCACCCGCGATTAGTGTCTTTCCGTAGGTGGTGGCGGGAATTTTTGAAGGACACATTCTATGGCTGATTCTCGCCACGTAAACGACAAGTTTCCGCTTGTTTGCGACCTCACGTCGCCAGTCGACTTTACGAGAATACCGGAAGTTGCAGACCTCACCGCTGTTCGTGATTGTGTCGGCGCCGACCCCGACGCCTTGAAGGCTTACGTGCTGGCAGCTAAGGCTTCCGCGCCAGCCCGTCCTGATTGGCTTCCCGACGATTGGAAGTGCTTATGCTGTCCGGCAACACTGGAGATTGAGGCGGTTCGTCAATGGTTCGAGTTTGAGATAATGGGGTTGGAGGAATCGGAAAGGTGGCTGGAAGAAGAGTACACGGACGACGACCGGCGCAACCCAAATAGTGTTTTTCATTGTGCGGGGAATGACGACTACCGCGACGCCTTTATATTGGTCGAGGTACTTCGCAAGGGAGGAATGGACAACCTTCCGTATCGGGAGCGGGGCAATTTTAGTGCTTCCGACGCTGCGGAAGAACTGAGAAAGTTGCGGGATTTGATTTGTGCGGAAGCGAAGGCTGCCCCCCCCGCCGCCCGAACACGACGAAATAGAAGAGACGCTATCCGGGCAACAGCTGACGCTCTTTCTATTTCTGAAGATCCGCAAGCACTTCACGAGCTACGACACCCTCAGAGACTTAGACTGCTGGAGAATTACCCCTGGTGAAGACTATGCGAGCTACGAAGCAATCAGCGGCGCGCTACGGAGATTGCAGAGAACTCTCAATGAGTCTGGAAAAATAACGCTAGAAAACCAGTGGACATCGAAGCGTGCAAGGCTTCTCAATTAGAGGCGCAAATAAAGGCGCAAACTTGCGCCCCGTTTTGTGAGAGTCATACATTACCTTCCGAGCATCAAACACCCGCAAATGGTGTTGTTCCAATGTTTGGGAGGTTTTTTTATGTCCACAGTGAAGCAGAAGTTGCGACCCCGTGAGGTTGCGCGAGAGTACGGCGTTTCCGTCGACAAAGTTCTCGCCTGGATTCGTTCCGGCGAACTTCGCGCCATAAACGCGGCAACGTCGCAAGTCGGACGCCCGCGTTTTCTTATCAGCCGCGCCGACCTTGCAGCGTTCGAGCAAAGTCGTGAGGTTGTCTCTCAAACGCGGCAAGGGGGTGGCAAATGAGCACCACCCAGCCGACCCTCTTGCTGACGCCCGCCGACGCCGCCAAAGCCCTGGCAATCTCACCTCGCAAGCTGTGGAGCATGACGGACGCCGGTGATATACCCCGTATCAAAATGGGGCGGTCCGTACGGTATTCTCTGGCTGATCTGCAAGCTTGGATCAAAGAGCAAGCGTCAGGGGGTGCCGCATGAACGGCAAACTTGGTCTAGAGCAAGTTCTTGCAATCGTCACACTGAAACCCTCCCCGGAGAATGATCGATTGTATCGGCCTGTCGACCCCGAGGACCCCGAAATTAAAAAGCTGGCGGCCAGCATTGCCCAACGCGGCGTTCTGGAGCCGCTGGTTGTGACAGAGGACCTCTTTGTTGTCTCCGGTCACAGACGGCTATGGGATACGCACAACGACGCGCGTGCTTTCATGAACCAGCAGTTGAACGGAATGTTTTCGGGATACTGGCGGAACCTACAACAATCGCAACCGAACCACCTGGAAATTCTCGGCGAGAAAAACACCGTCGACCCGATTATTCGACCCATTGCGGCCACCTCATTGCATTCCCTTCACGACCGGGAGGGGGTACTGTTCGCTCGAACCACTAAGGCAAATCGCTGAACGGTTTCGCAAGAGCGGCAAGGATAAACTTATCCTTCTCATTCTCTCAGACCACGACCCCGACGGCGAAGAGATTGCGCAGGCTGCGGTGCGTTCTCTGCGCGACGACTTTGGTGTTCAGAACATTCACCCAGTCAAAGTTGCGTTGACGGCCGAGCAGGCCAAACGGTTTAATTTGCCCGCGAAAATGAAAGCAAAAAAACGTCGTCGAACCACAAGAAGTTTGTAGCGAAGAACGGCGCCAACGTCTGGGAGCTTGAGGCGCTCGAACCGGAGACGCTGCAAGAGTTGTTGCGGGAAGCGATAAAAAGCGTCATGGACCTTGACATTCTGAACGCCGAGATTGAAGCAGAAAAAGAGGACACGGCATTCCTGGAAGAGCAGCGGGAAGTTGTACTTTCTGTTCTTCAGAATGAGTTGTAAAGACGCCATTTTGCATTCGGAAGTAAGTAATTGTTATTTGATCGGTCGGTTTGGAAACCCGGCTGGTAG
Source organism: Planctomycetaceae bacterium (assembly GCA_003233175.1). Classification (GTDB taxonomy): domain Bacteria; phylum Planctomycetota; class Planctomycetia; order Pirellulales; family Pirellulaceae; genus SZUA-33. The sequence goes on along the minus strand of QIKY01000359.1, from coordinate 9,185 downwards.
AAAGTTTGAAGCATGTCGGTACTGAGAACCATCGCAGATCGGACGGGAGGGCAAAAGCGCCCCTTTCGTTGCGTGGAGGTTGTCCCCAGTGCTGTGGACGCGGCCGATACGTCGCGTTGTAGGTTAAACCAACGGCTCGCCCCCGTATGGAAAATCAGGCCCGTACGAACACGAAAACTTTGCTTTGCAAAAACCGGGCAACGACTGAGCCCTTGTCGCCCCGGTGCAGGACGTGTTCAACGCTGCTGATACCTGCTTCACCACGAAAGACATGACGGAAGCTTGACGGACGCCGACGGCGGCTACAGTAGTGGTCCTGCCAAAAAGGGCGGGCGTCTGCGCGCATGGAAATTACTAACCCACAAAAAAAACAGATTGACAGCTAGCCAACTACCGATACAATCAAGAGTGGGCTAGCAAACAACTATTCGAATGGGAGGTGGAACAGTGGCAAAACAGAAAACCTTGAGCGATCAGTTACGGCACATTATTGAAAACAGCGAAATGAGCCGGTATCAAATATCAAAGCTATCAGGCGTCGACGCGAGCCAGTTGCACCGCTTCGTATATGGAACCGGACGATTGACGACGGATTCTCTGGACAAAGTTGGCGCGGTGTTGGGGCTGCAATTCACCCAACGGGAGGCAAAGTAATGGCATCTATCGGCAAAGATCCCGGCGGCCGAAAGCGAATCTTGTTCGTAGCGCCCAGCGGTAAACGGAAAACGATTCGTTTGGGCAAACTATCCATGCGTGCGGCCGAGGGCGTGAAGTTCCGTATTGGCCGCGAAGATTGTAGGCCATGCCGTATCGGCCGATACGGCGTCTTGGCTGGCAAGTTTGGAACCGGCGATGGCTGGCAAGTTGGCGGCGGCCGGGCTGATTGATTCCCGGAAAGACGAATCGTCGCCAACACTGGGGGAGCACTTGAAAAACTACTTCTCAAAACGTACCGACGTAAAAAAGTCCACCAAAATAAACTGGCGCCAATCCGAAAGAAACATGCTTTCATTCTTCGGCGCCGACTGCACTCTAGCCAGCATCACGCCCGGAGACGCGAAAGACTTTGAACGCTGGCTGGGAACTTCGGCAGCCAGAGAGAATGTGTATGCCGAAGCCGAAGGCGGACTGGCCGAGAACACACGCAGGAAACGTATCTCCAACGCCAAACAGCTATTTCAATACGCCGTCGACCACGAACTAATTTCGCGAAACCCGTTCAAGGGACTGAAATCGTCGGTTGGCGGCAACCGAAGCCGAGACTATTTCCTGAGCCGTGAAGACTCCCAAAAGATTATCGACGCCTGTCCGAACGGCCAATGGCGATTAATCTTCGCCCTTTCTCGGTTCGGCGGCCTTCGCTGCCCGAGTGAACACTTGGCTCTCAAGTGGACCGATGTGGATTGGGATCGTAGCCGAATCCTCGTTCACAGCCCCAAAACGGAGCACCACGAAGGAAAGGCGGAACGCTGGCTGCCCATGTTCCCCGAACTTCGGCCGCACCTTGAGCACGCATGGGAGCAGGCGCAAGAGGGAGCGGAGCACGTTATCACCCACTACCGCGATGCCAGCCAAAACTTGAGAACGCAATTCCAGCGAATCATCAAACGCGCCGGCCTGACGCCTTGGCCCAAGCTGTTTCAAAACCTGCGGGCCAGCCGCGCGACCGAATTGGCTGCTGACCATCCGGCACACGTTGCGGCCGCTTGGCTGGGCCATTCAACGTTGGTTGCGAACAAACATTACTGGCAGGTAACGGACGACGACTTCGAGAAGGCGACCCTTGAAAAGCCACCCGAGAGGTGCGCGGCACAGAATCCGGCACAGCAAGCGCACGTTTTGGCTCGCACCCCCTCGCAAGCGGAAACACCCGCGCATAAAAAAACCCCTGTTTTGCAGGAGTTTGCGTCTGAGTGCTTCACTGTACAAAAGTACACAATGACCCCTACGGGACTCGAACCCGTGTTGCCGGCGTGAAAGGCCGGAGTCCTAGACCGCTAGACGAAGGGGCCGTGGTTCCTATCGTGTCGAAAAAGAAGGTATACCGGCCTACAGGATACAACGTCAAGTGGACTATCGCGTCATCAAGGCCGGGCGGCGCCTGCACATTGAGGCGTGTGTCGGCGGGCGAGCGCCATGGCAATAGCGGCAATCAGAGAATGCACGGGCGAATTACTGATCGCTCGACGCGTTTGCGTCGTGCTCGCCTACTGCGCCACCATCCACATCGCCGCCCTTCGCCTCCGCTTCACTGCGTTTGATGGCGTCAAACACTTCTCGGCGATGCACTGGTATTTCCTTGGGGGCGTCGATTCCCAGCCGGACCTTGTCACCACGTATCTCAACGACAACAATAGTGATGTCATTGTTGATGACAATGCTTTCGTTCTTTTTTCGAGATAGAACTAACATGACCCATTCCTTTGCTCGATTTCCTCCGCCGTAATTTCCATACGGCTGCTCACAAGAATCGCATGTCCGCCGAGAAAACAGCGCGCGATTTTCTTCATTCCACTCTACGTGCTGAAAAGGGTGAGTCAAGCAAAGTAGCGCCGTCGATTCGTTTTTTTTTGAATTTCGTTGCCTTTTGGCATGTCAATTCGCACACTTTACCTAGACTTCCAGGGACCCGCAGGTTTCCTTCTTGTCGGCGGTCGGTGCGGACGTGTAGTTCGTAACGCATTTCAAGGACACACCTTACGAACAAAATACGGCGATGGCCGGCCACGAATCCCCATGTTTTACCAAGTGAAATTTGGGTTTCTCTCCTCTTAAAATGACGATTTGCCTTTTTTACTGACATTCCGAACAAGGTTGTGATTTTTTATACGTTGGCCTGCCCAGACCGTCGACACTGACGCCGTTCACGGTCGTGGAGGTTAGTCGCGGCGCGGAGTATTTCACAAAAGTTCACACCCTTGGCGAGCGCTGCCTCACGCCCGTCGATTTCGTTCTTGTCCATGCTGTTTTGCAACGCGGCCTCAGTTGCGGTTTAAGCGACACTCCCTATAATTCACGAATCGAGCGAAAACAAAGCGGCGCATTGCCGGCTTGCCGCTCACTTGTTCGGCTAAGGAATCGTCCCGAATTTACATACCGAATTAAAATCCTGGTATTTTGAACATGCCGGGATTTTCCGAGCTAAAACCGGGAACTTATTTCGGGATTGCTCCTAAGGAATTGTTAGATCCATGTGGAATTGGCTGCTTAACATTCGGAATGCTGTTGCTACCGTGGCTCAAGGTTTGGCGGTCACGCTGCGGTATTGGATCATCACCTATCAGGATGATCGGGGCACGTTTACCGAGAAGTTTGAGTACCCGGAAAAGCCGGTTCCCGTGGCGGCCAGATACCGCGGCTTTCACCGCTTCGATTTAACAACCTGTATCGCCTGCGACAAGTGTGCGAAGGCCTGTCCGGTCGATTGTATTTATATTGGCAAAGAGCGTTCCGAAGGCACAAAAGGCTTTCGAGTGACGGGTTACACAATCGACTATTCAAAATGTATGTTTTGTGCGTTGTGTGTGGAGCCATGTCCGGTCGACTGTATTTTCATGGGCGCCACGCACGACTTAAGCTGTTATAGCCGCGATGGCTGCATTGTCGATTTTTCCCGTCTGCCGCTGGATGTGGCCTGGGGGCGAGCCACGTTGAACCCGACGGTGGTGTCGGAGTCGAAGGCCATTACCGAGCCCGTGCATGGTGGGCCTAGTTCATAACGGGCCTAGTTCATAACGGTTGGTGCGATTAGCCGTCTTTTTGTGAGATGCAAAAATGCCATTGAGGAACTCACCTTCCGAATTAGATTCGCCTTCGCCGCCGGAAGGGCAAGGTCTGAAAAAGATCTTTACCGTCGAGGAGGCGAACGCCACATTGCCGCTGGTGCAGGCGATTGTATCGGATCTTTCCGAACTGGCGCGCTCGGTGGTTGATCGCAAGCAGAGAATTTCCCACCTCTCCGCCGGGCGCAACCTCCAAGACCACGCCGCGCGGGAAAACGATCTCTACAGCCAGGAGCTGGCGCAGGTCGAGCGAGATCTCGACCAAGACACCGACAAGCTCAACGCCTATATCGTGGAACTGCGGGAGTTGGGCGTTGAACCGAAAGGCGCCATCGAGGGGCTGGTCGATTTCCCCGCCCTGCACCGAGGGCGCATCGTCTTCCTCTGCTGGAAACTGAGCGAGCCCGAGATTCTTCATTGGCACGAAGTGGACGGCGGTTTCTCAGGTCGGCGGCCAATAACATCGCTAGAATAGCATCGTTAGACGCGCGGTAACCGTTCGTCGTCGCGAGTTCGTTGCAGACATTCCCGCCAAGCCGGAGGCTTGCCAGCTATTAGCCGGTGGTCGAGCGCAGCGAACACCACCGGTAGGCTCTGAGAGAAGCCTACGCGTTTTCAAACGGCGGAAGCCGGCGATTGGGCGGTTACCAGCGTGCCGATTTTTTCGCCTTTAATCGCTCGCAGAATCGCGCCGTCCTTAAGGTAGTTGAACACCAGAATCGGCATGTTGTGTTCCGCGCATTGGGCGATGGCGGTTTGGTCCATGACACGCAAATCTTGCCGCCGAATGGTTTCGTAGTCGAGGTCGCGATAAAAAACGGCGTGCGGATTTTTCTCGGGGTCTTCGCTGAAGATGCCATCGACGCGCGTCGCCTTGAGCAGGATATCGGTTTCCAACTCCAACGCGCGTTGTGCGGCGGCGGTATCGGTCGTGACAAACGGGCTGCCCGTGCCGGCGGCCAAAATCACGATGCGACCCTTATTGAGATGGCCTTTCGCTCGGCGGCGAATGTATGGCTCGGCCACGCCGTCCATTTTGATGGCGGTCATCAAACGCGTATTGCAATCGACCGCTTCGAGCGCGTCTTGCAGCGCCAAGCCGTTGATCACGGTGGCCAGCATGCCCATGTAATGGGCTGTCGCTTCTTGAATGCTGGCGCCGTATCGGCCTTTGAACTGGGCCCCGCGAAGAATATTGCCGCCGCCAATCACGACCGCAATCTGGCAACCCAACTCCTGGGCTTCGCGAATCTGACCGGCAATCAGCACGACTTCGTCCATGCCGATGCCACGTTCTCCCGCACGGCAGAAACTCTCGCCGGAAAGCTTCAAAATAACGCGTTTGTACATGGCGGGCGAATCTTCCAGCGGTTGGTCGGGCGACATAATCTCTATTTCCACTTCCAGGTCTTAAATATATTATTTCGACGGAATCGGTTTCGACGGAATTGGCGGGCGATACCTCTCGCTTGAACAAATCATGCCATGAATTTGCCACAGAGGACACAGAGCACTCAGAGTGTGATGCATCAGACGCTGTCGTCTGTCCATGCAGTTCCGCATTCCTCTTCTCAGTGGCCTCTGTGTGCTCTGTGGCAAAAACTATTCGGGGGTCGGGTTGTGTATTTGTGTATAAAGAACAGCCTGGGAAGGCCATCATACAGCTTGGGTGTAACAGGACGCGGCGCCTATCTTACCGTCTATTCGATTTCGTATGCAACGCCACCTCGAAATTGCGAGCGAGAAATCATCTCGAACGCGTGTAGCCCCGCCAGCACGAATTCCACGCACGACGCCCGCACGGCGAGATTTTCCGCGGCGTTCACTTCAAACGCTTTTTCCCACACGGCGGGCACGTGCTGCAGCAACTCCGCGTATTGCGACGACGGCAGTAAATCGCCGACTTCGATTTTCACGCCCTTGCCAAAAATCTCCGCGATTTCCGCCAGCCCATGTTTGGAAACGTATTCCTCGAACACGACCTTAATCGCCTCCGCCATCACGGAATCGAGCACCTGCGGCTCTGACATCTGATGACTGCCCATGAGGTCGAGTTCCAGCTTGCCCAGCGACGAACTATAAAGATGCCCCAAATCGCTGATTCTGGGCGCCGCCGGGTTTTCTCCCAGCAACACCGCCCGTTGACGAGCGCTCGCGATCATGGTGCGGTAGTTCGCCAGCGAGAGCCTCGCGCTGACGCCCGATTCCTGATCAATGTATTTCGATTTCCTTGCCTCCACCGTAATTTGCTCCACGATTTCACGCATGAAATACGGCACGATCACCGGGTATTCGCCGCCCAACTCCGTCTCGGATTCCTGCTCCGTGATTTCCACGCCCAGTTCGCGGGCGTCGGGGTAATGCGTGCGAATGATCGAACCGATGCGGTCTTTGAGCTGCGGAATCACCTTGCCGCTACGGTTGTAGGTGGAAGGATTCGCCGAGAAGAGCAGGAACACATCAATCTCGAAATTCACCGGGTAGCCGCGAATTTGCACATCGCGTTCTTCGAGAATATTGAACATGCCGACCTGCACCAGTTCGTCCAACTCCGGCAGTTCGTTCATGGCGAAAATGCCGCGATGCATACGGGGAATCAGACCGAAATGCAACGCCTCTTCGGTCGCCATGCTGGCCCCGCCGGCCAACTTGGCGGGATCAAGCTCACCGATAATGTCGGCGAATTTCGTGCCCGGCGCCAACCGCTCGGCGTACCGTTGTTCGCGCGGCCACCAGGCGATGGGAACGTCTGCTTCATCGCGCCCCGCCAAAAACTCTTTCGCCACCCGGCTCAGCGGATGAAAAGGATCTTCATGAAACGGGGCGGCGGGAATGTCGAGATACGGAACTTCGGCGTCGAGATACTGCACCAACGCCCGCATCAGGCGGCTTTTGGCTTGGCCTTTCTCTCCCAAAAACAGCATGTCGTGCCCGGCGAGTAACGCTAAGCTGATTTCCGGAATCACGGTGTTTTCGTAGCCGATGACCCCGGGAAACAGTTCATCGCCGGCGGCCAGCCGACGAATGAAGTTGTCATGAATTTCCTGCCGGACCGTCTTCGATTTCCAGCCGCTTTCTCGCAAGGCGCGCAGATTCGCTGGTTGAGGGGAGCGCTGTACGGGTGTTTCCTCGCCGAATTCCGCCGGCGAGACGCCCAAGTCGACAATGCTACAGGCCTGAATCGGCTCCAGCCCCAAGGCCTTTGCTTTTTCCAGCAAGGCTTCGCTTTCACTGCCAGGATTCAACCAGAATTCATCACAGCGGCGTGCGGCAATCTCTTCGAGCATGCCGATGCCAATGCGCGGCGGCACGTACATGCTGATCCGATTCAGGTGTTTGGCGGGAACATCGGCCAACGAGACATACGTTGTCAGTCCTTCGACGTCTTCCCCGCGAGGATTGACCGGAAAAACTTCGTAGCCCAAACGCAAATGCGCCCGCACCGATTTATTGCCGTACTTCGAGCGATCGGCGCTGGCGCCCACAATCGCGACCGTGGGTCGAGACATAAAACCGCTCCTAGCAACCTGAAGAAAACGTGGAAAAACTACGGCGCCGATCAGAAGCCGGGCTTTTTTAAAAAGCCGGGCTTCTGATCCTTGCAGTACGAAGAAAGCGCCGAACAGAACACCCAACAAGAGCAGTCAGCATAGCCGCTACTGTTTCCGCAGCCAAGGCAGACGAATCTGGCCATGTCGCGATGAAGACCGACGCCCGGGCAATCGATCTATAGGTTTAGGAATGCGAGCGAAGCGCCGAAGGAACAGGCGCCGCGAACGTCGCGCAACGGCTGTGCGAACGGCGCTGCTCACCGTCGCTAGTAAAGGATGCCTGTTATGGATCTCCTCCGATTTTTTCGACTTTCGCGGAACAACTCCGAGCAAATTTTGGAGGCGGCCAACGAGGTCGTGCTGCGAGTGGAGGCAGCCGTCTGGAAACGTGTTTTGGGAGCGGCCTCCACATTAAGCCGTTATGAGCGAAAAGGATACGTGCTGGCCCGCGCCGCCGTGCTGCTGGACGCCGAAGTGACGATCGCCCTTGATCGCGATGCCCGACTTTCACCACGCGACCGCCAGCAGGTGGCGCACTCCGCCAGCGAAACGCTGCTGGAGAATATCAACCAGCGGCTGTCGGCGCCGCTCGAAACAAAACGCGCGGCATGACAAAGGGCCGATTAAGCGGGCTGCATCGGTTAGACGGGATCGTCAAGGGGCGGAAAAAGAAATGTTGCGCGTCTCACACTCCGGACGCACATTTTTGCACCTATCCTTTGGGCGAGAGGTGGATGATACCTGATTGTGCGGGGTCGGCTGCGATGGCGCCGACCGCCACACCGCCTTTCACTGGATTTCGTGAAACCTTCCAGCACCCTATTTTTCGTGGCGGGCCCTCAAGCATGAAAACATCCAACGCAGTCAAACGCCTCAACTCCCAGCTCGCCCGGCAAAACGCTCGGGTCGACCATTTCCTCGACAGTTTTCTGCAAGGGGTCGACGCCGTGGCCGACGCCGCTCGCGAAAACAAATGGGAAAACGTCATCCAGCATGGGCAGGAACTCGCCCGCGATTGCCGCGAGAATGGTCTGGACGAACTCGGCAACGCTGCTGACAACGTAATTGCCGCCGCCTACAGCCCCGAAAACATGCTGGAAGTACGCCGCAGCGTGATCAAGTTGATCGGCGCCGGCGGCCGCATGCCGGTCATCAACCCCCAGCCTCGCGACGCCGAGTGAGCAAAAAGAGCCGCCGTGTTCGTTGGCGCGATCCGTTGGAACTCAGCCTTTAGGCTGTTTTTTTCACCAAGAAAACATGCTGAAGCATGAACTCCAACGGCGCGGACCACGCGTGTGCCACTGGCTTTGCCCAATAGCGTCCGGCCCAATAGCGTCCGGGAATTTCTTCATTGTTTTTGAGCGGTTTCTTCATCGTTTCTTAACTTGCGCTGGGCGCCGTGATTTGGTAGAAACCCACGCATGGCAAGCAAGCGAACGAAATTGAGAACCGACGGCCATCGTCGTCGGGTCAAGGAAGCCCCAGCGGCCGAAAATATTGCAGCCGAAAATGTTGCGGCCGAAAATGCTGCGGCCGAAAATGCTGCGGTCAAAAATGTTGCAGCGGTTAAAACGTGGCCGGATCAGGTCATCGGTGGTAAATATGTTCGTTTGCTGGAAAAGTACATGCAGCAACTCAGAGGCGAGAGCGAACATGGGAATCGTCAGTTGCATTTGGACGACGTGTTCGCGACTTACTTGCTGGCGTTTTTCAATCCAACGATGCGTTCGCTCAGAACGATTGAAGATTTTAGCCAGACGCGGCAAGCTCAAAAGCATGTCTCGATCGCGAAGATTTGCAAGAGCACGCTTTCCGATTTCAACAAACTCGCCGATCCTGAACGTTTGCAACC
>QIKY01000078.1 GCA_003233175.1 Planctomycetaceae bacterium | reverse complement strand
TCAAAATCGTTTCGACATCTATGCGGTTCATGGCCACATTATACGCAACAAAGAGACTCGCGAAGTGCTAGCGTTGAGAAGATACCTTTTTCCGCCACCCTGGGCCGCTACAAAAGCTGACATGCACCCTACGGAGCGAGCGAAAAGAATCTCCCCTTGGCAAGAAGAGAACACAATTGGTAAATTGGTTCTTGCTCCCTCTTCTGCGGAAGGCGATGCCGTATTCGCGGATTTGGGCAGTGAGAAACATTGACATTTTCCAAACCCGAAATGGTCTTCGACTCGAAATCACGTCGTCATGTTGCAAAACAAAAATACAAATACTGACCGCCCTGAATTTTCACTGGCCCAAGCGCGTTACCTTATTCGCGACCTGTTCACACCGAACGCGCGAATTTATTGGGCCGACTTTTTGTTGTCTTGGCTGTTCGGTGGTGTGTGTTTTTCCGTCGTGCGGACGATCTGGGGATCGGACGTTGGCGGTTTTTGGTACAAAGTCGGCCTCAGCGCGGCGCCGTTTGTTTTGAATGGGCTGCTGTTCTATCGTGCTTCGTTGTTTATTCACGAACTTACCCACTTGCGTTCGGGAACGTATCGGGGATTTCGCTTGGTTTGGAATTTGCTTTGCGGTATTCCGTTTTTAGTCCCTTCGTTTGTCTACTATTCCCATGCCGACCATCATCGGCGTAAGCGGTATGGCACGGTTCTCGATGGCGAATATATTTCGTTTGGACATAAATCGCCGCTGAGCATTATTTTGTTTTTGGCGACAAGTTTCCTGATTCCGCCCTTGGCGGTATTTCGTTTTCTCGTCTTGACTCCGCTGAGTTGGTTTTCACCGGCGCTTCGCCGGTGGGTGCATCAACATGCCTCCTCCTTGGTTATCGACCCCACCTATATTAGGCCCATGCCCACCAAGCAGCTTATTTGGAGCATTCGCCTGCAAGAGGCGGCCTGTTTTCTTTGGCTGGTTGCGATCATTGTGGTGGCGGGGGCGGTTTTCCACCGCCTGCCGTATCCGCTCATGATTCAAGGTTATTGCCTGGGCGTTTTTATCATTATGCTCAACGCGATTCGCACCTTGGGGGCGCACCGATATCACCACGCGGGTGAAGAGCTTACCTTCCTGGAGCAATTTCGAGATTCACTCAACTTCCCGCACCGGCCCTTGATCACGGAGTTATGGGGCCCCACGGGAACGCGTTACCACGCGCTGCACCATCTTTTTCCGTCGCTGCCCTACCATGCGATGCCGGAGGCGCATCGTCGGCTGATGCGCGAACTACCGGCCGATTCCATCTATCGGGAAACGGAGGAAGCAACGCTCACCGCCGCACTGCGCGACCTTTGGCGCCGCGCAAACGCGTTCGCCTCGCGGGGCGAGAAGGTGAAAACGGAGCCGGTCGGCAATACGCCAGCCAACCGAAGAAGCCCAGCCAACTGAAGAAGCCCAGCCAACTGAAGAAGCCCAGCCAACTGAAGAAGCGTAGTGCAACACGCCAAGTTCTAGAATCCAAACCCCAGCTCGCCGCCCACCGCCAAGGTGCGTTCCTGCGATCCTTTTATTCTTGCTGTATAAACAACGGGCTTAACCGGCCAGCCGGGAAATGCGGTTGGTGATCGCGGGGCTGAGCATCGGCGCCTTATGGCTGAACTGCATCAGATAGGCGTCTTCGGTGGTGTCGTCGTAAAAGTCTCGCAATACGTCGGTGGCTCGAAAGCCCATCGCGCGGAAAAAAAGTTGCGCGTCCAGATTCGTTTCGCGCACTTCCAGCAGGATCCGACTGCGACGCTGGTGCGAGAGCTTGCCGATCAGTTTTTCGACCATCTGAGCGCCGACGTTGCAATAGCGAACGTCGGCGGACACGGCAAAATTCAAAATATGCAAACGCGACCGGTGTAATTCGTAGATCATGAAGCCGACCACGCCGTCGTCGTGTTCGGCCACCATGCCGATGCAATTGCGTTGTCGGAGGCAACGCACAAAATCGTCTTCCAGCCAGGGAAACTCAAAACTCGCCCGCTCGATTTCCAGCACTTCGGCCATGTCTCGGCGAATCATCCAACGGATATGAACACGCAATTTCTGTTTCCCTGCAAAACCCATTCCGGAATCCTTCCTTAAGCGGGCTAGAGGCGCGACCTCCCCAGATCGGCTGGCAATCGGTGGTCGTTCCGCCTTATTTTGGTCGTTGTCTCCTGACAGGTCGGTAAGCTAACAAAACAGTCGGTTTGCAACAATACAGAACTCCGCCGCCCGAGTATTTTGTATTTTGGAGTATTTTGATCGCGTGTCAGCTTTTGCTTTCGGCCTTTCGGCTATACTGCTCCTTTCCGCTATTCTTCGGGCGGCGCGACGTATAGAATAGTGGCTGCCCATGACCGTTCGAGCAATGAGCGTCGCCTTGCGCTCCGCCAAAGTAGCGTTCTTTGGCGGAGCGCAAGGCGACGACAAGACAATCATTTCTCGAATGCTCCTTAAAATATCATCTCAAAACGATGGAACGTGCAGATGCCATGCCAGCGACGAGCGGCGATGCTTGCTGTTTTCTCGGTTGTTTTTTTGGGCTGTGGCGGTGCGCCGACAAACGCGCCGAGCGCTGCGGCGTTGCCCGCGTTGCGTATTTCGAGCAAGCCCAGCCCCCTTGGAATCGTCGCCAGCCAGACTAAGCGCGAAGCGATTATTGAGCGGAAGATAGCAGTGCAGCTGGCGTCGCCTTCTGCGGATGATGTGCCAGAAGACCTGCACCCGCCCAAAATTGTTCTCAGCAGCGCCCATGCGGCCACGTGTTTGATCAAGCAAGGCGACACATTCCCCAGCCTCACGCTGCCCGACATGCAGGGAAACCCCGTTCACGTTGCGTCGGCCTATGGCGACCGGCTCACGGTGGTCGTTTTCTGGAGCTTGCGGCAGCCTTATGCGCGCGACCAGTTTTCTCGCTTGCAGAGCGAAGTTGTCAACTTATACCGACCGTTTGGCGTGTCGGTGGTGGCGATTAACGAAGGCGACGCGCCAGCTGACGTCCTCGCATTTGCCAAGCAGTCTGGCGTGACAATAACCTGCCTGCAAGACCCCGCCGGAAGCGCTTTCCAGAAAGTGGCCAGCAGCAAACTCCCACGAACCTATCTGCTCGATGCGGGCGGCGCGGTGTTGTGGTTCGATATTGAGTATTCGTTCGCCTCGCGCCGCGAACTGAACAATGCCATTCATTGGGCCTTACGCGACGATTCGTAAGAAAACCCGCCCCGCGCAACAACTCCCGCGCATCAACTTTGCCCATGTGCGGTATGGCCGTGTGCGGTATGTTCGACCGGCGCCGGCAGCAAGTCGAAATGAAGAACCGCCTGCTTCGGACTCAGGTTGAAAATGGCACGGCCCTCGGTTCGCCAGTTGGCGCCGTCGAAACAAAAAACCGAGGTGGCGGCGCGCAGGTTTCCCACCGCTTCGACATCCTCCATGTCGCCGCCTTCGATCGCTTCAAAGCGGATGCTCACTCCCACAAAGGCGTGAATCTCGCCCGACACGGGTTCCAGGGCGAAAACGACATCATCGTCAAAATCGCAATCGACCCAACGCAAGCCGCGCGGCTTCCCGCTCTGGGCCGATAGCGTGTGGAATCTGGCCTCCAACCATTCCCGGCGGCCGCGAAAGGTTCCTTGAGCCCGGGCTAACTTGGCCGCCTCCAACCCGCGGTGATAAAGCCGTTGGATCACCAACACGGCCGTGGCCAGCAAAGCAAACCCCAAAGCAACCGCCAGCAGTACCGTTTTCATGTTACACCTGCTTGAGTTCCTTTCCAGACAGGAAGCGGTCCGTCGTTTGTGGCGGCCCGCAAAAAAGCCGGCGAGAAGTCGCTGGCCGCGTGGCGTTTTATTCTACTCCCCGACCACTTGTTTTGACAAGTATTTTTTCCGCCCCTGCTAAGAGCTCCTAACATAACCCCTGTTTGGCGTTTCAAACACGGAGTTTGATGCCGACCTACTAAGTTGTGTTAGAAGGTATAAGTACCTGTCCAAAAACTACTCCGTGTTTTTCGGATGCGGGCCAGGCTGCGGAGTCAGGCGTCTTTGATTTCATAACACCATTGCACGGAATATATCTTGGACGGTCTTAAGTGGACGCATTCCTGGGGTCCGCTCGCTGAATATTCCGATCGGCGGTAGAATGGAAGGCGCCGAGGAGTGCTCGCGCTGCGGTGTTTTTTTTCGAGGGGATGCGTGATTTATGTTTGTTGACCGGGTAGTTGTGCAGGTAGATGCCGGCGGCGGCGGCGACGGCTGTTGCAGTTTCCGCCGCGAGCGCCACATTCCCCGTGGCGGTCCTGACGGCGGCGATGGCGGCCACGGCGGTAGTGTGATTGTGGCGGCCCAATCGGGCATTGACAGTTTGAATGGCGTTTCACACCGCAAGTTTTGGAAGGCCACACGCGGCGGCAACGGCAGCGGCTCGAAGCGCCACGGTCGAGACGGCCCCGACGTCGTGCTGAACGTGCCTCCGGGAACGATCATCCGGGACGCCAACGAAGATTTTATTTTGCAAGATCTGGCCCTCTCGGGCGACCGCCTGATCGTGGCCAAGGGCGGCCGCGGCGGCAAGGGCAACACGCACTTTAAGTCGTCGACCAACCGGGCGCCGCGGCAATGCACGCGCGGCGGCACGGGCGAAAGTCGGCTGATTGAGTTGGAATTGAAGGTCATTGCCGATGTCGGCCTGCTGGGGAAGCCCAACGCCGGCAAGAGCACGCTGTTGAGCCGCCTTTCCCACGCGCGGCCGGAAATCGCCGACTACCCGTTCACCACCAAGCATCCTAATTTAGGCTCGGTGCAGATCGATTTTGATCGCTCTTTCCTCATGGCCGATATTCCCGGTCTGATCGAAGGCGCCAGTGCGGGCGTCGGATTGGGGCACGAATTTCTGCGGCATATCGAGCGAGCGGGCATTCTCGTTCACTTGGTGGAGCCATCGCCGACCGACGGCTCCGACCCGCTGGAGAACTACCGCACGATTCGCGCCGAACTGGTCCAATACGATGAAGCCTTGGCGGCGCGCCCGGAAGTGGTGGCCGTGACAAAAGCAGAATTGCCCGGCGCCGATGAAGTTCAGTCGCTGATAGCCGCCACGCTCGACTGCGAAGTGCTGTTGATTTCGTCGGTCACTGGCCAGGGTCTGAACGGTTTGGTGGGCCAAATCGCGCGGCGTCTGCAAGAACGAACGCCGGCCGAGTGATTGCTCGTGGTAGATTCTACGGCGTTTGATCGGCCGACGCGCGAAAGGCCCGGTCAAGCAGAAAAACACCCACAATCGCCAGCAGCGCCGCGCCCAGGCAAAGCCCCGCCTGTGCATTCCAAGCGGTGGGCAACACGTTTTGAAACGCCTTTTCCTTAAAGGCCTCGATTTCGGGCGTGAGGTCGTGCTGGAACGGCCAGACTTTCCGCAACGCACCCAGCATGAAGCCACAGAGAATCGCCATGGTGGGCGAACGATGTTGTTGCAGCAGCCATCGCAACACCTTGCTGAAGGCCAGCAACCCGAACAAACAGCCGCCGCCGAATACGACCACCACCAGAGCGTCGTGGGCATCGACCTGAAGCTTGGGCAGACGCTTCAAGATGTCGGTCAAATAGATATAAACGCCCAGCATCAGCAGTAAATGCGCGCCGCTGACGCCCGGCAGAATCATGGCGCAAATCCCCACGAAACCGCAGAAAAAGACAAACGCCAGCGAAGGCTCCACTTGGCTGCCGCGCAGCCCGGTGAGGTAGTAGGCGAAGACGAAGCCCGCCGCCGCCAGGCAGAGCATCGCGATCCGTTCTCTTCTCGAATCGACCGAAATCATCCGCCCGACCAGCAATGCGGACGCGAAAATCGAACCAAAGAAAAAAGCCAGCGTGACGGCGCGCCAAACCGGGTTGGTCAGCAGATGATTGACCAAGCCGCCCAACGCCACCACGCCCATGCCAATGCCCAGCCCCAGCGTGAGGAGAAACCGCAGGTCGATCCGCTCGGCGGCCGCCTGCCATTGACGGCTATACAAGTGACCAAGAAAAGTTCGATCGACGTGGCTGATGGCCGTCACCAATCGATCGTAAATCCCCACGATCAGGGCGACCGTGCCGCCGGAAACGCCGGGCACAACATCGGCGCCGCCCATCAAGGCCCCGCGCAAGATATTCCGGGCGTCGGACCAAACACTTGTAGCTCGACTCACGTTACGCAAACTTCCTATTTACGCATTCGTCGGGCAATGTTTGGGGCCGAACGCCATTTCCCGCCGAACGCCATTTCCCGCCGAACGCCATTTCCCGCCGAACGCCATTGCGGCGGTTACTTCGACTTTCTGGCCACGCGGTCGGCCCGCCCCGCCTGCTCTGGCAACCCCGGTTCTTTCCGCAGCGAAGCATCGAGCAGTTCCTTGCGGACGATAGGAGTGCTCAAGGGCGCTTCTATGCCAATTCTAACCTCCGTGGGCGAAATTCTCACCACGGTGACCGATACGTCGTCGCCGATGTAAATTCTTTCGCCGACCCTTCGACTGAGCACCAACATGATTCGCGACGCCCCTTTCGTGAATGGTATCCGAAGAGGATGATAGCAACGTGAAGTGTTCTCGGCAAGCAATTCGGCCAGCGGCGGGTGAGAATTTGGCAATCGCGTTCCCCCCCTTTTAGGAGCGTTCGGGAAATGAGTGTCGCCTTTCGTGGAACGATGCGCCTCCCGCCTTGCTTGACCTGACGACGGGCGCCTCTACGATAATAGCGTGAACTTTTTCGCGTTGGGGTCTGCTAATGGACGCGCCGCAGCAGAATAAAACCGATGGTTTTTCGGCCGCTCAGTTGGCGAAGGCCGATGTACGCGCCAAGGAAATCGGCCGCAGTCTGTTCGAGAGCCTGCAAGACCGGCGTCCTAATATGTTGGACCGCCGCTGGTGGGACGACCAAATCATGGAATGGGCCATGCGCGACGAATCGCTCAAGGTCCAACTGTTTCGGTTTGTCGATGTTCTGCCGATGCTCAAAACCGACGCCGAAGTCACGATCCATCTGGAGGAGTACATCCGCCAAGCGGGAGAACATGCGCCCGCCGCCCTGCGCACCGCGCTGCGAACGGCTCGTCGCATACCGTTTACGCGCGTGGCGGTGGCCCGCGCCGCGCGCCTGAGCGCGATGGACTTCGCGCGCCGCTTCATCAGCGGAGAAAATACGCGGCAGGTGTTGGCCGCCGCCGAGCGCGAACGCGAACGGCATCGTGGTTTCACGCTCGATATTCTGGGCGAAGCCGTGATCAGCGACAAGGAATCGGAGCGATATTTCCACGCCTACCAGGAGTTGATTTCCGCCGTTTCGCCGACCGTGAACAGTTGGGCGGCCGATCCACAAATCGACCAAGATCAATCCGGCGCGATTCCCCGGATGAACCTTTCGGTCAAGCTTTCGGCGCTCGATAGCCGATTCGACGCCATCGACCCTTCGGGCGTGCGGCGGCACGCAGCGCCGCGGCTGCGGGAATTGCTGCGCACGGCGCGCGAGCATGGGGCTTTCATCAATATCGATATGGAGTCTCACGAAAAAAAAGACCTCACGTTGCAAGTGTTCAAGGAAGTGTTGGCCGAAAAAGAATTCCGAGAATGCGTTGACGCGGGCATCGTGGTGCAATGTTACTTGCGAGATTCGCGGCGGGATTTAATCGCCCTGCGAGATTGGGCGGAGCGCCGCGGAGCGCCGGTTTGGGTGCGTTTGGTCAAGGGCGCCTACTGGGATTACGAAACCGTGAAGGCCCGCGCCGAAGGTTGGCCGATTCCCGTCTTCCTGGAAAAACATCAGTCGGACGGAAATTTTGAATGGGCGACGCGTTTTGTCATGAGCAACAACCGGTGGCTCCGCCCGGCGTTGGCTTCGCATAACTTGCGTTCGCTGGCGTATGGGATTGCGGTCGCGGAGCAGTTGGAAATTCCCGAGAACGGGTATGAAATACAAATGCTTTACGGCATGGCCGACGCGGAAAAAAAGGCGCTGGTTCAGCGAGGGCTGCGTCTGCGGGTGTACATGCCGTACGGAGAGTTGATTCCCGGCATGGCGTATTTGGTGCGGCGGCTGCTGGAAAACACCTCGAACGATTCCTTCCTGCGAGCCGGTTTTGTGGAACACACTTCGCCCGACGCACTCCTAACCGCGCCGCCCGATCCCGGCGAACTTCCGCCGCCGCTTCCTGAAACAGATATAGTGAGGGCCGTGAACATGCCGTCGAACACGTTTCGCAATGAACCGCTGGTCGATTTTTCGGCTGCGTCTTCAAGAGAGGCAATGCATGCCGCACTGGCGGAAGTTGGGCAGCGGTTGGGCGGGAAGTATCCGCTGATCATCGATGGCCGCCGCCAAAGTACGACGCAGTGGTCGGCTTCGATCAATCCTTCCGACCAGGAAAGCGTCGTGGGCCAAGTCGCGATGGCGGAAGTCGAACATGTCGAACAAGCGGTGGCTGCCGCGAAAAAAGCATTTCCAGATTGGTCGCGGGCGCCCGCCGCCCAGCGAGCGAAGTTCCTTCGCGCCGCGGCGGCCGTCATGCGCGACCGCAAATTTGAACTTGCCGCCTGGCAAATATTCGAATGCGGCAAAGCCTGGCGGGAGGCGATTGCCGATGTCAGCGAAGCGATCGATTTTTGCGAATATTACGCCATGCAGGCCGAAACTCTGTTCACCGAACACGGTTGCGATGTTCCCGGCGAAGAGAACCGCTTCATGTATGCGCCGCGCGGCGTGACGGCCGTCATCTCGCCGTGGAATTTTCCGCTGGCCATTCTGACCGGCATGACCACCGCCGCGCTCGCGACCGGCAACACCGTGGTCATGAAACCGGCGAATCAGGCGTCCGTAACCGCTGCACTCTTGATGGAGATTTTTTCCGGCGTCGGGCTTCCCTCGGGCGTGTTGCATTATTTGCCCGGCCCCGGAAAAAATATCGGCGCCGCGCTGGTCGAACACCCAGACGTCGCGATGCTCGCCTTCACCGGCTCGCGCCAGGTCGGTTTACAAATCAATGCGCGCGCCGCGGCGGTTTCGGCGGAGAGCGGCGCCGGTTTTGTCAAACATGTGATCGCCGAAATGGGCGGCAAGAACGCCATTATTATTGACGCCGACGCCGATCTCGACGAAGCCGTGGCGGGCGTGGTTCACAGCGCCTTTGGTTACCAAGGCCAAAAGTGTTCGGCGTGCAGCCGCGTGATCGTGCTGGAGAGCGTGCATGACGTTTTCCTCAAACGGTTGGTGGAGGCGGCGCGAAGTTTGCAAGTCGGCCCGGCGACCGATCCCGCCAGCCGTATCGGTCCGTTGATCGACGCCGCCGCACTGGCGAAAGTGCGCCAGTACATTGAAATCGGCCGCACGGAAGGACGCGAAGTGTTGGCGGTCGACGCGGCCGAATGGGCGGAGCAGGGTTTCTTCGTGGGGCCGCATATATTCGCTGATGTGTTGCCCCAGGCCAAAATTTGCCAAGAGGAAATTTTTGGACCGGTGTTGGCCGTGATTCGCGCCGCCGATCTCGATGAAGCCTTCGTGGTTGCGAACCAAACCGACTACGCGCTCACCGGCGCCATTTATTCCCGCAGCCCGACTTCTCTCGAACGGGCGCGGCGTGAATTGGAGGTGGGAAATCTTTACCTCAACCGCGGCTCGACCGGAGCGTTGGTCGGCCGTCAGCCGTTCGGCGGCTTCAAAATGTCGGGCATGGGCTCCAAGGCGGGCGGCGCCGATTACCTGCTGCAATTCGTCGTGCCGCGAACCATCACCGAGAATACGCTACGGCGCGGCTTCGCCCCGCCGGCGGAATAGCCGTCGCAGGCGGGAATCCAAACGCAGCGGACGGGGAAACGCCTCAAAACAACAGTCGTCTTTCTCGCTCGGGCGGGAATCTGTTGTTTATACATAAGTCGGGCCTTCGAAAACCCGCAAGCTTTCCCTCGTTTTTGGCGCCAGATTTGCGCCGTTATTTGAAGCAACAATGGCGTTCGCTGCAAGTAAGAGTTCGTTGCAAGCCGGAGGCTTGGCAGCCATTAGCCGGTGGTCAGCGCAGCGCCACCGCCGGTATCGGCCGCGCAATAACTCCCGCATCCCGGCGGGATGCCAGCCGCAGCGGTCGGAACGGCGGCCATCGGCAGCGCCCATTGTCGCCGCCGCCGGCATCTTTTCAGGATGCGGTGTTTCAGCGGTTCGATACTCCGGTGGTATCGCTGCGCGACCACCGGCTAATGGATTGAATCCCTACGGTATAAGTTTTCAGGCGAACGCCGCCGCTTGGATGACCTTCGGACCCGGCGCCAAAAAAACTTACGTATAAACAACAGGGCTGGAGTCCAGCGTCGTACGCAAGCTGCCTGAATTCCCGCCCGCGCGGGAAAGACGGTGCGATGGCATCCCGCCGGGATACGGAATGTGGCGGCTTCGATAACCGGTGGTGTTCGCTACGCTCGACCACCGGCTAATAGCTGGCAAGCCTCCGGCTTGGAGGAGATTCCATAGCATCGTTTCGCGTAATATATATCGCATATATACATGACACAATTCCCGTCGATGCATGATAAAACATACACGTAGCTCACTCACTTGGCCGGTCGCTTCGTTTCAATCGAATTGCAACGATAACTGTTGCAGCCGTTGTTCGGCGTCGGCGATGAGGGCGTCTTCGTCGGCTTCGGTGGGCGCCTCGAACGTGGCGGAGAATCGCAGGTAGGCGCCGGCGTCGTCCCAGGGCACGGTGACCATCGATTGCTGGGTGATCAGATGTTGGCTGGCTTGTTCGGCGTTGGCGAACTCCGCGCCGGCCGCCGCCTTGGGCGAGCGCACATAAAGAAAATACGTGCCGCCCGGCATCTGGCAAGTGAAGCCGATACGGCGGAGCATGGCGGTGAGTTTTTCCAGCCGGCGCTGGTACTTGGCGCGTGTGTCGGCGGGAATGGAGGGGGTGTCGAGCGCGGCGGCGGCGGCATGTTGGATCGCCGCGAATTGGCCGGAATCGCAATTGTCCTTCACGTCGGCGAAGGCGCGCACGATTTGAGCGTGGCCACACACCCAACCGATTCGCCAACCGATCATGTGAAACGCCTTGGAAAGCGAATGCACCTCCACCCCCACTTCCCTGGCGCCCTCGACCGAGAGAAAACTCAACGGGGCGTCGTCGTAACTGAGCATGATGTGGGCTGCATCCTGAACAACCACCAACTGCTTGGCGCGGGCGAAATCGATCACGCGGCGATAAAAGTCGACCGTCGCCACGCGGCCCGTCGGGCTGTTGGGATAATTGAGCACCAGCAGTTTGGCTTTGTCGGCCACTTCGGCCGGAATGGAATCCAGATCGGGAAAAAAGTCGTTCTCCGCCAGCAGCGGCAACTTATACACCGACCCGCCATAGTAGGCGGTGTGCGTGCCGGCAACCGGGTAGCCCGGCGCGGTCATGAGCGTGATATCGCCAGGATTGATGAAACAGGCCGGCAACATGGAGAGCGCCGTTTTCGAGCCTATGCAATGATTCACTTCGGTGGCCGGATCGAGCGTCACGGAAAAATTCCGCTCCATGAATCGCGCCGCGGCTTCCTTGAACGCCGCGATGCCGTTATCCGTGTAGCCACGGTTTTCGGGTTTGTTGATTTCGACGGCCATCCGCTCCCGAACCGTAGCGGGGGCCATTTCGTCGTTATCGCCGACGCCGAAGTCGATCAGCCGCCGCTGGGGAAAATCGACGATTGCTTGCCGCTTGGCGCGCTTGATTTTCTCGAACTTATAGATAGCATTGCTTTTGCCATATTCGGCGCCGCCGACGCGGTCTGCGAAAAGTTGCTGAAAATACGGGTCGCTCATGGCCAACATTCCGGAATCGGAGGATCTTGAATAACAGTGGAAACGATGCAACGCAAACGGCGTCGAACCGTCGGCCAAACTAACGCAGCCGCCGCTCGGCTGCAAGCACCGGCGCCGGCCAAGGGGGTGATTTCCCATGCGTAAACTATTGCGATGGAGCGTGAAGGCGGCGTTGGTTTTATGGGCTGCGCCGTGGTCGTGCGTCGGTTTGCTGCTGGGCTTGGCCGGACTGGCCACCGGCGGCGGCGTGCAATGGCGGCGCTCCGCCTTGGAGTTTCACGGCGGCGCTGTGCGAGGATTTTTGAATCGCGTGCCGAATGGCGAATATATCGTCGCGATGACATTAGGACACACCATTCTCGGCAAGAACGCCGCCGCGCTCGACGTCGCGCGGGATCATGAACATGTCCACATTCGGCAGTACGAACGTTGGGGCCCACTGTTCGGCCCGGCCTATTTGTTGGGAAGTTTGTTTGCCTGGTTGCGCGGCCGCGACCCCTACCGTGATAACCCCTTCGAGCGCCAAGCGTACGATGAAACGGGTTGAACGGCGGGCGTTTGTTCTGGCGGCTCCTCTTTGTCGAGCCTGAACCGAGGCGGGCAGGACACGCCAATATTTCGGAACAACCCGCCATGTTTCCGAAGATCCTTTATTGTGTCGGCGGCAACCCTGTTGTCTATACATTAGTCATTCGACAACCCGCCCGATTTTTTTACCAGAGACGCACGATTCGCGCCGCCGATTGAGGCAAGAAGGCGTTCGTTGCAGGCAAGAGTTCGTTACAAGCCGGAGGCTTGGCAGCCATTAGCCGGCGGTCAGCGCAGCGCCACCGCCGGTGTCGGCCGCGCAATAACTCCCGCATCCCGGCGGGAT
>QIKY01000386.1 GCA_003233175.1 Planctomycetaceae bacterium | reverse complement strand
GCTAATGGCTGTCAAGCCTCCGGCTTGTAACGAATGCTTGCCTGCAACGAACGCCTTGGCTGCTTCAAACGGCGGCGCGAATCTCGCGTCCCGGGTGAAAATATCTGGCGGGTTGTCGAATGACTTATGTATAAACAACAGATTCCAACCTACGCGGGAATGACCGTTTGCTGATTCACTCGCTTGCGCTTCGTGCTTGTATTAGGTAAGTTTTCATCCGCCGCTCGCCTTGGCGGAGTGGGCGGTGCTTCACCAACAGCGGTTCCCTGCGTTACGCTGGAAAGGGTGCGGGAACCGGCTCCGGCGGTTTTTTGAAGTAGTTTCCCCATCGGTTGACACTTTTGGAATCGGGCTCTATGCTGGCGAGTTCGCGGGTGACGGTAAGTTCTGTGTCGGGAACGACTTTAAGGCGATTCGAAGTTTTAGCGAACGCATCCGCAGGGGAGGCCGTTCGCTTTTTGTGCGCGCGATAGGATATTAACGTCCCCATGGCCAACGTAGTTTTGGAGCGACTGTCCAAGACCTACGCAGGTGGTCATGCGGCCGTTCGAGAGGTCAGTCTCGACGTACAAGACCAAGAATTCGTCGTATTGGTGGGTCCCAGTGGTTGTGGGAAAACGACCACTCTGCGAATGATCGCGGGGCTGGAAGAGATCAGCGCTGGCGAAATCAAGATCAACGGGCGAGTGGTGAACCATATCGCCCCGAAAGATCGAGATATCGCCATGGTGTTCCAGAATTACGCGTTGTATCCGCACATGACGGTCTACAAAAATATGGCGTTTGGGTTGGAGTTGCGTCAGGGAGTTGGTTGGCCGCGGCGGATTTGGCGGCGTTTGACTGACCGCGGTTGGTCGGGGAAATGGCGTTTGCAACGGGAGGAAATACAGAATCGGGTTCGCCAAACGGCGGCGATGTTGGGAATAGAGCGGCTGCTGGCCCGTTTTCCCAGGGAGTTGTCGGGTGGCGAGCGGCAGCGTGTGGCCTTGGGGCGGGCGATTGTTCGGCAGCCGCAGGCGTTTTTGTTCGATGAACCTTTGTCGAACCTGGATGCCCGCCTACGGGTCGATATGCGTCGAGAATTGAAGCGGTTGCACCAGCAACTCAAAATAACTGTTATTTATGTGACGCACGACCAAGTGGAAGCCTTAACGTTGGGCGATCGTATTGTCGTGATGAACGAGGGTCGAGTTCAGCAGGTCGGTCGGCCGATGGAAGTGTACGACAAGCCGTCCAACCTTTTTGTGGCCGGTTTTTTGGGCGCCCCGCCGATGAACCTAATGAGCGGACGGCTTGAGAAGAGAGATGGCGGGTGTGTTTTTTCGGGAAGTGGTGTTCGCGTTGAAGGGGTTGGCGGAGGATTTTCGGGTTTTTCGGAGTTGCCACGAGATGTGGTATTGGGCGTGCGCCCTGAAAATGTCGCGATTCGCCCCTTGGGCGGGCTTGCGGAAAAGCGAGGAGAGTCCAGTGGCGTGAAGCCGGTGGCGGCGAAGATTTTGTCGGTGGAAAACCTGGGCGACGCAATGTTAGTGCATGTATCGCCGGCTGCGATGGAAAATCAGAAAAGCGTTGGTGAAAGTCGGCCTTTGGTTTGCCGCACGCATGAGCGGGCAAGTTGGGTGGCGGGCCAAGCGGTGCAACTCGAAATACAGGAGAAAAACATTCATTGGTTTGACGAAACAACAGGGCGGCGGCTCATGTTCGACAGCTAATGTTCTGCGTGGGGGAGAGTAGAGGTCGGCGATGGAGGAAAACGCGCAAGATGCGGTTGCCGACGCTACGGTCGAGGGTCCGTCGAAGTCGGCGGGGCGGCCAATCCAGAAATCAACTATTTTACGGCTTGTTCTCAGGGTGGTTATCAGTTGGGATTCACCAGCGGTGGTTTTCCCGTAGTTCAGGCAGTGGAAGCATAATCGGAAAGACAAAGGATAGATGAACCCTATCGAAATCATGCGGATCGTGGACTCGATTCACCGTGAGAAGAACATCGATAAGGAAATCGTGTTCCAGGCGATCGAGGCAGCGCTGGTTTCCGCCGCCATGGGGTATTTTGGCGAGGACGCCCAGATTGAGTTTGTGATTGACCGGGAAAATGGCGAGATCGCCGGCACGCACGATGGCGAAGCGATCGACGCCGCGGAACTCATTGGCCGGGTTGGCGCCCAGCGGGCCAAGCAAGTGATCATCCAAAAGATACGTGAAGCCGAGCGAGACGCCCTGTTCGAAGAATATGATGAGCAACGCGGCCAGATGTTATCCGGCGTGATCCAGCGCAACGAAGGCGGCGCCGCGACGGTGTCGCTGAAGAATGTGGAGGCGATTCTGCCCCGCAGCGAGCAAATTCCCGGTGAAAGCCATCATCCGAACGAGCGCGTGCGGGCCGTGGTGTTTGAGGTTCGCAAGCAGGGATCGCGTGTGAAGGTGGTGCTCAGCCGTAATCGTCGAGAATTGGTGGCGCGGCTTTTTGAGCAAGAAATCCCGGAAATTGCCGAGGGCGTGATTACCGTCGAGGCTATTTCGCGCGAGCCGGGGTATCGGAGCAAGGTGGCGGTGCAGAGCAGCGACCAGCGGGTCGATTGCGTGGGCGCTTGCGTCGGCGTACGTGGGAATCGGATCAAGAATATCGTCGACGAACTGGCCGGCGAACGGATCGATATCGTCCGATTCGACGAAGACCCCCAAGCACTTATCCCCAACGCGTTGCAGCCCGCCGAGGTAGACGAAGTTATTCTTTGCCAAATGCTGGGCCGGGCCATTGTTTTGGTGAGGGAAGACCAACTCTCGCTGGCGATTGGCCGCCGCGGGCAAAATGTTCGCTTGGCTAGCAAGCTTTGCGGCTGGGACATCGAAATCATGACCCAGGAAGAACTTGAGTCGCAAATTAACCTGGCGGTCGCGAGCTTCAGCGAGATCAAGGGGATTGATGAAGACTTGGCGAATCGACTGGTAGGCGAGGGCTATTTGTCTTACGATGATCTGGAGGTCATAGAACCAGACGACTTGGCCGAAATGGGCGAACTCACCGAAGAGCAGGTGAATGCCATCGTCGAGCAGGCCGAGGAAAAAGCTAAGGAAGCCGCATTGGCGGCCGCCGAGCAAAGGCGTCGACAAAAAGAGAACGAAAAACTGGAGGCCGAAGCCGCCAAGGCGAAGCAGCAGGCTGAGGCGGAAGCCGCCGCGAACGCCGAAACGGCGGAAGCGACTGAAGAGGCTGCGACTGAAGAGGAAGCGACTGAAGGGGCTGCGACTGAAGAGGAAGCGACTGAAGAGGAAGAGGAAGCGGCTGAAGAGGCTGCGACTGAAGAGGAAGCGACTGAAGAGGAAGCGACTGAAGAGGAAGCGACTGAAGAGGAAGTGACTGAAGAGGAAGCGACTGAAGAGGAAGCGACTGAAGAGGAAGCGACTGAAGAGGAAGCGGCTGCTGGGGAAGCGACTGAAGAGGCTGCTGGGAGCGAGGAAGCCGAAACGGAAGACCCTGAAACTGGAGAAGATAATGCACCCGGGGAGCCAGCAGAAGCTGAGGGAGCTGCGGAGAGTAAAGAACCTGTGATCGAAAAGAGTGAAGGCGATGTCGCCACGTGAGGCGAAATATCGTGGAATCGTATTAGCGGTAAAAAAAACAAATAGTGACTACATAATCTACCTGGCGATCAAAGGAGTGGATCGATGTAGCATCGTTACCTAGGCGTTTTGTGAGCGTTGTCGGGCCGCTGGGTCGGGCAACGCCGTAAGCAAAAGGAAATCTCATACGTGTCTATTCGGATTTACGCGTTGGCGAAAGAGTTGAGTCTCGACAGCAAGGAGTTGGTGGGAATCTGCACCAAGGCCGGCGTGACAGGCAAAGGGTCTGCGCTGGCGAGTCTTACAGATGAAGAAGTTGAATCGGTCAAGAAATATCTCGACAGTTCCAGGGCGCCCGCGCCTCCGACCAGCCGCAAGGATTCGGCCTCTGGCAAGCCGGTAAAACCGCCGGCCCCGCAAGATCGGGGAATCAAAACGCTGGCTTCCGTCAAAGCCGAAGCGGAGAGCCGTAAACGTGGCATTCTTTCCACACCGCTTTCTTCCCGCGTGCGTGGCGGCAAGCCGCCCGCTCAGAGGGCCGCACCTGAACCAAGCGCACCTGAACCAAGTGTGGCTGAGTCGGTAGCCGCCGACGTTTCGGAGCCGCTCACGGTGGCGGATTCCCCGCCGGCGAGCGAGGCCGTGGAAACGCCAGCAGCGCCGCCCAGCGTCACACCGACCTCTCCGCCCCCGCCGACAGCATCACCGCCGACAGCCTCCCCGCCGACAGCCTCCCCGCCGACAGCAGCACCGGTGGCGGCCTCAACGCCGGCGCCATCTCAGGCAGCGCCCCGGCGGAGTTATCAACCGCTGGCAGGACGTGGTTCGATCAAAGTGCTGGATAGCGGACGCGGCAAAGCCGACGAAACAGGGGCCGACGAATCCAGACCCGCCCGGCCGCAAAAAAAGAGAGGGCCGGTCATCAAACTAGCGGCTATGCCGAAGGTCAAACAGCCAGCCGCGACCGCAGTTGCGAATGAGCCTAAGGCGCAAAAGCCGATCATGCCTTTGTCGCAGGATACGATTCGCAGCGTGAAGTCGGGCGAACCGGCGCCGCTCGACCACCTCACGCGCGGTACGAAAAAGGGCCCGGAAAAAGGCGCCGGCGGCCCGCAGCGGTATGGCGAGAACGCGGGCGATGCGGGAAAAGGGAAGGGGAAAGGCGGAAAAACCCAAGTTGGCGGGAATTTGGCGGGAATGTCCGGCGGACGCACCGTTCGTAAGTCGTCGCGGGGGGGCCGCTCGTCGGGCCGGCATCGAGACGACGACACGCACCGCCGCCGCAGACGCCTCGTTCGTAAAAATCGGAATGTGAGTACGGCCGCGCCGCGCAAGGGAAACATTCCCTTGCAAATGCCCTGCACAATTCGTGGTTTTTCCGAGGCCACCGGCGTGCCCACGGCGCAGGTTCTGCGAGTGCTGATGGGGCTGGGAGTGGCCTCGCTTAATATCAACGCCCAACTTGATGAAGAAAATGTTACGGTTTTGGCGGCCGAATTCGAACTAGCCATTGACATTAAGGAAGAGGCGTCGCTCGAAGATTCGATGCTGGCCCAGTTTGAAGATATTGTCGACCCTCCGGAGTCGTTGCAGCCGCGGCCGCCGGTGGTCACTTTTCTCGGTCATGTCGACCACGGCAAAACGTCGCTGCTCGATCACATCATCGAAACGAAGGTGGTCGATGGCGAAGCAGGCGGAATCACGCAGCATATCAGGGCGTACGCCATTGAACGCGACGGGCGGGCGATTTCGTTCGTCGACACGCCCGGCCATGAGGCTTTTACCGAAATGCGGGCGCGTGGGGCGAACGTAACGGACATCGCCGTATTGGTGATCGCGGCTGATGACGGAATCATGCCGCAAACCGAAGAAGCCATTAGTCACGCCAAGGCCGCCGAAGTGCCGATTCTCATCGCGCTGAACAAAATGGACCTGCCCGGCGCCGACCCCGACAAAGTCTTCCAACAGTTGGCCGCGCACGAACTGCTGCCCAGCGAATGGGGCGGCGACACCGAAGTGGTGCGCACCAGCGCCATCACCGGCGAAGGCATGGACGAACTCCTCGAAACCATACTCGGCATCGCCGAATTGAACGAATACGCGGCAAACCCCGACCGCGCTGCGGCGGGCGTGTGCCTCGAAGCTGAGCAAGACGGCGGGCGAGGCGTGGTGGCCAAGCTGATTGTACAAAAGGGTACGCTGCATCCTGGCGATGTCATTGTTTGCGGCGGCGCCTACGGCCGCGTGAAGGCCATGTACGACACGCTGGGGCGCAATGTCCGCAAGGAAGCGGCCGGCCCTTCCATTCCCGTGAATGTCACTGGATTGAATGTCGCCCCCGGCGCCGGAGACGCCTTCCACGTGATGCAAGATATCTCGAAGGCTCGGGAAATCGCCGAAACCCGCAGCGACCGCTCCCGAAGCGCGTCGCTGGCCGGACAAACCACCCGTATTTCCTTCGACGACTTCCAGGCACAACTCGCCGAAGGGCGTTTGCAACGCGCCGGCGAAGATATCGTGAACTTGAACCTGATTATTCGCGCCGATGTTCAAGGTTCGATCGAGGCCTTGGAAAAAGAAATGCAAAAGCTCGATCACCCCGAGGTTCGCATCAAGGTGCTGCAGCGTTCGGTCGGCGGTATTACCTCGGCCGACGTCACCCTGGCGCACGCTTCGCAAGCAGTGATTATCGGCTTCAATGTCATTCCCGACGATACCGCCCGCAGCCTAGCCGACGAACGCGGCGTGGAAATCAGGCGTTACAGCATCATTTACAAGATCACCGAAGACTTGCGAGCGCTGCTGGAAGGGAAATTGAAACCCGAAATACGCGAAGTCGACCTGGGGCGGGCGATTGTCAAGCGTGTCTTTAGCGTCAGCCGTTCGGGCTCGATTGCCGGTTGTTATGTGTCGCACGGCGCCATCGAACGCGGTTGCCGGATCCGAATCAATCGGGAGGGCCGTACGATTGGAGAATATCCGCTCGACTCGCTTCGTCGCGAGAAAGACGATGTGAAGGAAGTGCCGCGCGGCATGGAGTGTGGCGTCAAGTTATCGGGCTTTAACGATATCAAGGCCGGCGACGTGCTCGAAGCCTTCAAAATCGAAGAAGTGGCCAGAACACTCTAAGCATCGTTCGAGAAAATACTGTCGTACGATGGCCTTCCAAGGCCATCGATTTGCTGGTTTCGACGGCCTTGGAAGGCCATCGTACAAGTAAAATCGGACCATTAATTCTCGAACGATCCCACCTCACCCAATTATACTGAGATATTTATGAGTTCTCGTCGGTTACTCAAGGCGGCGGAGGCCATTCGGGAAGTTGTCGCGACGGCTGTTCTGATGCAAATTCGCGACCCTCGCGTTTGCAATGTGACCGTCACATTCGTGGAGGTTTCGGGCGATATGCGCCACGCCAAGGTGCATGTTTCCGTATTGGGCGACGAAAAAGTGCAACGTCTGAGCCTCCAAGGCCTGCGAAGTTCGGCCGGATTCTTGCAAGAGAAAATAGCCCGCAGGATCGACACCCGGTACACGCCCAAATTGCAATTCGTGCTTGATAAAGGCAGCGAAAACGCTGAAGCGATCAACCGAATCCTGGAAGAAGTGCTCCCCAAGGAGGCTCCAGATACTGCTCGCGACGATGCTATCACTAGCGACGATACGTCTCCCGACTTAAACGCTGGCGGTGATGATCCGCCGGTCGAAACCGACTCCGCCCCATAAGGACCGTTCGAGAAATAATTGCCTGATTTGCGTAGGAACAGTCCCGAATTTACATGCCGAATTAAAAGCTCGGCATTTTGAAAATGCCGGGCTTTTCTGAACTACAACCGGTAACTTATTTCAAGACCATTCCATAGGCAAAAGAAGAAATTTATCAATAGTTATTTTTCATTAGTCATTTGTCATCGGAGAAAGAGAAACCAAGATGCGCGGCAAACAGATAGCCAATGACAAATAACCATTAACTAACGACAAATGGCTTTGCCCAATCCTGGAGACGGCGTTAAAGAACAGTCCCGAACGCTGCTAACCTCGCCGCCAATCGCAAACATCTCGCCTTCGTTCTTCCGCAAACATCGCTCCCAAAGAATTAACACAGGAATGGCCACAACCAACCGAGCCTCGCTGCTAACCAAAACCCACAAGGTTCTCAAAAAACACTACACGCCAGTCGCGGCGCCGTTGGATCGCAATGTCCTGGACCATATTCTGTTCGCTTGTTGCCTGGAAAACGCATCTTACGAAAAGGCGGAAGATGTATTCGCCCGCGTTCAGGAAATGTATTTCGATTGGAACGAGGTTCGTGTCACGACTGTCACGGAACTCGCTGAGAGCATGGGCGGCTTGCCCGACCCGGTGTGCGCCGCCTCGATCCTGAAGCATGTGTTGCAGTCCATTTTCGAGACCTACTACACCTTCGACCTAGAGCACTTGAAGAAGCAGAACCAGGGTGTTTCGGTGAAAGAGATGGCGAAGTATCGAAGCATCACCCCTTTTGTGTTGTCGTATACGACGCAGCAGGCCTTGGGCGGACATTCGATTCCGATCGACGCCAGCGCCTTCAATACGTTCGAGGTATTGGGAATCGCCAGCGAATCCGATCGACAAGAGCTTCGCATTCCAGGGTTGGAGCGAGCTATCCCCAAGACCAAGGGCGCGGAATTTGGTTCGCTGTTACACCAGCTCGCGGCCGATTTTCACGCCTCGCCCCACTCGACGCGCGTCAAGGATATTTTCCTCGAAATAGCGCCTGACGCAAAAGAGCGGCTGCCTAAAAGAGCGGCCAAGCGGAAAGAACAACTCGCTCGGGCGCCATCTTCCGATAAGGCGAAAAACCCCGCCGCCGCAACAGCGCCCAAAAAGTCTTCGGCGAAGAAGGCGCCCGCGAAAAACACCGCCGCTAAAGCGCCGCCCAAGAAAAAAACCGCTTCGTCGTCGGCTGTGAAAAAGTCAAAAAAAACGGCGGTCAAAAAGGCCAAAAAAGTGAAGAAGAAGTCGGCCACGAAACGGATATCCAAAAGCAAGCCTCGATAACTTCCCACCGCGTTCGGTTTTTCGTTTTTCCGATAAACCGCGCACCGGCGACCTCCTGGAAATGCCATTGAGGTATTCGTGATGCAACTGAATCCTACATTTGCCCTGCTGCTGCTTTTCGGTTGGGGAATCGAGGCGACCGCCCAAGCAGAGCCGGCGCCGCCAGCGGCTGATTCGAGGGTTTCGCAGCCCGGCGGAGAATTTACCGACCCCATACCGCCCATTTCGCCTCGCAATACGCGTAGCGAAGCAGACCTTGATCGAATCGAGGCAGCCGCCCATTACGCACTTGGCCGCTTGCTCCTGCAGCGCGACGATCTGGATGGCGCGCTGCGCCGCATGGAGCGCGCCTGGCGCTACGATTCCGCAGCCACTTCATTATTGAACGAAATTGTTTTAGTTGCGGTCCAACGGGGGCATTTCCAGGAGGCCGCCCGATACGCGGTTTTGGCGGCGGAGCACGGGTCGGGAGAATTTGCCGCGTTGCGCCAGTTGGCGAATTATCTGGCCCAACTACGCGACTGGGAGCGCGCGTTGAAGCTATACGAAAAATTCTCCGAGAAGAATGCCGGCGAGAAAAAGGGGCTCGACGCCCTGCTGCTCCACTGGGAAATGGGCCGGCTCTATTTTCTCACAAAAGACTATGCCAAGTCGGCGGAGAATTTATCGATCGTTCGCGACGCCCTCGAACACCCTGAAAAGTATGCCTTGAAGGAATCGTTGCATAAAGCCTTTCAGGGCGACGCCCAAAGTATTTACGCCTTGCTGGCAGAGAGTTTTCTTCAAGCCGGAAAATTCGATGACGCCCTAACGATGTTTGAAAAAGTGCAGCGGCGCAAGCCTGATCAGGCCTTGCTGCTGTTGCAGCGCGCCCGCGTGGCGGAAAAAAGGCCCGATAACGCCGCCGCCCTCGGCTTTTTGGAAAAGTATTTTTCGACAAAATCACAAGCCGGCGGACTCGAAGTTTACGACCTGTACGCCAAACTGGTTGCGCGGAAAAATGAAGATCAGAATGCTGCGGCGGAAAAAATCATCACGCGAATGGAAACGCTTCTCCAGAACGATCCCGACAATCGGCCGCTGGCGTACTTTCTCGCCGAGCAGTGCATGAAACTAAAAAGGTTCAAACAGGCCGAGGCTCTCTATCGAGGTCAGATCGAAGCCGCGCCGACGCTGCAAGCCTACCAGGGGCTGATCGAGGTTTTACATCAGAGCACGCAATCGGCGGCCCTGCTCGACGTTCTGGGGCAAGCCGTGGCCGGCACGATCTCGCTCGATTCGCTGGGCCCGCCGGTCAAAAAACTCTTGGCCGATCAGAAAATGCGGAAGCAGTTGATCGAAGAGGCGAAAAAACGGGAGGCGGCCAACGCCCTCTCGCCGGAAGTCGCCCTGGCGGCCGCTTACCTTGCCCTGGCCGACGAACAATTTTCAGATGTGCGGCGTTTTTTTCAACACGCCTTGAAAAGCAAAAAAATCGCCCGCGAAGGCCTGCTTTTCACTTGGAGCGTGCAGCTTATTCTGGCCGAACGCGCCGCGGACGCCGTCGCGACGCTCAAGCAGTTGATCGACGAAAACCAGCAGGCGGCGAATCTTGCTGACTACCATCACTATTTGGCCGGAGCGCTCGCCATGGCCGAGAAAACCGATGACGCCGTGCGCGCGGCCGAAATGGCCGTCACCCTCGACCCTGCCTCCGTCGAATATCGAGCCCGCATCGCCTGGATCTACTACCACGCACATCGCAATTCAGACGCCGTCCAGAGTTACAAAAAACTGCTCGACAATTTCGATCAAGACCACGCCGCCGCCGGCGTTCGCGCCGCCATGCGGCAGGCTCGGCTGTCGTTGTCGAATTTGGCCGTCCAAGAGAACGACCAGGCGGCGGCGGTTGAATGGCTGGAGCAGGTATTGGACGAATACCCCGAAGACATCGCCGCGATGAACGACCTGGGCTATTTGTGGGCGGAACAAGGTTTGCATTTGCAACGCGCCTATCGGATGGTGGCGCGCGCCGTTCTGGCCGAACCCGACAACACGGCCTACCTCGATAGCCTGGGTTGGGCGCTGTTCCAGTTGCAACGTTACGACGAAGCCGTGGTGGCGTTGAAGAAGTCGGTCGCCTCCGACGAACACCCAGCCGGCGTGATTCTCGATCATCTCGGCGATGCGCTCTGGCAAACCAAGGCACACCAAGAGGCGCAAGACGCCTGGCGCCGGGCGATGCAGGCTTTTGCCGCAACCGACCAATCCGCGGAGCGGGAAAAAGTAGCGGCGAAACTCAAACGGCGTCCGCCCACAAAATAGTATTTCACATTCCGTTTGTCGGTCATACATAACACGTGGAGAAATAGCATGGCGGGTCATTCCCATTGGGCGGGTATCAAGCACAAGAAGGCTTTGATCGACAACAAGCGGGGCAAGCTCTGGAGCAAGCTTTCGAAGGCGATTATCGTGGCGGCTCAAATTGGCGGCGGCGATCCCGAAGCCAATATTCGACTACGTCAGGCAATTACCGACGCCAAGGCGGGGCGTATGCCCAAGGACACCATCGACCGGGCAATTAAAAAAGGCACCGGCGAACTAGCTGGCGGGAACCTGGAGGAAATCGTGTACGAAGGTTATGGCCCCGATGGCGTGGCGGTTATTATCGACATCATGACCGACAACCGAAACCGCACCGCGCCCGAAGTACGCAAGATCTTTGAATTGAGCGGAGGAAAACTCGGCGCCACCGGCTGCGTCGCCTGGATGTTCGACCGCAAGGGCCTGTTTATTGTTTCCGCCGACGCCGTCGACGAAGAACGCCTGATGGACATTGTGCTCGAAGCCGGCGCCGACGATGTCCGCCAGCAAGGCGACAGCTTCGAGGTGCTCTGCGACCCCGACAGCTACATGGACGTCGGCGCGGCGTTGGAAAAATCCGAAATTGAAACCATCTCCAAACAGCTCACTCGCATTCCGAATAATACCGTCGATTTGGAAACGGGCGCTGCCCGCAAAGTACTCAAACTCATGGAAATGCTCGACGATCACGACGACGTCCAGAGTGTGTCGGCCAATTTTAATATCCCCGACGAAGCCCTGGCCGAACTGGCCGATGGCTAGGGGACCATCCCGCGCTCGCCCGATGCCCGGCGTTTTGGCGAACCGGTTGGCCATCGCGACCGGCGGGCCGCCTTTGTTCTCAATACGAACGATTGCCCCGGCAAATCATCTCCGCTTTTCACGACTTGCACTGTTCGCCCTAAAGTGTCGCGGCGTAATAGTTTCGGAGCAATCTGCTGCAAAAAACTCTCCGGTTTTGAAAACTGGAGGTACTAAAACACCGCCCCTCTGGGACATCCCTTTTGAACGGATGTTTACGCGCCGTTGGAGTTCAGCCTTCAGGCTGTTTTTCTGGCATACTCAAGCATGAACTCCTACTTGCCTCGCAAAGGACATCGGAGCGCCGTGATTCAGATATCCACCTCTTGGGCGACGCTCGTAACTTGTTGCTTGCTGCTTGGATCGGCGGCGGAGTTGTTGGCCGCTGAATCGTTGGCGGCTGATGGCCACTTCCGCAATCGCGTGGCGCCCATTTTGCAGCGGCGCTGTTTGAGTTGCCACAACGACGCCGAACGCAAAGGCGAGTTCTCGCTACAAACCGCCGAGGCCGCCTTCGAAGATGAATATATCGAAGCCGGCGACGCCGATGCGAGCCACTTAATCGAGGTGCTCACTCCGGTCGATGGCCAAGCCGAGATGCCCAAGGACGCCGAGCCGTTATCCGCCGCCGAAATAGCCATCCTTCGCCAGTGGATCGACGACGGCGCCCACTGGCCCGAAAAATTCAGCCTTGCCGCGCCGCAAGTGTCTGACCTGAACTGGTGGTCGTTACGGCCTTTGCACCGACCGCCTGTTCCTGTGGCGAAGGGCGGCGCGTCTGGCGGCGCCAATCCGATCGACGCTTTCATTCAAGCGAAGCTCGCAGAGAAAGGTCTCACGCCGACGCCGGAGGCCGATCGTCCGACGTTGGTGCGCCGTCTGTATTTCGATTTGCACGGTCTGCCGCCGACGCCCCGGCAAATTGCCGCCTTTGTCAACGACGATCGTCCTCTGGCGTATGAACGATTGGTCGACCGACTTCTTGAA
>QIKY01000318.1 GCA_003233175.1 Planctomycetaceae bacterium | reverse complement strand
CGATGCGAAAGGCGCCCTGCAAGAGCCGATCTGCGTGAACGAGGCCAGTCTGGCCGAATTCGACGGCTGGATGTCGCAACAATTGGGCGAACTGGAAGACCGTTTCCGCCACCTGCAAACCCGAGAATCCTTGCTGCTTTCGATGGGACGCTGAGCAAGCGTTATATGGCACTATGAAAGAGCAGGCTGATTCGCGAAGTCAATCTGTTTCAACCGCCGCCGCCAAGGCGGGCAACGCCGGCTCTGGCGGCAATTCCGCATCCGTCTCGGACGAAGCCGCCGATGCGGCGGTTGTGCGGCGGTTGCCGGGCGTTTCATCATCAGCAGTCCCACGACAGTCAGAGCCGTGCCCAGCCAGAGCGTTCCCGAGAGCGGTTCGCCAAAAATCAACACGCCGCCCAGAGCGGCCAACGCGGTTTGACAGCCGTTCAGGGAGTTGACGTAGGTCACGCCAATCAGTTGCAGCGACTTGGTCAGAGCCAGGAACGCGCCGGCGTTGAAAATGCCCGCCAAGAGCATTATGGCGAAGTCGGTTTCGCTGGTTGCCAGCATTCCCTCCCAGCCGAGGCGTTGGTAACACAGCCCGCCCAGCACCGTCATTCCAATCATGCCGATGGTAAACAGCGTGGTCGAAATACTGGCGCGGCCTGTCACGCCGTGGCGAATCACGACGCCCAGCACTGCGTAGGAGAATCCACACAAGACAGCAGCGCCCACGCCCAGCAGCACGATTTGGCTGCTCAAACCGCTCCCATCGCGGACCGCCATTGAGGCATCGGCGGCGCCGAAACTGAGCACGCAAATCGAAAACACCAAAACCGCCATCGACGCCGTCATGCGTAGCGAAACCGGCTCATGCAGGAACATGCGTCCTAGCACGGCGCCGCCGATCAGCAAGGAGCCGAGCGTCATCGGCACCGCGAGCGCCATGCCAATAACTCCCAACGACCATTGGAAGCAGACATTCCCACCCAACTGGCCGAAGAGGCCGGCCAACACAATCATTCCGAAAATGCGTTTTGTGGGAAGCACGCGCTCGCCGCTGACCGCCGTCGCGAGCAGGTACGGCGCCGCCAAGGCCACGGTAGGAAACGATTTCACCGCGGAAACCCAAAACGGATCCAGATGCGTCACGGCTCGTAAGCAGATATTCGCCGCCGTGTAACCGATAGCCGCCGTAAACGCGCAGACACAACCCCAAAAGAATGCGGCGTCGGCGTCGCGACCTGAAATAGCGGCGGGTTGGTTCACGCTTCGATTCTAGGCGCCGCGAAGATTTCATGGAAGGCGACTTCCGTCGCTCTGCGTTTCCCGGATCAGCGCAGCATCTTTTGAGAACTCACGAAACGCGTGCGTTGTATCAACACGATTTTTCGCCGGCTTCAGTGCGACGAAAGTTTACCCAGACAACGGCTTCGACTACATATTGACACGCAGTTCCGGCCAGCGCAGGCAAAGCCGAAGCGAAGGACGGCGGCTTTGGTTTTATATCCTGAAAGGGTCATAGCCATTAAGAACAGGTCTCGAAATAAGTTAAAGGTGGTAGTTCAAAAAATCCGGGCATTTTCAAAATGCCCGGATTTTAATTCGGCTTAGGCGCGTTCGAATAATGAGTGTCGCCTTTCGCTCGGCGAAAAAACGCAACTTTCGCGGAACGAAAGGCGACGATAAGACAGTCGTTCCGCGAACGCTCCTTATTGCCCGCCGCCCAGACGAACATGTGCGCGGGGCGGGCCTTTGGAATCGGCGCCTGCCTTGGCCGGCGGAGCGGGAAGAATTCGCAGCAGCCGGTTGGTTTCCCGCGTGGCGGGAACTTGTAGCTCTGAGCCCGGCGCCAACATGCGGATGAAATCGGCGATCGTGGCCGCCGATTTTGGATCGTCGTACAAACGAAGTTCAGGGTTTTTCAGAATCAGCAACGTACCTTGGTTGTCGGCGCGGCCGGCGATTTCCAGGCCATCTTGTGAAAACGCGAACGCCGCGTTGAGCGTTTCATAGGGAAGGAGTTCCGCGAGTTCCGGCTGGAGTTCGGCCAATCGGCGGCTGGGCGCGAAGCGCATCGACTGCTTGGCGGCTTGTAACAAACTCTGGCTGATCACGCCGGGCCCCGCCTTGAGCAAGCCGGCAATTTCCACAATGCGGCCTTCCCGCACCAGACAACGCGCGAGGTCGACCTCCGCGATTCCGCTCAACTTGTGCGGCAGTTGGTCGCTGACCAACCGATCAAGGTTGACATCTTGCAAACGCCCTTCCATTTCTCCTGTCCACTCGCCCCCCGACTCCTCCATCCAGATCAGGCCAGTGAACGCGCTCTGCTCGCCCAACGCCTTCAAAAAAGGAAACATACCAAACCAAGGTTTGCACGGCAGCGGTTGCCCGCCGGTTTCCAGACGCATGCGGGTCTTGAACGATTCGCCAGCGGCGATGCGTTCGATTGTAACGCGTATCAATTTCTCGGCCGCCTGCCCCGCCAGGGCGAATTGCATTTCGGCCCGCCCTGGCTGAACCACCAGCGACCAATCGCGAAGCGTGATTTCAGCTTCGTGGAGCGTAACCAGCGAAGAAGAGATGCGCATCGTGGGCGTCTCGGCGGCGCTGCGCAGTCCTCGCTCCAGCAGGCTGGCCACCAGAGGCTGCAACCGTTCGAGTTGGACGTCTTCGCTGATCACGACCAATCCCTCGGCGGTGAACGCCAGATCGGTTTGAGGCAGCCGGGCGATGGTTTGACCCGTTTCGACGTCGGTGAACAATACTTCGCTGAGCCGGGTGACGCCCGGTTGCAAACCTTCGACGCCGCCCACTTTCGCCGAGAGGCCGGTCAGGCGGTGCAGTTCGAATTCGACGTCGTCGAGGGTTGGCCCGAGAAGAACGGTGTTTCGCCCCCAAAGTCGGCCGCGTCCGGCTAGGCCGAAAACGAACAGCGTCGGCCCCAGGCAAAAGACCAAGAAGGCCATCCGACACAGCACACGATTTTTGTTTGACGCCATGCCCCGCGCTCTTATTTCTCGAAGGGTCGGTAAAATGCTACGGTTTCAAAACGCTACCGCTTTCGGGCCAATTCGTGGAAGACGCGCCAACGCGCCTCCATTTCGGTAATGCTGTCGTTACCGAATTTCTCCACCAGCGCGGCGGCCACTTCGAAGGCCACCACGTTTTCCACAATCACGCTGGCCGCCGAAACGGCACACACATCGCTTCGCTCGTAGGCCGCCGCGTCGGACGCCTTGGTTTTCAGATTCACCGAGCCCAGCGGCTGGGCCAAGGTGCTAATCGGTTTTTTGGCCGCCCGCACGACCAGCGGTTGCCCGTTGGTCATGCCGGCCTCCAAACCGCCGGCGTTGTTGGTCGGACGCGTGTAGCCTAGATGCGGCTGATCGATCTGCGCGGCGTCGTAAACGATGGGGTCGTGAACTTGCGAACCGACGCGCCGGGCCGCTTCGAAGCCTAGTCCAATTTCGACGCCCTTAATGGCCTGCACCGCCATCACGGCTTGCGCGATGCGGCCATCGAGTTTGAGGTCCCATTGGGTGTGGGTGCCAAGTCCAAACGGCAGGCCTTCCACGCGAACTTCCACCACGCCGCCGAGGGTGTCGCCCGCTTTGCGGGTATCGTCGATCAGCGTTTTTATTTCGGCGTCGCACGCCGGCGCCAACGAATAGATCTCGCTTTTGTCTCGCAGTTCCTTCTGTTTGGCCAGCGGCCCAGCCGGAGCCGAAACATCGACGCCGCCCAATTCCACCACATACCCCAGCGTTTGGATGCCAAAGTGTTCCAGCAGTTGCCGAGCCAAGGCGCCCGCCGCCACCCGGACCGCCGTTTCCCGCGCGCTGGCCCGCTCGAGAATGCCACGAATCGGGCCAAGGAATTTGATCGCGCCTGTCAGATCGCCATGGCCTGGGCGGGGGCGGTCGAGATCGTCAAGACGTTCGAGTTTGTAGTCGCGATTAACCACTTGCAGCGCAATCGGGCTGCCCAGCGATTGGCCCTTCCAGATTCCGGTGAGCACCTCGACGCGGTCGGTTTCGATGCGCTGCCGACCGCCGCGTCCATAGCCTCCCTGCCGACGGCTGAGTTCGACGTCGATCAGTTCAGTATTGATCGGCAGCCCGGCGGGGAATCCGTCGACCATTGCGAGCAAGGTCTTACCGTGCGACTCACCAGCGGTCCAATATCGCAACATAGTACAGAGCAACAACTTACGAGAAAAATATCGACCGCGAAAAGAAACGCCTCGGCGGTCGGCACACGCTGGCATATTCTACCTGCGTTGACCATTTGCCGATAGTGCGATTGCGACCACCTAACCGGGGGGGCGGTGGCGCTAATTATTCGGCAGGTGCGTAAGACGGGCGCCCTTGCTCGTCTGCCGGGGTGAACCGCACCTTGGCTTTTGAGTAAAATAGAATTGTCTTCCCACCAAACGCAGTTGCGTTGCAACCTCGAGATAAATCAACATGGCGCGATCATTCACCTTTACCCTGGCGAGTTGTTTGTTGGCGGTGTTGAGCGGGCCGTTGCATGGAGGCGATGGCAACCGGTTGACGTATCTCGACGCATTTCTTGATCCCTATTACGTGGGCGCCGATTTTCCTCGCCTAACCACGCCGCAGTGGGTGGGCGAAGAAGGGGTGGATGCCGTGGTGGTGCTGGCTATTGACGACATGCGCGACACCGCCAAATACGAAGCCTACCTGCGGCCCATTCTCGATCGGCTCAAAAAAATCGATGGCCGGGCGGCGGTCAGCATCATGAGCAACCGCGTCGACCCCGCCGACCCGCAACTGAAAAGTTGGCTGGAGGAAGGGCTCAGTATAGAGGTGCATACCTACGATCATCCTTGCCCTTGTTTGAAAGACGCCGATTTCGCCAAGGCCAAAAAAACCTACGAACGTTGTGTCGACCTGATGGCCGAAATTCCCGGCAATTCGCCGGTCGCCTTTCGCATGCCCTGTTGCGATTCCCTCAACACGCCCAGCCCGCGCTTTTGGACGGAAATTTTCAACACCGCCACCGAGCGCGGCAATTTCCTTTCGCTCGATAGTTCGGTGTTCAATATTTTCACGTCCGCCGACGCCGACCTGCCCCGCGAAATCACGCTCGACCAGCACGGCAACGAACGGTTTCTTCGTTACACGCCTTTCCAATCGTTTGTCAATACGATCGAAAACTATCCTTACCCGTATTTGATTGGGCGGCAGTCCTGGCAGTTTCCCTGTGTCGTGCCCAGCGATTGGGAGGCCCAGCATGTGCAAAAGCCGTTCAATCCCGACACCGTTCGAGATCTGAAACTTGCGCTCGACGCCACCGTGATCAAACGCGGCGTGTTCAACTTGGTTTTTCATCCTCATGGTTGGATTCGCAACGATCAGGTGGTGGCGCTGATCGATCATGCCGTGAAGCGTTATGGAAAACGCGTCAAGTTCCTCAACTTTCAGGAGGCCCACCAACGCTTGAACGCGCATCTGTTGGCGGGCAATCCGATTCGTTCCTCCAACGGCGCCGATAACGGCGTGCGGCTGTTGGATTTGAACGACGATGGTTTTTTGGATGTCGTGATTGGCAACTCCAACCAGCGTCGGACGCGTCTCTGGAACGCCAACAAAAACCGTTGGCAAGAATTCGATTTTCCGGCCGAAATCGTCACTGGCGAAGTTGTCACCGGCGAAAGCCGCGCGACGGGCGTGCGTTTCGGCGTGGTGGGCGGGAAGGTGATCGCCTTCGGCATGCGGAACGAAAAACTGGCCGCTTGGCGATTCGAGCGAGATCGCTGGTCGGTGGCGGGCGAACTTTTGTCGGGCCTTGATATTCAGGGTGAACCGCTGGCCACGCAACGCGTCGGGCAAGACCAAGGCCTGCGTCTACGAGACCTCGATCTGGATGGCCAAACCGAACTCCTGGTGGCGAACGCAAGGCAAAATCAGGTGTTTGTCTGGCGAGCTGACAAGAACAGTTGGGCGCCTGCAAATTTTCGCCTTCCCGACCAAGCGGCGTTCGTCGACGCCAACGGAAAAGACGCCGGACTTCGGCTGATCGACCTCAACCACGACGGCGCCGCCGATGTCGTACTCTCGAACGAGCAGGGTTCGTTGGTGGCGGTGTTCGTTTCGATGCAAAGCGGCTGGTCCGACATTCGCCACGCGGCGGGGCGCGGCGCCGGCGAAGCGCTTCCGCTGATTGTTCGCGGCGGCGCGAACAACGGCGCCTGGTTCCATTCCGAACATCTCTGGGTGCAGAACGAAAACACGCACCGGCTGCCGAATCTGGTGGATCGTCGTTCGTTCAAGGAACTGCTGGGAAGGTAGACGATGGCGACATCTTACCGATTGTACAGTACATTATTGGGGAGCTTGGCCGTTTGGATTTGGTTGTTTGAGCATTTTGAGCATCAGCAGACAAGAGCTCGTTCGTTGAGATGAGTCTAACAACGTGAGTACGATTGCCGTGGACCTACCGCTTGTCGAACGCCTGACGCCGACAACCCAACAAGAAGTATCTGAACTGATTCGGCGGGCCGCCGAAGAGAACGCGGCCATTTATCCGCTGGGCGGAGAAACCAGTTTGGAATTCGGCCTGCCGGCCAAGCAGGAAGGTTGGGGGCTGGAGCTACAAAACCTGCGGCGCGTGGTCGACTACCCCGCCCGCGATATGACCATCACGGTGGAAGCCGGCGTCAGCTTGAAAGAACTGCGAGAAACACTCGCCAGCGAAAATCAGCGTTTGCCGTTCGATGTTCCCTGCGAAGAACGGGCCACGAT
Organism: Planctomycetaceae bacterium; assembly: GCA_003233175.1. GTDB lineage: Bacteria > Planctomycetota > Planctomycetia > Pirellulales > Pirellulaceae > SZUA-33. The sequence continues at coordinate 15,150 of QIKY01000318.1, read as the reverse complement.
CGGCGGAATCGTGGCTACGGCTTGGAACGGCCCTCGCCGATTCGGTTGCGGCGCGATCCGGGATTTTGTCATTGGCATTCAGGCCGTCGACGGAACTGGTTTGGCTTTCAAGGGCGGCGGACGCGTCGTGAAGAATGTCGCGGGTTACGACTTTTGTAAACTGCTTACCGGCTCCCTGGGAACGTTGGCCGTGATCACGCAAGTCACGCTGCGAGTGATTCCGCAGGTTGAAAAATCGGTGTTTGTCGCGGCGCCGGTCGAAGACGAAACCATGGCCGACGCCCTCTTCAACACCCTGGCCAGCACTACCGCGACTCCCACCGCCGTGGAATTCCTAGGAGGCCGGGCTTGGGCGAGCGAGCCGGCTTTGGCCGAAATGGAATTAGCCGAACGCACGCCCGCTGAGAACCGCTCAGGCGGCGTTTTCGTGGCCGGGCTGGAAGGCCAAGCCGACGATGTCGATTGGATGCAACAACAACTCATCGAGCAGTGGCGTCCGCTTTGCAAGGCCGAGCCGGTTGCGCTGGCCGACAAAAACACTGCCTCGCTGTGGCGCGGTATGGCCAATTTCAGCGCTGCCGATTTCAGCGCCGCCGTGAAAGAGGGTGAACGCGTTTCGCCGTTGGTGGTGAAGGCTTCGCTGGCGCCGCGGGGCATGGCGCCGTTTGTGCGAGCGGCTCGCGAGATCGACCCAAATTGCTCCTTTGAGGCCCGCGCCGAGGGAGTGGTCGTGGTGCGATTTTCCGAGTTCCCCGCCGATGGCCTCTCTCGCACGCTGGTGGCGAAACTGCAACCGGCCGCCGCCGCGTTCGCAGGACACCTGACTTTGCTGTCTTGCGCCCCGACCACCGAATTAACGCACCAAAGCGTATGGGGAGGCAGCACGGCGGCGCATCGCTGGATGAACGCCATCAAACAGCGTTTCGACCCGCAAAACCTGCTGAATCCTGGGCGATTCGTCTATGTTTGATCAAACCGCGAACTGAATATCGAGTTGAACATGGCTTCTGCTGATCTTCGTGAAACCGGCGCTGCGGAAAACCCCGGCGCCGCGATCGACTACAACCTGTTTCTCGACTGCGTGCATTGCGGCCTTTGCACGGCTTCGTGTCCGACATATATCGAAACCGGCGATGAAAACAACAGCCCCCGCGGCCGCATTTATTTGATGCGCGCCGTGACCGACCAACGCCTCGAACTGACGCCCAACGTGGAACGCCATTTAGATCTTTGCCTCGATTGCCGGGCCTGTGAAACCGCTTGCCCCTCCGGCGTGCAGTACGGCAACCTGATCGAACCGTTTCGCGTGGCCATGCGGCAGTTGGCGCCAAACGGGGCGCCCGGCCGAGCGCGGCCCGATTGGTTTTATCGCTGGGTGTTGTTCGGACTCTTTCCGTATCGCGAGCGGTTGCGTTGGAGCATGCTGCCGGCGCGCATCGCGCAGAAGTTGGGGCTGGCCAATCTGGCGGAGGCGATGGGTCTTTATTCGCTCTTGCCTTCGCGGTTGCGTCAAGTCGTGACGATGTTGCCCAAGATTCCCAAGCCATTGCCGCCGCTGCCGGAATTCCTGCCCGCCAAAGGCCGGCGGCGGGCGCGGGTCGGACTGTTCACCGGTTGCGTGGCCGATGTTCTCTTTCGGCCCACGCATTGGGCGACGGCGCGTGTCTTGCAGGAGAATGGTTGTGACGTGATCACGCCGCGAACGCAACAGTGCTGCGGCGCCATTCACTTCCACGCCGGAAATTCGCCGCCCGCCCGCGATATGGCCGACGCCAACGCGGCCGCTTTTCCGAACGACCTTGACGCCATCATCGTGAATGTCGCGGGTTGCGGATCCATGCTCAAAGACTATGGCCATCATTGGGACCGCCATGGGGCGGTTCCAAACACCGCTCCTGCCGACGGCGGCGCTACGCATGAAGAGGACAGCCAAACGCCGGAAAATTTGCAGGTCTTACGGGAGACGTTTGCCGGCAAGGTGCGGGATGTCAGCGAATTCCTGATCGCATTGGGGCTCAAGCGGCCGGTGGGTCGGTTGCCGGTCGACGTGGTTTATCACGATGCCTGCCATTTGGCGCACGCGCAGGGCGTGCGCGAGCAGCCGCGTGCGTTGCTGAAAAAAATTCCAGGACTCCGCCTGCATGACCTGCCCGAATCAGAGCTGTGTTGCGGCGCCGCCGGAACGTATAACCTGACCGAACCCGAAATGGCCGAACAGTTGGTGCGGCGGAAGGTCGATCATATTGACGCCACCGGAGCACGCATTATCGCGACGGCCAACACCGGCTGCACCTTGCAGATCGCGCGTGAAATTCGCCGCCGCCGGAATTCGCCGCCGCCGGCTGGGGTTGAAAATCATGCATCCTATCGATCTGCTCGACCTCAGCTACCGCAAGCAAGGCATTGAGTAAGGAGCGTGTCGAGAAGCGATTGCCTCTTAGAGCTCCTAACATAACCCCTGTTTGGCGTTTCAAACACGGAGTTTGATGCTGACCTACCAAGGTGTTAGAAGGTATTATTGTTGGAGCCGTCCTCAAGCGAGCAGCGAAAAACTCCATGGCTGATGCCAAGGAAAACACGCCGCAGACGTGCAGCAATCATGCGGGCTTTATGAACCATTCGGAAGCAGATGTTGCTTCGCCATTCGGACGGCTATCGTCTCACATCTCTGAAAACAGACTGGCGCCGACGGGTATCGGTAGGTCGGTTTGCGTGATTTTGGCGTAGAGGTCGTCTGGCAGCACGCGGATGATGGTCATCATGCCTTTGCTGCCTTTGAACCATTGGTCGGCCATGCCTTGGGTTTCACGACGCCCGCCAAGTTTTTTCATCATTGGCCGATTCATCGGTTTTTTGCCCTGCATGAGTTGCGGGAAGACCGGAATATCTTTGTACGCTTCCAGTTTCGGGTCGCGTATGTGCGGACCGACCTGACTCACCATATGATTTGAAGTGTGGTGGAACATGTGGCAATGCATGACCCAATCGCCGGGATTGTTCGCCACGAACTCGACCTCCCGAATTTCACCGATGCCGATACGCACCGTATTCAGAGGCAACCAAGCCGATTCTGGAATGCGCCCGCCCTCGGTTCCCGTCAGCCAGCCGGTGTGGCCGTGAAAATGCAGCGGGTGCTGATGAAGCGTACTGAAATTAAAGAACCGCATTCGCACACGCGACCCCAACCGTACGAGTAGCGGAGTCGTGTAGGGACCGCAGCGGCCATTGATCGTGAGGTAATTCCAGTCCATGGCCATTGTGTTGACAACATCGCTGTTCGGGCCGATGTTGAACTGTTGCAGCAGAAGGCCGAAATCATGATCAACCGGAGGATTGGGAGCAACCTTCGGATGGCTGACAAACATGCCAACAGAGCCTGCAGCCTCTTGCATGCCGACATGCGCATGGTAGGCCATGCTAATAGCCTGATGCACCGTGAATTCGTAAACGAAAACGGCTCCTGGAGCAATCATTTTCTGGGTGACGAAGGGGATGCCGTCCATGTCGTTGGGGCATTCAAGCCCGTGCCAGTGGACGGTGGTGGCTTCGGGCAGTTCATTGTGAACGACCACGCGAACGCGGTCTCCCTGGTTCACTTCAATGGTCGGTCCCGGCATGGTTCCGTTGTAGCCGTAGAAATGAAATGTTTGCCCAGGCAGCAATTCTTGCTGGACTGGCATCGGGCGAAGATGAAATTCCTTGACCCCGTTCACCATTTTGAAGGGTAGTTTCGCTAAGTCGGGCGTGATCATCGTGACGGGCGCCTGGTTTTCTGGTCGAAAACCGTTGACCAGTTTGCCTCGATCCGTTGGAGAGTTGACGGGTCCGCCTTGGCCGGCGTGCATGCGGGGAAATTCCTCGCTCTGCGGACTCAGGGGCGCCGTTTCCGGTTGTTGGCCCAACGCCGTGCCTGCAGCGAACAGCCCTGCGGTGGCTGCGGCGCCTTGCGCCAGAAAATTCCTGCGATCTTCGGGAGTGCTCATGGCTTGTCTCTTGCGTGAAGTGCTGTTGGTTGTTTTGCGGGTGGTCCCTAACTTGTCGCGATGCGTGCGGCTACCGTGGCTTGGGAACCGCATCGATATGGCCACCGCTGACAGGGCTCGGCGGCGGCGCCAATCCACCCGTCAACAGCATTCCGCGAATCGCGACATCGCCTTCTCGATACGCCATGAGATTGTCGATGTGTTCCTTGCGCAAGTTGAGGTGTAGTCGTTGGGCGATTAGTACGTCGGGCCACGCGGCGCGGCGCGCCATATAGCTGTCGTGCAGCAATTGATGCGATTTCTCGGCTTTGGGCAACATCTCGTGCTGATAAGCCTGGACGTGCTGCCAAGCCGTTTGGTAGTCGCGATACCGATTTGCCAGTCGCGTGCGTAGCTCCAACTCCAGGCGTTGCACTTCAGCGTGCGATTGTGCAAGGTCGGACTGAGCCTGTTGCACGGTTCCCTGATTTCGATCGAAGATCGGCAGCGGAATTCCGATATTCACCGTGGTCGTAGTGCCACGAGATTCAAAATTTCGGCCAACCGTGACGTCGGTGAGAAGATTCGGAATCGGCTGCGCGCGTTCCCGCGCGACGGTGATTTCGTCGTGGCGGATTTTCTGCCAAGCGGCCTGAAGTTCCGGGCTCGATGAAAGGAGGTGTGATAGCGCGGTGTCCCAGTCGAGCGGTTTGTCTTCCGGCTCTAACGACCCGCCCAGAATTCCGGGAGCGAGGTTCGGGACGCTGGCGAAGGCGACCAGAGTCCGCCAGGCCTGCTGGAACTCATTTTCAGCCTGCTTCAGCTTCAAGGAATCACGTTGTAGCGCAACCTCCACTTGCAGGATTGCAGACTGGTTGGTCTGGCCAAGGTTGAGCATTTCCCGATGTGTTTTCAGGTTGTCCTGGCCGTTGGCGAGCAACTCGCCATAGATTTCAACCAGACGCTGCGCCGCCAATGTGCGATAGAATTGCGTTTGGACATCATTCAGCACGCGCTGTTGCTGGGCGAGTAAATTGGTTTCGGCGATCCTTGCTCGTTGCGTCCACTTGGCGCGGCTCAGTCGCAGTTTTCCGCCGGTGACGAATTCTTGCGCGACAAAACCACCCTGCGTTTCGCCAGCGGTGCCATTAACTCCGATTTGTTCACCGGTGTAACCCACCACGGGGTTGGGGAAAAGACCGGCTTGGTAGGCGGCGCCTTGAGCCGCCTGAACTTGCGCCAACGCTTGAACCAAGGTGGGGTTGTTGGCCGTTGCCATCCCTTCGAGATCGCCCAAAAGCAATGGCTGATCTTGGTCGGTCGCGAAAATGGGCGGGAGGATCGATTCGACATGGCCGTGCGTCGATGGAACTTCCTCCTGATAGGCCGCCAGCCGGGTTGGCGCCGCGGGAGTCTGTTCCGCCAGTCCCGCAACCTGATTGGCGGAATCGGTCGAAGTGATTGTTTTCTCAACGGCGGCCAACCGCGTTCCGTCTGGCAACCCTCGCTGGCTCTGCGCAACGCCAAGATTTCGTCCCGTGGCGCAACCGCTGATGATTACCAACATCAGCAAATTCGTGACATGAAGTTTCCGAGCCACAGCCATCCTCCGTGATAGACGCGCCCCACACTGCTTGCAATGCGAGTTAGAGTTACCATTGCGGTAATCGACGGATTTTGCGCCTTTGCTTCATCCGGAAGTGCTTTGGTGTGACAGTTCACACAGATGATCAGCAAAGACAACCAGAAGATTCATCACAACCGGAATTAAGCGCCCGGCATTTCCAAAATGCCGGGATTTTAATTCCGGTCTGTAAATCCAGGACTGTTCCCTAGCCCTTTCGGCGGGCTTGCAGTATCATTTTCTCATTGGTTACTCTCGCTCACCTCAGAGTGCAAGCATCTGTGCGTCATCAACATATCACTAAAGATTCAGAACTGCGGGAATTCTGCCATTCGTTGGTTGATGTGCGAGTGATTGCGTTCGATACGGAATTCGTGTCGGAGGGGAACTATCGCCCGGAGTTGTGTTTGATCCAAGTCGCGACCGACGAACATCTGGCCGTGATAGACCCGCTCACCATCGACGACCTCACGCCGTTTTGGAGCGTGTTGGCCGACGGCGAACACGTTTCCATAGCACACGCCGCCCGGGAAGAGTTGCGTTTTTGCCTGGACTCCGTAAAAAAGCGTCCTGCCAATCTTTTCGATACGCAAATTGCCGCCGGCTTGGTGGGGCTCGAATACCCGGCCTCGTTCGCCAATTTGGTGCAAAAGATTTTGGGCACGGCGCTACCCAAGGGGGAAACACGCACCGATTGGCGGCGGCGGCCGCTCTCCGCCCGGCAAATCGACTACGCACTGCACGATGTCATTCCCTTGGCCCCTCTCTTTGACGACTTAAGTAAACGGCTCCAACGGCTCGGCCGCACAACCTGGCTCGACGACGAAATGCAGCAGTGGCAGTCGGGCGTGGAAGCCTATGAAACCCAGCAGGTGCAATGGCGGCGCGTCAAGGGAATCGCCAACCTTTCCAGCCGCTCATTGGCCGTATTGCGCGAACTTTGGATCTGGCGAGACGACATCGCGCGGTCGCGCAACTCACCAGCCAAACGCGTACTGCGAGACGATTTGATGGTCGAACTGGCCAAAATCCAATCGTCGGACGAAGCTCGAATCTCTTCCATTCGAGGGCTCGAACGTCGCGACCTGCAACGACAGCTTCCGCAAATATCGGCAGTCATCGCCAAGGCGTTGGCGTTGGCGAAATCGGAATGTCCGCCATCGGCGCGAAGAAAATCGTCGCCGCAACTAACCGTTCTGGGGCAGTTTCTCAACACGGCGCTATCGAGTATTTGCCGGGCGGCGAACTTGGCGCCGGGAATCGTTGGCGGCGTGCAAGATTTACGCGACTTGGCGGCCTACCGCCTGAACCTCGACCCGCAAAAATCGGGTGAGAAACCGGCTTTGGCGCAAGGCTGGCGGGCTGAAATCGTGGGCTGCGTGATCGATGATTTGTTAGAGGGTAAAACCGCCATCATGATCCACGACCCGCTTTCCGACCAACCCTTGAAACTCGCGCCTCGAGAGCAATAGCCGCTATGCAACTTTGGCAGGTCTTGGTGCTGGCGGTGGTTCAAGGGGTGACGGAGTTTTTGCCGGTGAGCTCTTCGGGCCATCTGGTGTTGGTCGCGAGCCTGTTTCCCGACAGCGGCAATCTGGACGTGGTCGAAGTCAATATTGTGTTGCACGCCGGCACGCTGGCCTCGATTCTGGTGTTCTACCACCGCAAGATCTGGGAACTGCTCACCACGCAACGGCGGGCGATTTTGATCGTTGCCGCAGCCACGTTGCCCACCGTGATCATCGGACTTGCGATCCGCCTTTCGGCCAAGAGTTTGCTAGGCAGTCCGACATTGGCGGCGGCGATGTTGCTCGTCACCGGCGCGGTGCTTTTGGCGGGCAGGCGTTTCCAGCAAGGACAAGGTGAATACCCGGCGTTGCCTCCCAGAGCCGCCTTTTTTGTTGGCGTGTTGCAGGGGATTGCCGTATTGCCGGGCATTTCGCGCAGCGGAACCACGATTACGGCCGCCATGGCGCTCGGCCTATCTCCTCGTTCGGCCGCCACATTCTCCTTCCTGCTCGCGATTCCCGTCATCGCCGGTGCGGGGCTTTTGGAATCGGTCGCGATGCTCAAGGGAGAAGGCGCAAGCACGGCCTTTCCGTACTTGGCGGCGGGGACGCTGGTGGCTTTTCTGGTCGGTTTGGCGTCGTTATGGGGTTTGGTGCGCTGCTTGGAATCGGGCAAATTCCATTGGTTCGCCTGGTGGTGCATTCCACTCGGCGTTTTGTTTCTCCTCGGCCGCTTGGTTTTCTGATTCTGCCCTGGCGTTACGGCGCCGAACTGGGCGCCGCAATAGGTGGATAGATATAAGCGCCATCTATGGCCATGCCTGCAATGGATGACCCGTTGTAGCGCGTCGGGATTTTCAGTGGATACCGATTTCGAATTTCGATGACTCGAGCGGCCATTGGATCCGAAGAATTCAGAAGCTTGACTTGAAATACGTCGAGCCATTGGTTTTTGTTCTTGCCGGCGCGCCGCAGGACTTCGCCGTATGCATCGCGAATATTGTCGTCGTTAATCTCGGCTGACGCGATATACAAGTACCATTCTTCTGAATCGGCGGGATTGACCCAAAATACAACATCAACAGGGAAATAATTGCTGAAATCGCGGGCAAACTCTTCGCCTGCCTTGACCTGTTCGTTCACCAGTGATTCTTGACCCATTGCAATACTCCATCTGAGTTATCTGTGATCGCGTCAAGCAACCCGTCCGCTTGTTGCTGCGTTGACAAACGATAGCGGGTTGTTTCAGACCAGTCCTTCGCAACCGACCAGTTAATGCCAAGTTGGGCATTCGCTAAAATTGCGACCTCGCGTTCACCATCCAAATCAGCTTGTTTGACCAGAGTTGTAATGTTGTGCGTCCAACATTTTTCGGAGAATCGTTTGTCTTCAAAGATAATCTCGGTTCGTCGTTCGACATACGCAAGGACGCATGACTTCAATGCACATTCAAGCGCGTACCCAGCCAGATAGTATGCACCAGACCAGCGAGCGGCAGCCAAAAGCGCCTTGGCGTCTTGAATGCGTTCATCGGATAGTTTCTGAAACTCATCGCGGTTCAAGTATTAGGCTCCTGCATGTTCATGTTCTTCTGGAAAAACGTTTGTGTTCACTAGCGGCTCTCGGTTTCAGATTGCGAGTGAACCACTATCTGATGTAGCGTATTGGTCTTATCAGTAACGGCCATCGTTCGCACCTTCTGATCGCTAGGCGTAATTCTCACGATCTATAGTACCCACAATAGCCGATGCCGCCATTGGTGTAAATTCTTTTTCGGGGCTCAAGTTATATCGTATTTCCGAACGCGAATTGACAGGAAGACTCTTTCACGGCAGACACTCCGGCCTGCCCCTGCTTTTGGCGCCAGGGGTTATGGAAGTACGGCCTTGCCTTAGGCTTCGTTTCAAAACCCGTTTCAAGAATCCCGGCTTTTCGAAAAAGCCGGGCTTCTGCGCTCTTCAGTGCGTCGAAGGAGCCTTTTGAGACGAGGCCTAATACCATTGGTACGCGTAGCGTTGAAATTCGGCGTGGGCCGCGTCTCGGTGGCGCGGGTCTTGGTAATCGGTGAGCAGCGCGTGGTGTTGCTTGAGCTGCTGCAACAGCATTTGCCGGGAGCCTTGCCAGGCCGTCCAACCTTGGTCTTGCTGGTTGGCGTCTTCCCGAATGGCGATTTCATACTGCCGAGATAATAACGCGCGCACGCCCTCTTTGATGATTTGGTCGTCGCATTGGAGCAGCGGCGGCAAGAGGAGCAAGCCTTCGGCGTCGATCGGATGTTCGCTGATCTGCACCGCCGGCGCCAAATCGCCCTGCAGGACGCGCGCAACGTTGTACCGCATCACGATCGCATCGACGGGCGCCAAGGCGAATAGATAAACCGCCAACGCCAACACCCACAACTGGCGCCGCACCAGCCAGACAAAATCTCGCGACCTGGCGATCTTGAAAAGCACCAGCGCGAAACCGGCCAACACCGCCGAAATGCCGAAAAAACCGATCACCCGCATTCTGGTCATGCCGTTGAATTCAACGTAAATCGACAACCGGTGGTACACCGTGGCGGCCAAGAGAATATTCTCCACACTCCAGATCCAGGCCAAGCGGCGCAACGATGGCTGGCGCGGGTCGTGCAAAATACCGCCGCGAAAAACCAGCGAGAGAATCATCGTGGCCAGCGCCAAGGCGACCGTCAGCCAGAAAGCGCCTTCGTGCGCGTAGCCGGAATAATAAAAACCGGGCGGCAATTCGCGAAACCAAAGCGTCTTGAATTCAAACACCAAGTACGCGGCGAAAAGCCCGATCACGGTCAGCAACATATTCCGATACGGCAGAAAGAGCATGGCGGGCGCGGGCTTGAACGGCGATAACTCCGCCTCTGCGGCGCCCGGCGTCGTTTCTTGCTGTAGTGATTCTCGCATCACGGGGCAAATCGCGCCGGTCGCGATCCAGATCACGGCTAGCCAAAAGAGAATTTCAAAAGGCGTCGGCCCCCGCGCGACCAACCACTCGCGTAGCGTTGTAAAGAACGCCTCCAAGCCGCTGCTAAATGACGAGAGTAAATCAGGGTTCGCCAAAATAAACAACACGCCGAAAACAACAAAAGCGGCCACCGGCAACAACGTGTTCAACCACCGGATCCGGCTTAACGGGAGGCTTGCGAATTTGGCCAGGCGCCACTGCTGCTTGAGCCCCATGTAACCGGCCAAAATGGTCTGGGAGGCGAACACCGCCGTTTCCAACACGTAAGGACGAAGTCCGGAAAGCGTCATTGCGAAGGCGGTCAGCAAGCCGAAGCCGGCAACCGCCAGCAACGTCGAACCACACCAAACCAGTCGGATTGCCAACAGTGCCAGCAAAACGCCGATGATCACGATATCGGTTTTGCGCCGCAAGCGAAAAACGCCCAGGCATAACAACAACGGCGCCAGCGCGAAGAGCAGGGCCAGTCCGGCAAAGCCATGCCCCCGAAAGATCGTGATATCCGCCAACGCGGCCAGCAACACCGCGGCCGCCGGCTGCCGCCACGGAAAGGCGGTTGTGTCTTCGTCGAACGACGCATCAAGAAATTCGACGGGAGCCGACGGCTCGAAAACCGGTTCAGAAACTGGTTTAGAAACATCGTCCGACATCGCTTTCTCCCTCCAGCGATTCGCGGCGGCGAAATGATAACCCGCGCCGCATGGTTGCCACGCTTGCATCATAACAGCAGTTCTACTTCGCACGGCTACCCATGGTTCGTTTAACGGCAAGCCGAAGGCGACTGCGTTCTTCTGTTTTGCCCATACGCGCTGGCTCAAAACGCAGCCGCCTTCGGCTTGCCGTTAAACGAATAGGCGCCATTTTCAACCGTGAGCGGTATCAAGGAGTTTACTGCAATCAATGGCGAGAAACGTCAACCGGCATGCCGGCCTTGTTGGTTAATGCGCGCGAAGAGGTCGTTGAGCACCCAGTGGAAAAGACACAAGTGAATGCTCTCGACCATGCCCATGTCGTCGAGCGCCACGTGGCAGCCGTGTTGCTGCATTTTCTTCAGCTTGCCGCCGCCGTAGCCGGTGAGGCCGAAGGTGGTCAGTCCATGACGATTGGCCCAGTCGACGGCGTTTAACACGTTAGGACTATTTCCCGAGCCGCTGATGGCAATCACCAAGTCGCCCTCACCGCCGTAGTTCATAAGCTGTTGCACGAAGATTTGGTCGTACGATAAATCGTTGCCGACGGCCATCAGCCAACCGGCGTTATCGGTCAGGCTGAGCACCTTGAGCCGCTTGCGGTCTTCGTTCATGAGTTCGCTTTCGGGCAGCGAGCTTTTGCCCAAGTCTTCGGCCATGTGGCTGGCCGTCGTTCCAGAGCCGCCGTTGCCGAAGATGTAAACGAATTTCCCCTGCTCCCAGGCCGCGAAGAGCAGGTCGGCCCATTGTTGCAGCGATTCTTGATCCACGCGAGCCACTTCGGCTTGCAAGCGGTCGAGGTACTCTTGTGAATTTAACGTGACACCCAGCATGGCCTCTCCTTACTTAACTTATGCTATTCATTTGCGCCCGGCCTTCAACGTCGCTCAACTTCAGCAGCGGGAGCAAGTGTTTCTTCCCGAGGACGATACAAAAATGCAATGGGGAACATCAGCAAGGCGGTGAAGGCGAACATTCCGCTCTTGGGCCATCCTAGCATGAGGATGGCTTGATCGAACGCGCCGTAGAGCAGCGCCGCAATGATGATGGCCAGCCAATTGGCCTGATTCATCGCGGCAATCGTGCAGCCCTTCAAACCAGCCGGCGGGCGAGACTGCAAAAACACCTGCAACGGAACGGCGAACAGGCCGGTCGATATCCCCATAAGAATCAAGGCCGCCAAGCTGCCCCAAAACCCTAATAATTGGGGCGCCGTGGGGCCAGGAACCGCGAGCAGCACGAGGCAAACAAAAATCCCCCACGCGCCAACGCGCATCACGTGGAAGTTCACATGTCCTCTTGAAAGCCAACCGGCGGCGATACTGCCAACCGCAATGCCCACGCCCACGCCCCCAGCCAGCAAACTGGCCTCTCCGGCCGACTTGTGGTACTGGTTCACGCCCAACGCATTCGCGGCGGGAAATACGATGGCGCCCACCAACCAGAACATACAGGAGGCCAAGAGCGCCTGCACCAAGGGACGATCTCGTTTGAATAGCCGCCGTACTTCCGGCGGAATCGCCAACGATGACATTTGAAACGGCAAGTTTGGCGCGGCCGGCGGAACGCGGCGAATGCCCAGTGAAGTGATCACGCCCGCCACGGCAATCAACACGCACACCGACGCTCCCACCCAGAGGTCGTGGGGAAAGGCGTCCAGCAGCCCGCCAGCCAGCACGGTGCCAAAAATAATCGCCAGGAAGGTCGTCATGAGAATCACGCCGTTGGCTTTGGGCAGATCTTGGTCGCGTAGTTTTTCCGGTAAGATGCCATATTTGCCGGGGCCGAAGAAAGCGCTTTGGGCCCCCATCAGAAAAAGAATCACCAACAACACCGGGTGCAAACCGTTGCGAGCCACGGTCATGAAAGCCAGCATGGCTAGCGTCATGACCACCACTTCCGCCACCTTGGAGAGAACGATGATCGTTCGCTTGCTGCAGCGTTCGGAAATCAAACCCGCAATACCGGAAAACAGCAAGAACGGAACGCCGAACACCAGCATCGCGATCCATTGCATATCGCGGCCTTGGGCCGGCGCGCCGGTTGCAGTCTGCTGCAGGGCCACATTGACCGACAACAACAGCAACATCTGCTTATAGACATTATCGTTGAAGGCGCCGAGAAACTGAGTGGCCGTAATGCTCCAGAACGAGCGATCGTATTGCAGCGCCGGCAGATTGGCAAAATCGACGGCGGCGCAAGCATCGCCTTCCGGCTGCACATCTGCTTCATCGGCGCCGGCCCGCACCGGCGTTTCCTGCGTCACTCCATATCTCCCCGGCAAAAAAATGCTCCTGCGTGAATCGACGGCGGTGTTCTATCTCGGCCTTAGGTGGTCGCCTTATCTTGAAGTTGCTCTTGAATCTGCACCAGTTCCCCCGACTGAGCCATGTTGCGAATATCTTCGGTGATTTTCATCGAGCAGTATTTAGGGCCGCACATACTGCAAAAATGGGCGCTCTTGAAGGTATCTTGCGGAAGCGTTTCATCGTGGTAGGAACGCGCCGTTTCAGGATCGAGCGAGAGCCGAAACTGTTCGTTCCAGTCGAACTCAAACCGCGCCTTGCTCAGGGCGTCGTCACGATCTTGGGCGCCGGGGCGCCCACGGGCGACATCGGCCGCGTGCGCCGCGATTTTATAAGCGATCACGCCCTCGCGCACATCGTCGTTGTTCGGCAAACCAAGGTGTTCTTTGGGCGTGACATAACACAACATGGCGGCACCGCTCCAGCCCGCCAGCGAAGCGCCGATCGCGCTCGTGATATGGTCGTAGCCCGGCGCGATATCGGTCACCAAGGGTCCTAGCACATAAAACGGCGCTCCGTGGCAGACCTCGATTTGGCGTTCAATGTTCATGGCGATTTGGTCCATCGGAATATGCCCCGGCCCTTCCACCATAACCTGCGTGCCGCGCTCCCAGCCCTTGAGCACCAGTTCGCCCAGCACATCGAGTTCGGCGAATTGGGCTTCATCGCTGGCGTCGGCAATCGAGCCGGGCCGCAAACCGTCGCCCAAACTCCATGTCACATCGTACTGCCGCATGATATCGCACAAGTCTTCAAAGTGCGTATAGAGCGGATTCTCCTCCCGATGCACCATCATCCATTTGGCGATCAAGGAACCGCCCCGGCTGACGATGCCCGTCACGCGTTGGGTGGTTAGGTGCAGGTGCTCCAACTTCACGCCGCAGTGAATCGTCATGTAGTCGACGCCCTGCTTGGCCTGATGCTCAACCATATCGAGAAAATGTTGGGCGCGCATATCTTCGATATCGCCGCCCAACTCCTCCAGCATTTGGTAGATCGGCACGGTTCCAATCGGCACCGGCGAGGCCTCAATGATGGCCTTGCGAATGTTGTCGATATCGTTTCCGGTGGAGAGATCCATCACGGTGTCGGCGCCGTAATGCACCGACGTATGGAGTTTCTCCATCTCGCCTTCGATGCTGCTGGTCACGGCCGAGTTGCCGATATTGGCGTTGATCTTGCATTTGACCGCGATGCCAATGCCCAGCGGCTCCAAACGCCCCGCCAAATGCACTCGGTTGGCGGGAATCACGAGCCGACCCACCGCGACTTCCTCGCGAACCAGCTCCGGCGTCAGACGCTCCTGCTTCGCCACGTACTCCATTTCCGCCGTAATCTCACCAGCCCGGGCAGACTCGATTTGTGTCGCCATCCTGCATTCGCTCCCTATCCGCTTGAGGTAAAACCGTCTCGCCGTAATTCGATCATCCTACCGACGCCCATCGGTTTGTCAATTCTCGGCCGGTCGGCGTTCCGGCCGATTCGCTACAATAGATGCCGCAATGTCCCCGCAGTTTCCAATGCTAACCTGCACACCGGTAGTATTGGCTCGCTTAACGGCAAGCCGAAGGCGGCTTGCCGTTAAGCGAAAATGTGCCATTTTCAACCGTGCGGAGCATAACTGCATTGGGAAAAATCCGATTTCGAACGGTTGGCCTCGCGTTTAGCGACGACTTCGGCGTACGAAGGGCCGACAGGCAGGCTCCTCCAAACCCGAGCGTGTGAAAGTGAATGGAGAACATCTTGGAAGGCGGCTATCGAGCTTCGGCCTGGATGGGATATCGGTCGAGTATTCGGTTCGACTTCAAAGCCCGTAGCCGGGGCAGGGCCAATTGCATGTGCCGCTCCGCTTTTTCATGCTCGTTCAAGTGCGCGTAGGCGATGGCGAGGTAGCCCTGGCCGGCGTCCAGAAAAACGCCTATTAATGGCGCGCCGGGCAGCAGAGGGCGGAGTCCGGCGTCTAACTGGTGAAACAACGGAACGGCTTCGGTGAATCGGCCTTCGTTGAGCGCGAGCAGACCTTCAATACCGGGAAGCACGAGTTGGAGTACGTCGCTCAGGTGCTGCTGCTGGGCCTGTTCG
>QIKY01000320.1 GCA_003233175.1 Planctomycetaceae bacterium | reverse complement strand
TTGTTCTCGCTCCAGAAATCGATGCCGTTGACATCGCCATGCGTGAACCAAAACGAGCGATGGTGAATATGATCGTTGCGTTCTTCGGGCGTCGCTTCGCGCATCGGGTAGCCGCGCGTGATCGGCTTTTCCGTGGGGCCAATCACTGGCCAGAGAATCGGCTTGGCGCCGCTCTTGATCAAATACTTGGTGAACAGGCGGCCATTGAGCAGGATCGAAACGCCTTCGTCATCTTGTTTGACGGTAAACTCAGCCGCCTGGGCCGCACCGCCCAACAACGAAACAATCAAACTCACCAGAACGAACAGTCGAAACGGCATTGCGCTTTCTCCGCGTGGTTGTTGGGCAACAAGGAAGGGCCCCGGAATCAAAGGGACCGCCGCGCGGTTCATGTTTTCGCGCAGGCTGGAGTTGCCTATTGGCTTGTGGTGAACCAAAACTTCAGTTTCGGGCCGTTTTGAATTATAGTTGGCCCCGGCGCGCAACGCCACCTTCCAGACACGCTTCGCCCGTGCGCGCGAGGGAGCATCTTCGCGGCAACGGTTTTTTCAAACGCGGTTCACTTCTTTGAGGCGATACGTTTTTCGAGTTCAAGATACTCCTCGACGCCCACCTCTTTGAACTGCGCAGCCTGATCGTTGGCCTGCTCGATTCGTTGAGGATCTTTCCCCAGCAGCCGCCACGTGAAGAGCTGTCGGCTACGAAAAACCACCGGATCTCGCTTGAATACGCTCTGCGGAATGAGCGTCTTCTCCACCTCTAGCGGCGCCAGTCCAAGCTCCGAGAGCCGCCTGTTAAGCTCCAGCCGTGAATGGGGCGGCAAATTTCCGGGGCGAGCGGCGTTCAGCCGGGCCGACCAGTCGGAAAAGAGGCGATACCGACGAGCAAAGCCGGCATCTTTGGGCTTCATGCCCGACACCTTGTAAATGATGCGGTCGTTCGACAAAACCAACTTGTGCTGGTTTTCATCGAATTTTTCCTTAAACTGCGGAGAGATCAGATAGGCCAGCTTTTTGTTTTCTCGCGCCCGTGTTTCCAGGCTGGCGATAAACTGCATCAGTTTCTGGGTCGACCAAGTCGTCTTGACTCTGCGCGACGGGTCGAGCAGGACAAAAACTCCCTGCCGCAAATCGAGAATCGTGATTTCCTTGGAAGGCGCGAGCATGAAGTCGTACACCACGCCGCCTCGGAAGAGCGTGAGGTTTTCCGCCAGAGGCTGCTTGGCGTTCTCCGCGAATATTTCCGTTTCGACGCGGAAATCTCCCTGCCGCTGGGCCGACGCCGCTCCCCCGCAGACACACGCCAGAACCACCGCTGCCACGAAACTTCGGCCTAACCATCGAAACATGCCAGACGCCTCCCGTTCATTCAAACAACAAAAACGGGTGGAACCCTAGCGAAAGCCGGGGCCTATGTCTATGCGAATTCGCAAAAAATGGCCGGCGGCCCGCACCTTGCAGTTAAACGAAAATATGTCATTTTCAACCGCGAGCGGTATATCGTATTTCCATACGCTCTAGGCGGAAGCCCAAACATCCCGCGCGGTTTTCGGGTGAATATTTTAACGCGGAGAACGCGGAGAACGCGGAGAACGCAAAGGCGCGGAGGGCCGCGGAAGACGGCGCCAAGCATCTCGGCGCAAGTTGATAATGCCATTAAATACCGCCGCCAATGACCGTCGCCGAGATTTGATTTTTACCCTTTCGCCATTTTTTGGCGAGCGGCAGAAAAGCACGAACCGCGAGGTGCGCTCGCGCCGGCGCGAGCCAAGGTATTGCTTCAAGGCCTAGTGCTTGGCTACCAAACGATATCGGCTGCGTCGAAAACAGGGCCTTCCACGCAGGTTCGTTTGTAGTCCCAGCCGCCGGCGGCGTCGCGAACCTTGGCCACGCAACTGAAGCAGACGCCAATGCCGCAAGCCATGGGTGTTTCCAGCGAAACCCGGCAGGGCGTTTGCCGCCGCGCCGCGACTTCCGCCACCGCTTTCATCATGGGCTCGGGGCCACAACACACGACCTCGCAGGCGTCGGCCGATTCCTCCAACACGTCTTCCAGCAGTTCCGTGACAAAACCATGCCGGCCCTGGCTGCCATCGTCGGTGCTGATGCACACCTCGACTCCCGCATGTTTGAAATCGTCGACGCCCGCCAAGTAAGCCGCCGATTTAGCGCCGTAACAAAACGTGACACGAACCTTGGGCGCCTCGGCCAGAGGTCGGCCGGAGCCGTAATGTCGGAGCCCCAGCGTTTGCTTGGCTAACGATAAAAAAGGCGTTTGCCCGATGCCGCCGGCCGCCATCACCAGATGCGGCGCCGAAGCGCCGGAAGATCCGCTGGAAAACCCGCCTGAAAATCCGTTCCCCAGCGGGCCCCAAATCTCCAATTTCCGGCCGGGGCGGCACTGGGCCAAACGGCTGGTCAGTTTGCCATGCACCAGATACACAACCTCGACTTCGGCCGGCCGGCCCCGCGGGTCGTCGTGCGTATCGTACAATGCCAGCGGCCGGCCGATGAGCGGATCGGAACAATCAGCCAAACGCAGCATCAGAAATTGGCCCGGCGTGATTTTCACCGCCAACTCGGGCTGGCAAAATCGGAGACGAAAAGTATCTTTCGCGATCGGGACGTTCTCGATGATCTCGACTACGTCGGCAACCGCGTGGTCGGCGAAGTAGGCGGCATGGAGCGGATTATTCGTCACCGACGTTTCCCTCCGCGACCGCCGCTACTTTTTTTGACGCGACCGGCCGTTTTGCCGCCGGTCTTTTTGCCGCCGGATTTTTTGCGGCTCGCCGACTTGCCTCGGCCCGCGCTCTTGGCGCCGTCGTACGACGCCTTCTTTTTTGTCCTGCCGGCGCCCTCGCCGACTGTACGTTTGCCATCGTCTGTGCGTTTCTTGGTCGAGCTGCGTTTGCCTTTCACCGCCCGCTTCGCGGTTTTGGCTTCGCCAGACTCGACCGACAAATCGTCGTTGCCGGCGGCGCGGTCGCGATGTTTTTGTCGCTCCCGACGCACGCGTTTCTTTTTGCCGGGACGCGGCGTTGCCGGTTCATCATCGTAGGCCAAGACTGTCGCCTGCCGGACGCCCGTCTTTGGCAGCCGCGACGTTTTCTCCTGCGGCTTTCCTTGTTGGACGCGGCCCTGCGAAGGACCGCCTTGCGAAGAACGAGTTTGCGCCGAACGCCCCTGCGAGGCGCGGCCGTGTGTGGCGCGTGTTTGCGCCGCTCGTGTTTTTCTTTGGCGATTGTTCGATTCGCGCGACTGAGTTGAACCGCCGCGCAGCAACGATTTAAGCTGCCGAATCTCGCGGCCTTCCAATTCGCGGAAGGCCCCGGGCGGCATGTCTCCGAGACGCAAAGGACCGATCGCGACGCGCGTCAGCTTGATCACTTTATGCCCCAAACGGGCCAGCATGCGGCGGATTTCGCGGTTCCTTCCCTCGCTCAGAATGATTTCCAACAAGGTGCTGTTTTTCAGTCGCCGCTTCACACGCAAATGCTCGACCCGCACAAACGCCTCGGCAAGGTGAATGCCGTCGCGCAACTTCTTCAGGTCTTCGCGGGCCGGCCTCCCCACGACCTCCACATGATAAACTTTTTCAATTCCATACCGAGGGTGCGCGATCCGGTTGGCCAATTCGCCGTCGTTGGTGAGCAGAATCAAACCGGCGCTGGAGCGGTCCAGACGCCCCACCGTAAACAGACGTTGCTTGTCGGGCGCGAGGTCGACCACTCGCGCCCGCCCTGAAGGATCGCTATTGGTGGAAACCACGCCCGGTGGTTTGTTGACCAGGTAATAGACCTTGGGCTCCAACCGCAAAACCTGGCCATCGAGGCGGATCTCTTGCGTTTGAGGGTCGGCCTTGGCGCCCAGTTCATTGACCACCTTGCGGTCGACCTCGACACGCCCCTGAACAATCAGTTCCTCACACTCGCGGCGGCTGCCCAACCCCGCCGCGGCGAGCAATTTTTGCAAACGCTCGCCCGACGACGATTTCACCTCCGGAGTTTCCCGCGTTGGTTTTGTTTTCTTCGAGGATTTTCGAGGCATGGTGTTTTCGCAGTGTTTCGTAACGCGCCGACGCCTTCAGCACGCCGTCGAACGAACAAGGAGCGTCGCCTTTCGCGGAGCGAAAGGCGACGATAAAAAAATCGCACAGTCTTTTAGACGTCAGAATGTTCGACGCGGCCACGCGGCCGATTTTTCGCGTCAACCATAATCAGCCGGGGCTCATGCTGGGAAATCTCTTCTTTATGGTATTGGGCGTAGCTGGCGATGATGACCACATCACCCTTGTGCATGAGGTGCGCCGCGGCGCCGTTGATGCAGATCACGCCGCTTTCCGCGTCACCGGAAATCGCATAGGTGTTCAGCCGCGAACCGTTGGTCACGTTATAGATTTCGACCTGCTCAAACTCAACAATATCAGCCGCCGCCATGAGGTTCGCGTCGATCGTGACACTCCCCTCATAATGCAAATCGGCCTCTGTGACTGTAGCCCGGTGGATCTTCGATTTTAACAACGAACGGATCATGCTCTCTGACTTCCCAAACACACTCTATTCCAAAACGCACTCGATTCTCAAACCCACAAGGGCGTTCAACGGGCCGTAAGGCGTATCATCTAAAAAGGTTACGGGCGCCATGGCCGACTTGTCCAGCGGTACGAGCATCTGCAACTCAGGATTTGCACCCCGTGACGTAATGGGCGTGAGCGGTTCGGCCTTTCGGATGAAAGGATTCGCGTCGACGCAACTCGCAATACATACATTACTTACGTAATTTTTAACCGGGCCGAACGACGCCTGGTCGTGGCTGAAAGACGGCGGGGAAATTAATCTGGCGTTTCTGTTGCGGGTAATTGGTGAAGACGGTTTTGCACGTTCGTAAACCGCCGGCGGCGCAACCTCAGAGCGCATGAAAACATGATAGAATAGGCCGTCGTTCAAAGCTTGTTTTTTTGGCCGGCCTTGCCAACGTTCTCGCCCATCGGCGTGGGTGGCAAGGGTGATGTTTCGGCGTATCACGTGGAATGATTCTAGGTGCAGGTTATGGACCGGAAAATCGTCGTTCCTTCTCGCTGGCAGGTGCCGAAGTCGATTCGCGGCAGCGTTTCCGAAGTTCCAGGCTCGCAACGCGCTCTTGAAGCGGAAGGCCACCTCCTGCTCATCTTGCACAGATTGCCGGCGGCGCAATCCGGCAGACGTGAGTTAAGAATGTTTTGGCGCAACCCCGCCGGCAAATGGGAGTCGGATGAACTTGGTTCTGGAATCGACGCCCTGCGCAAGCATGTGACCGAATTCAGTCGTCGCGTTCAGGAGATTGAAGCCATGGAAAACCAGGCGACGTCGGCCGATGACTACTTCCGAATTCGCAGTGAAGTGGCGCCCGTTTACCGTGCGGCGAAGAATATGTCCGCCGCGATTTCGCGCGCCCTTGAGTTGTGTCCCGACGACCGCGGCTTGCTGGTTTGCCGAAACGTGGCCGCCAGCGTGGAGCGCACCTCGGAACTCTTGAAGGATGACGCCACGTACGGCCTCGAATACACGATGACCAAACAGGCGGAATCGCAGGCGTTGGCCAGCCATCGTCTGAATTTGATCGCGGCGGTGTTTTTTCCGATCATGGCTTTTTCGTCAATCTTCGGCATGAATATCGACCATGGATTCGAACACCGCGCGAAGTGGGTTTTCTGGATCTTCGTGACCGGTGGAATTACGGTCGGCCTCATGATGACGACGCTCGTCTTCAGCACCAGAAAAATTCGCACATTGCGCTCCCGCGACATTGCTCCGCAGAAGAGTTACAAGTAGCTGATCACTCAGCGGCCTAAATCGTTGGTGCGAATGGCGGTGAGTTTTTCGGCCATTTTGAGGCGGAAGCGGTCGACCACCGGCTTGTATTTGGGGTTGTTCGCCAGGTTCGTGTATTGCTTTGGGTCTTGGTGCATGTCGAACAGTTCGATGCCGCCGGAGGCGTCTTCCTTATATTGAATGAAGGCCCATTGGTCGTCGCGGAGCAAGAATCCCTTGCGCATGGGCGCCACGCTGAAGGCGGCCTCGCGCACTTCGTACGCGGGGTTGTCGAGCATGGGTGAGATGTCCTGGCCTTGAAGACGCGCCGGAACGGTAAGTCCACAGAGTTTGGCGACCGTGGGGTAGAGGTCGAGCAGTTCGGTGAACGAATGGCAGACCGCCGGTTTTTTTCCGGGCACGCTGATAATCAGCGGCACGCCCGCCGATTCGTCGCGGAGGCTGACCTTGGCCCAAAAATCGTGTTCGCCCAAATGGTAGCCGTGGTCGCTGGTGAAAATCACGATCGTCTTTTCCTCCAGCCCCGCCTTTTTGAGCGCCGCCATCACCTTGCCGACTTGGGCGTCCATGAAAGCCACCGCGGCGTAGTAACCGGCCAGGGCTTTTTTCTGCCGCACCAAGTTCATCTGCATGTTTTTACTGGTTTTGTAATTGATGCCGGCCTTGGGGATGTCGTCCCAATCACCGGGAACTTTTTCGGGCAGCACCGAACGCTGGAAAGGATACGGCGCGTGGTAGGTCCGGGGCGAGACAAAAGGCACGTGCGGCCGCACGAAACCGACGCCGAGAAAGAACGTTTCGTTTTTGTGTTGTTCGATCAACGCACAAGCCTTGGCGGCGGTTTTGCCGTCGGAGTGGACAAGGTCATCGCCATCGGCTTGCACCACCACAAACGTATTGCCGCCGACCACCGGCCGTTTGCCGTCAGGGTTGCGTTCCAGCGTTTCGCCCAGACCAGGGGCTTTCCATTCAGGACCAGGGCTGTTGAAGCGTTCGGTCCACGAGATGGGGTCGTCGGCGCCATCGGAGCCGGCTTCAATGCCGCCCGGCACGCCCATGTGATAAATCTTGCTGACGCGAGCGGTGTAGTAACCCGCATTCTTGAAATGCTGCGGCCACGTGGCCCGGTCGCCAATTGCGGGCCGTGGGCTGACATACCCCAACACGCCCGTGGCGTGAGGATAATAGCCCGACAGGAACGATGCCCGGGAAGGTCCGCAATAGGTTCCCTGGCAATAGGCGCGCGTGAATCGGACGCCATTTTGCGCGATGCGGTCGATATTCGGCGTCTGGCAGACGGTGTTGCCGTAGCAGGAAAGGGCGGTGGCGGTGAGGTCATCGGAAATGATGAACAGCACGTTGTACTTTTGTTCGGCGGCAGACGCTTGGGCGCCAAACGGGAGGAGTCCCCACAGCGTGCAAACGATCGCGAAAGAACGAAGGGCTATCATGATGTTTCTCAAGGAGTATTCAGCGGCGGGTGAAAAATCGAAACCGTTCACGGGTTTGGCGCCGGCGCGACGAACTTCCATTCTATACCGCTCACGGTTGAAGATGTCGCCTTTTTCGTTTAACGGCAAGGCGACTGCGTTTTGCGTCCACGCGTTCGGGCAAACCAGAAAAACGCAGTCGCCTTCGGCTTGCCGTTAAACGAGCCGTTACGAGCCGTGTGAAGTATGGAAGCCGCCTCACGGCTTAGGAACAGTCCTGAATTTACATGCCGAATTAAAAGCCCGGCATTTTGAAAATGCCGGGCTTTTCTGAACCACTTCGCATGGCTGTCAATGGTGAACATTAACGTCGTCGGTTTGTCCGAAGTGGTCCACTCGCACGACCGACACGGTTTCCACGCACGCCGTGACATGATGCTCCGGCAGGATGTCGTTGCGGAGAAAGAGCACGATCGCTTCGCAGACCGCTGGCGTGGCCACGACTTCAATTCGCACGACGTCGCTTAATTCCGTTTGACCATTTTCAAGTTGACGCCGCCCCGCTCCGGTGCAGGGCTGCACCGTAAACCCGGTGGCGCCGCATTGAACGAACGCTTCTTCAAGTCGCTTCTCCAATGTTTCCGACGCCACCACTGTAATGCGGCGAACCGACGCCAAGCCCCGTTTTCTCGCGGCGTGGGCGTCGGGCGAGAACGGTTGCAGCGCTTCCAGGCCGCGCACTTCAAACGTGAGGCCTTCTCGTTCAAAGTCGCGCTCCATTTCCTCGAGTTTTTCGATCACGCTGTGGTCGACCAAGTTGGTGTCTGAAAGATCAACAATCAAGTTGCGATGCTGCACCAAGCCGACTTGTTCGATCTGTTTCCGGAAGGGAATCCAATTACTGAATACGGCCGATTCGTGGGCCAGAATAAGGCTGGTTTTGGCGTCGACTTCTTGCACTTCGAGGTACGGTTTGAAGAGCGATTTCAGCGAAACGCCGTTGACCATATGAATGATCATTTTCAAGATGATGCCGGCCGCCACGCCGATCAACAGATCGGTCGCGAGAACGACCACCAGCGTCGTGACAAAAATCGCCAGTTGTTCCTTGCCGACGCGAAAAACGTGCAGGAATTCCTTGGGGTGCGCCAGCCGGTAACCGGTGAACACCAGCATGGCGGCCAATGCCGCCAGGGGGATTTTGTGCAGAACGGTGGGAATCAAGGCCACGCAGAGCAACAGAAAGAAGCCATGCCACAGATCGGCAAAACGAGTGCGGGCGCCGTTGTCGATATTGGCCCGACTACGCACGATTTCCGAGATCATCGGCAAGCCGCCCACGAACGCCGCCGCCAAGTTGGCGATGCCGACCGCCAGCACGTCGCGGTCCATGTTGGTTTTTCGTTTCCAGGGGTCGAGCAGATCGACCGCTTTGGCGCTGAGCACCGATTCGAGCGTGCCGATAATGAAGAACATCATCACCCATTTCCAGGCTTTTATTTCCCGCAAGGCGGAAAACTCCGGGAAGGTGATTCTGTCGAACATGCCGAAAATATGGTCAGGCATGTCGACCAGGAATTGGTCGCCGATTTGATATTGGTGGCCCTGCATCACATAGGAATGCTCGTGAAGCAGGTCGAACCCCATGCCCATCGGCACGGCCACCAGCAGCACGACCATCGGCGAAGGGATGACCTTCAAAAACGCGAATCGCTTCCCCACCAACGGCCAGAGAAACATGATCAGTAAACTGACCACGCCAATCGCGGCAATGGCCGGGTTGGCTTCCGCGACGTACTTCGGAAATTCCTGGAGCATTTCCAGCGGCTCGCCCTTGGCGGAAACACCCAGCGCAACGGGGAACTGCTTGATGATGATAATCACGCCGATCGCGGCCAACATGCCATGCACCGCCGAAAGCGGAAAAAACTCGCCTAAAATGCCGGCTCGGAACAGACCGAAGAGAATTTGCAGCACCGCAGCGGCCACGCCCACCGCCAACGCCGCCTGATATGCGGAGATGTCGGCGGCGTCCCAGCCGCCGTCCATGCCGTTGCCGCCAAAATCTTCGATACAGCCGATCGCGATTACAATCAGCCCGGCCGCCGGCCCCTTGATCGTGAGTTCGCTATTGCTGATGAAGGTCGTCAAAATAGCACCGATGATGGCCGTGAAAATCCCCGCGATCGGCGGATAACCACACGCCAGCGAAATGCCCAAACAGAGCGGCAATGCAATCAGGAATACCAGAAACCCTGAAAGCAAATCTTGTTTCAGGTAGGTCACGAAGCCCGACATATCTCCCTTGGGGATTTCATCAGACTGCTTGTCTTTCGGTGTGGCGCTATCTTTCGGCATTACTGATCTCTCCGCACATTTTTGTATTTAAGAGGATGTATTTTCGTAGACGCCAAATTCAGGGGCGCGTTTGTTCAGGGGCCGTTTCCAGAGCGATGGTCGGTCGTTGCGGAAACCACGAAACCGCGGCGTGCTCAACAGCCGCCTCCACCGGTTCGCCGCCGCGGCGGCGCATGAGTTCAACCGCCGCGTGGTAGCGCGAAGCCACGCCCGGTTGCGGAATCAAACCGCCGCCGATAATCAATGCGGCAAGTATCAGCACCGCGATACGCTCCACCGGCCGCACCGATAAAGAAAGCGGCGCGGTATGGACCGCCCCGGTAAAGATGCGGAAATAGACCCACATCACGGCGATGCCGTTCATCGCGGCTGCCAGCACGACCGCAAAGCCGACCAACGGATAGACGCCCACCGCGCCTTCGACCAACAATTCCGCGCCAATGAAGCCGATCGTGCCTGGAAAACCGATAGAAGCCAAGCCCGTTATAAGGAATAACACGGCCAATGTCGGCGAGTGATCGTACAGTCCTAGAAAGCGTTTGAGCGATATTTTTCCCACGCGCGCTTCGACACATCGCAACGACAAACCGAACCCGCCCAGCGATAGCCCCACCGACAACCACACGCAAAGCGCGCCGGTGAGTCCGATCGGAGTGACTAATTCCAGGCCGACCAGCACCAAGGAGGAGTGGCTCAGAAAGAGGTAACAATAGAAGCGGCGGGCGTCGGTCTGGACGAGAGCCATTCCCGCCGCATAAACCGAAGTGATTAACGACACGATGGCAATACTATGCAGCGCCCAGGAAGGCGCGATCGGCAGCACGATTCTCATCACGACATACGCGCCGGTCATTGGGGCCACATAAAGCAGCGCGGTGCCGAAGGTTGCTTTTTCAAAGAGATCGGTCATCCAACAATGGACCGGCACGATTCCGCTGCGCAGCAGCGCCGCGGCGGTCAGCATGGCGCCGGCCAGTAGCGTCGTGATCGCGACGGCTTCACCAGGCCCCGGCGCCGCGGCGGGCGAGAGCAACCAGCCGCCTGTCAGCAACAGCACGAAGAGCCCCATGTGCCAGGAGTAAACTCGCGTGGAATGGCCGCGCGAACGCATCTCGATCCAGGGCGGCACGGTGGCCACGGCCATTAACGCGATGATAACCGAGGGCTCTCGGCAACTGAGTGTCGCGAGCAAGATCGCTTCGGAGAAGAGCGCCCAAGCGAAGGAAAAGCGATTCAATTTGGTTCGCAAGGTCGACATCACCGTCATCAGATAGAGCAGAGCGGCCAACGGCAGCAACGGCGCGCTGAGTTCGTCGACCACGAACAAATGCTGGTGCAAAACGACTCCGAAAATGTCCCATTGGTCGTACGCTTCGAAGGCATGCAGAACGCCGAAGTCGATCCATTCCCCCACCGCGCAGAACAACGTGAGCCCACACAACACAATGCAATGCCGATACGCCGCCTCCCGGCTTTTCAGCAGCCCCAGGTAGACCGCGCCCAATAACGGAATCAATACAGAAAGTTCCAGCCAGGGCAGATGCAAATGTGGCATTAGGAGCGGTCCTCCACTTGTGCGGCGTCTTCCGAGGCGTTGAGGCCGCCGCGGGATGACGCCCCTGTTTTCGGGACGCCTGTTTCACGAGCCTCTTGATCAGGGGAACCTGTTTCGAGGGCGCCAGTTTCCAGGACGTCAGTTTCCAGGTCTGGCGATTCGGCGTCTTCCGGTCCATTCCAACCCAGCGGTGATTCCGCCGGCCGATTCTTTACCGCGTCGGCCGCTTCGGAGCCGCTGAGGAAGTTGGTCCAGCGGCGCTCCATCCGATCGCACCAGCGAAAAACATTCAGCAGCGGCCGAACGATGAAGTCGTCGAGCATGGCGTCGAGGTAACCGCGTTCGTAGGCGAAGCGATAGGTCCAGGCTCTGACGGAGGGCGGTATAATGCGGCGCCAAATGGAAGCTTCGTGCGGCAGGTGCGAACCGATGGCGTTTTCAATTTGCTGGTAGTCGTAGAGCAGCGAGGGGGAGCGCAGAATTTGCAGCGTTCTTAAACAGGCGTGTCCGATGATATGGATCAGGGGAATGTATCGGAGACCGAAACCGATTTCCGCGACAATAATGCCGACTTGCGTCAAGGAGGCGAACGCCAGAGCACTTTTGACATCGGTTTGCACGCGTTCGGTCAAGGCGCCGAAAATTGCCGACGAGATGCCCAGCACAACCACCGCGGCGCACAACAGCGGCGACAACTCCAACATCGGGCTAACTCGCAACAGCAGATACGCGCCCAGATGCACCGACAACGCTCCATAGAAAACAGCGCTGGAAGGCGTGGGGCCTTCCATCGCCCTGGGCAACCAGCCTGAAAACGGCAGCAGCCCCGACTTGCCGGCGGCGGCTATCAGCAGCAGGGCGCCGACGAACAAGGCGTGAGAAGGCGAGATCGAGGCATGGCCTTCGGGCCAAGCGCCGGCGCCGATCAAGCCGTCAAAATCACCGCCGCCGGTGAGGTGATGCAGCGCCAATGCGGCGACCAAAAAGGCCGCGTCGGCGATTCGGTACACGCACCAAACCCGCAAACCGTTGCGAACAGGACTGGGCCGTTCATGAAAAAAGGCCACCAGCAGCGCCGACGACAGCCCGACAAACTCCCAACCGAGAAAGAGTGTTTCGATCGTTCCCGCCAGAGAAGAAATCACCATGCCGAGCAGAAAAAGGGCGTACGAAACGAAGAACCGATGGAAGCCCGGCTCCCGGTGTAAATAGCGGCTGGCGAACGCGCCCACCGTTCCACAGAGTGCGAAGGAGAGAATCGTGAACGGGACCGACAAACGGTCGAACATGAACTTCCAATGAAAATGGAAATGCTGTTGCGGAATCGAGACCCAATCGCCGAGATCGATCGCCACATGCCGGACCCCCGTCGCCAACATCAGCACGAGAATAGCGACCGCCGCCGCCATGCCGAACACCACGGCGGCGGCGGTCAGACGCGTCAAGAGTCGCTCCCCCAGCGGCCAGCCGGCCAAAGCCATCAAACCGATGATGGCCAACAACAGCGAAGGGCTGGCGACAACACACACGCCCAACGCTTGGAAGATGAGGTCTAGATTCACGAGCCGACTCCCTTCACGCCGATCGTGGCAAAGCCAAGATGTTCGCGTTGATTGTGATACCAGTCGATCGAAGAACTAGCCACGGGAAGTTCGTCTGATTCCGGTTCGTAGGGGATGAATTC
>QIKY01000154.1 GCA_003233175.1 Planctomycetaceae bacterium | reverse complement strand
GGCCGTTTATTTCAAACGTTTGAGCGTGATCAGGCGAACGTCCATGACTTGCTTTCCGGCGGTTTTTAATGCCTGGAGGGTCAGCAAGCCGCGCCCTTTCGACAGATGAAACGTTCCCAAGGGCAGCGGGCGAAATGCTTTCACGTACGATTCGCTGCCGCGGTCGGCGCGGTCGTCGTCGGCGCCGACCAAGGGCGGGTCGTGAGGTTGTTCGATTTTGATTTGCAACCGATTTTCTCCCAGACGCAGTTCGATGGTCGAACCGATGTCTTCTTTTGGGCAGGTATAATAGACGACCGCTTCATAATCGCCTTCGGCCAAGACGTCCACATCCCAGGTCATTTTGTCGTCGGTGCTGGTCCAATTCGTGAAGTACGAACAGTTAGGCGCGCGGGCGCTGCGGCGAACATTCCCCAAGGGAACGCCGTCGCGAGCAGCTAGGTGCGTGGCGAACGACGGCTGGTATCCGACCGTAAAGGGGCGATTTTCCCGCCTCACGCCAGCGCCGACCTCCGTTTTCCAGTCGGCCACAAGGCTCGCTAACTCCGCAGCAAGCTTCGGTTTTTGGGCGGCAATATCAACCCGCTGACCGGGATCGGCCTGCATATCGAAAAGCCCGCCCTTGCGGCCCAGGCGGTATTGATCGGTTCGCACGCTCACCCGGCCGCGCCAATGCGAGAAAATCATGCGTTGGGGCCAATCATTTTTCTGGCCGGTGAGTAACGGCTTGAGGCTGACGCCGTCGAGCGGCTTGTCGCCCACGCGGGAAATACCGGCTAGGTCGGTGAGCGTGGGCAGGAGATCGATCGCGCCCGAGATTTGAGGAATTTTCAGACCGGGCGAAATGTGGCCCGGCCAGCGAATGAAGCAGGGAACGCGAACGCCGCCTTCATCGGTCGAGCCTTTGCGGCCTTTCATATCGCCGTTGAATCGCCATGTGTTGGGTCCGTTGTCGGTGAAATAAACCACGATTGTGTTGTCGGCGAGTTGGAGTTCGTCCAGTTTTCGTAACACCCGCTCGACGTTCCAATCGATGTTCTCGCACATGGCCAGCGCGGCGCGCGTTTGGATGACGTTTTCCTTTTTCGCATCGCGATTACGCAACGAGATCGGCGCGTCTTTGAACTTGTCGTAAAATCGATCGGGAACTTGAAACGGAGAGTGCGGCGTGTTGTACGGCAAGTAACAGAAAAAAGGCCGGTCCTGGTTCGCTTCGATGAACGTGAGCGCGTGGTTGGTGAGGTCGTCGATGATGAAGCCCTCGCCGCGCACGATCTCGCCGTTGTGTTCCAACAGGGGATCAAAATATTGTCCCCAATGACCGGAGCAGAATCCATAGAACTCGGCGAAGCCTCGCGAATTAGGATGGTAGGGC
Organism: Planctomycetaceae bacterium; assembly: GCA_003233175.1. Lineage (GTDB taxonomy): Bacteria > Planctomycetota > Planctomycetia > Pirellulales > Pirellulaceae > SZUA-33. The sequence goes on along the minus strand of QIKY01000154.1, from coordinate 11,509 downwards.
GGCTGCGTACCGTTGTGCCACTTGCCGAAACCGGCGGTGGCGTAACCGGCCGCTTGAAACGCTTCGGCGATCGTGCGCTCGTCAATATTCAACCGCTCTTCGCCTGTCGAGACTCCATGCACGCCGCCGCGAGAATGATAGCGGCCGGTGAGAAACTCCGCTCGCGTGGGCGCACAAACCGGGCAGACATAGAAGCGGTCGAATTCCGCGCCGGCTCTGGCGAGCGCATCGATTCGCGGCGTCGATACGTTGCTGTTTCCGTGCAGGCTCAAATCGCCCCAGCCTTGGTCGTCGGTCAAAATCACGACCACATTCGGCCGCCCGGCGTTCGCCGCCTGAACACACGACGGCGCCATCGCCCAATGCGACACGTGCGTGCAAAGAACCATGGCCGCGCTAACAAGAACGCCACGGCGGACGCTAGCAAAGGTGGAAAAGAATCGGTGCATCGGTTTTTTGCTCGTGTTACGAGGAGTTATTCGCGGCGACGGAGAGAACGTCATACGCCGCTGGAGTCAATCTTCCATTGCTCGATGTTGAAAGCGGCTTGTTTTTCGTTTAACGGCAAGCCGAAGGCGACTGCGTTTTTCTGTATTACCCGAACGCGTCGGCACAAAACACAGTCGCCTTCGGCTTGCCGTTAAACGAGCCATTGGCGAGCGTGCGAAGTATAGTATCTTTGCCGGTGAGTGGCTCGTCAATCAACGAATCGGTGTTTCTCACCCGCGCCCGGCGGCGAAATCGGAGCGGGTTGGGTTTTGCGGCGGCGTATGTTTTCAGGCCGGTTCCACTTGGTCGAAATCAAGAGTAGAACTTCGTGAGAACGTTGGTGTTTGAGGCTGGCGGTAGCACAGGCGCCTCAAGCAAAGTTGACGCAACACAGCCAGAGGCGGAAATGAGCGCGCGGGAAAGTGAAAAACGGGCGGCGGCGGCCGCGGCGATAAACCTTGTGCAAGACGGCATGCGGCTGGGGTTGGGCTCGGGCTCGACCACGGCGATTTTCGTGCGATTGTTGGCGGAGAAAGTGCAACAAGGTCTGAACGTATGCGGCGTGCCGACCTCTTCCGCCACCGAACAACTCGCCCTGAGCTGTGGCATTCCGCTGACCACGCTCAACGAAACACCCGAACTCGATCTGACCATCGACGGAGCCGACGAAGTCGATCCCAACCTCTGCCTGATTAAGGGCGGCGGCGGCGCGTTGCTTCGCGAAAAACTCGTCGCGGCCAGCAGCCGGGAAGTCGTGATCATCGTCGATTCGGGGAAAATGAAGCCACAACTGGGCTGCTTTCCCTTGCCGGTTGAGGTGACGCAGTTCGCCTGGAAGCCGGTCGCACACTTCTTGCGAGCGGGAAAACTCGTCGGGAATGGTCACCCTCACATGGATGAAACGGGGCGAACGCGAGTCGAACTGCGCCAGCAAGATGGCCGACCATTCGTGACCGACGAAGGCAACTTCATCCTGGATTGCCATCTCCATTGGATCGACGATCCCGCCGCAATCAACGACCGCCTCAACGGCGTGGTTGGCGTGATCGAGCATGGTTTGTTTGTCGGCTTGGCGGACCAGATCATCGTGGCCGCCGGCGACCAAACCAAAACGCTGCGCCGGCCAAAAGGCTGACTTTCAAACAAGCGTTTTTCCATTGGGTGCGGGAGCGCACTTTTCACTCGCCGGCGGTCCAAACGGCTTCGGGTCTTCCGGGAATGCGGCCTTCCAGGTTTCGGTGTGCAACCAACTCTGCGCAAATGCTCACGGCAATTTCCGGCACCGTTTGCGAGCCGATATCGATGCCCACCGGCGCGTGAACGCGGGCCAACGCTTCAGACGAAATTCCCTCGGCGAGCAGGTCGTCGAAAATCAACTGGATTTTGCGCCGGCTGCCAATCATGCCGACGTAGCGAGCGCCGCGCTGGGCCAAGTGAAACAACGCCTCTTCATCGTGATTGTGGCCCCGCGTGACGATCAAGCAGTAGGTGTCGAGGTCGATCGGCAGGCCGGGCAGAACTTCCTCGACAGCGCCCACGATACGTCGGTCGGCGCTGGGAAAACGCTCCTCCGAGACGACGTCGGCCCGGTCGTCGAGAACCCACACATTAAAATCGAGGTCGGCGGCCAATTCGGCTACCGCCTTGCCGATATGGCCGCCACCGACGATCAGCAGGCGGCAGTGGCCGAGCATCGGCAGGTAGCCGACGCCGCCGGCGGCATACGCGCGGGGCCGCGCCGCGAGGCTCTTCAATCCTTCGAGCAGCCGCGCCGACGGCGCCGACCCAGCATTGCCCATCGAGGCCACAACTCTGTTTTCGTCGTCGAACAAATAACAGGCCGGCGGCGCGATTCCGCTGGCTTCCTGATCGTAGACCACCGCTTCGGTCGCCCCCAGCGGCTGGCTGGTAATGCGGTGCAGGGCTTCAAAATACGCATGCGGCTCGCCCGGACGCACCGGCGCGATGAGCACCTGCATCCGACCGCCGCAAATCAGGCCGTCGTCCCAGCCGTAGTCGTTGTCGAGTAGGAAGGTGGCTATTTGGGCGCCGCCGCTTTCGAGAATGGCCAACGCTTTTCGCTTGACCTCCGCCTCCACGCAACCTCCGCCCAACGTGCCGGCCTGTTCGCCGTGGGCGTAAACCAGCATCATGGCGCCGGCTTTTTGCGGCGTGGAGCCGCGTGTTTCCACCAAGCGGCAATAGGCCACCGGCTTCTCGGAGCGGATATCGTCGAGCAATGTTTGAACAAGGGTGCGCATTGATTATTGAGGTTTCCGGAGAGGCCGTTTATTTTTTGCTGCTGGCTTTTTTGGCCGGCGTGAGGCGGGTGCTGATGGTTTGCAATATTTCCTGAGTGAAGTTATTGCCCGCGACCATCACTTGTAACGTCATGTTTTGCACGATTTCCGAATGGTCGATCCGGCCGGCGGCGTTATCGAAATAGATCACGCCGCTGGCGTCTTGCTCCTTCAGATTCACTTGCGTCTGCCCGCCGACCTTGGGTTTGATCGCCATGGTGATACTCACATCTAATTTTTCAAGTTGCTTGCCCTCGACTTCTTCCGGCCCAGCGTAAGTGAGTTTCGTATCGGCCGCCATGGCGCCGATGTTTGGCATTTCGATTTCGGTTTTGGTGGTCCAATCGTCTCCTTTTTCAAGCGGTTGCTCCGGAAACGCTTGCGAACTTTTTTTGATCATGGCGATCATGCCGTCCTTTGAGAACAGGCCGCCCATGGCGCCGGCGCCAGGAAGTTTCTTCAGAGCGTCGGCTGTCTCTTGCGACACCTCGACCGCCACGATTTCACCCCGCGTTGTCATTTTCAACTCGAATTTCGACTTCGCCATCGCCTTGAGGCTGGGCCCCAACATCGCGCCGATGCCGGTAAGCTCTTGGTCTTTATCGGAATCGAACTCGAAACCGGGCGCTCCGGCGGCTGTCATTTTCATCTGGATGCGGTCGAACGTCTGCGTGATTTCGGCCGTGCCTTGTGCGTCGACCGCGCCGACCTTCCAGGTGGCGTCCATCGTTTGGGTTATGTTCGTTACGATCGTGCGGCCGCGAATTTTCATCGTCATTTTCATATCCTGGACGACGATTTGATGCAATATTTGGCCCGGTTCAAACTTCCAACGCAGCGTGGTGGCGGCGTGGGACGACGAAACCGAAAGCAGCAGCAGGCAAACAGCCAGCGGGAGCGAGCGGCGAACGGCAAGTTTCGGTGTTTGCAACATAGCTGTTTCCTTCGTTCAGGCGACAATAAATCAGGCGACAATGTTCTCAACAACGCGGCCCGCGACGTCGGTCAGGCGGAAATCGCGGCCGCTGTAACGGTAGGTGAGACGCTCGTGGTCGAGGCCCAACAGGTGCAAGATGGTGGCGTGCAGGTCGTGTACATGCACCTTGTTCTCAATGGCGGTGAAGCCGAATTCGTCGGTGGCGCCGTGAATGGTTCCGCCCTTGACGCCGCCGCCAGCCAGCCAGGTGGTGAAGGCGTAGGGGTTGTGGTCGCGCCCGTCGCCGTTTTGCGAAGTGGGCGTACGGCCGAATTCACCGCCCCAAACAACGAGCGTTTCGTCGAGCAGGCCGCGCAGCTTGAGGTCGGTGAGGAGTTGGGCGATGGGGCGGTCAATATCTTTGCACAGCCGTTCGTTCGAGGCTTTGTGGTTGCTGTGCGTATCCCAGGGTTGGCGGTTGCCATAATACACTTGAACAAACCGCACGCCCTTTTCGCTCAAACGCCGGGCCAGTAAACACGCCTTGGAGAATTGGCTCTCGCCGTATGACTCTTGCACGGCTTTTGTTTCTTGGGAGATGTCGAATGTATCGAGTGCTTCAAACTGCATGCGAAAGGCAAGCTCCATGGAGCGAATGCGCGTTTCCAGGGCGTCGTCGCCGGCGCGTTGCAGCAGATGCCCCTGATTGATCTGATTGACCAAATCGAGTTGGTTTCTTTGCTCGCCGCGGGAAAGAAACACGTTCTTCAAATGCGGGACCATCTTCTCCGGCGTCATATCGGAATTGTTGATGTACGTGGCCTGATGACGCCCCGGCAGAAACGCCGCGCCCCAAAGTTTCGGCCCCACCACCGGCTTGCCAGGACACAACGCAATGTAGCTCGGCAGGTTTTCGTTTTCCGAGCCCAAGCCGTAAGACGTCCAAGCGCCCAAACTGGGCCGCGTGGGCGTGAGCACGCCCAAATTCATCATGCACAATGCGGGCGCATGGTTGGGGAAATCGGTATGCATCGAACGCACGACGGCCATGGAGTCGACGTGTTTCGCGGTGCGCTGCAAGTGTTCGGACACCGGTATGCCCGATTCGCCGCCGGGAAGAAATTTGACCGCCGACGGAAACAGGCCGGCCGTTTTCGAGGCGGTGCGAATATCGGCGCCTTGCGGACGTTGCCCTTCGAGAATCTTGAGCATCGGCTTGGGGTCGAACGTATCGACTTGCGAAGGGCCGCCGCTCATGAAAAGAAAAATCACGCGTTTGGCGCGCGGCGCGAAATGCGGAGCGAGCGTTGCCGCGTGCGCCGGTTTGCCTTGCAGCAGGCTCGTCAGGGAGAGCATGCCAAAACCACCGCCGACCCGGCGGAGCATTTCCCGGCGTGATAGCGCGTGTATGGGATTCAGCATGGTTCGATTCATGGCGTTTGCGGTGGGTTTTTGGGAGGGCGTGGCGGCGGGATGTTTTTTTGTACGGCGGGTTGGAGGACGATTCGAAAAGCCCGGCATTTTGAAAATGCCGGGCTTTTAATCCGGCGAGTTGGCGTGTTTTTGTCGATCAATCTACATACATGAACGCATTGCTGCTCAACAGGGCGTGGGTGTAACGTTGCCAGCGAGCGGCGCCTTCACCTTCATTCTTCGCGTTCCCGATAAAGTGACGGGCGATTTCAAGTTCGTCTGCATTCGCTTGGCGGCCAAACAACAGCCGGTGGGCGAAACGCACTTGATCTTCCAGTGTTGGGGCGCCAACGGTCGCGCTTTCGCGGTGCAATCGTTGGGCCAGTTTCTCAGATTGTTGGTGCATGAAGGGCGAGTTCAAAACAAACATTTGTTGCAACGGCGTGGTGGTTAACGCGCGTTGGGCGCAGTGGATTGCCGGGTCGGGAAAATCGAACGTTTGCAGCGTATCGCTCAGCTTGTGCCGGGAGACGGAGCTGTAAATTGTGCGACGACGAAAGCCCGCGTCGTCAGCGTCGCCCGAAGGACCGCCCATCGATCGATCCAACTCCCCGCTGACCGCCAACACCGCGTCGCGAAAAGCTTCGGCGTCGAGACGGCGGCGGTTGAAATGCGAAAGCAGGCGGTTTTCCGCGTCCACTTTTTGCTTCTCTGGCGAGTTAGCGCTGCTGGCCGATTGCCGGTAGGTTGCCGAGAGCATGATCTCGCGGTGCAGCCACTTGAGCGACCAGTTGGCGTCCAGGAAACGCACGGCTAGGTCGTCTAACAGTTCGGGATGCGAAGGCAGCGAACCGGTGGCGCCGAAATCGCTGGGCGATTCGACCAAACCCCGGCCGAAATGCTGGGCCCAAACGCGGTTCACGATCACGCGGGCCGTCAGCGGGTTTTCGCGACTGGCAATCGCACGCGCCAACTCCAACCGCCCGCTGCCGTTGGTGAAAGGTTGCGGCCCTTCGGGTGAGAGCACTTGCAGGAAGCGGCGCGGCGCCGGCTCTCCCAAGCGGCTGGCGTCACCGCGAATGAAGACGTTCAAATCGCGAGGTTTGTTCGCGTAATAAACGATCTTCATTTTGTCTTTCGTGATTTCCTCCACGCGCACTTGCTCTTCGGTGAGCGCGTCGGCCATGGGGACGACAAACCCCGGCGTCTTTTTGAGTTTCTCGATTTCGGCCTTGGCGGCCGTGATTTTTTGTTTCGATTCTTCCGTCTGTTTTTTCAACTCCGTCTGTTGCTTCAAATTGGCAATTTGCTCTTGCGTCTTTTGAAGATCAGACGATTCCGCCGCCGCCTTCGATTCCGTTGACTTTTCTTTCTTCGCCGGTTTTTCCTTGAGCTTTTTCGTCAGTTCCGTGATTTTCTTCGCCCTCGCCTTATTCTCTTTTTCCCAGGCGGCGACTGATTTCTCCAACTTCGCAGCTTGATCGCGCCCCGCCTGTGTTTTGGCGACTTCCTCGTCGGAAATAATCGGCCGGGGTGTTTGACGGCAAGAGGCGAACACGCCCGCCAAGGCGTAATAGTCGGAAGTGGTTACCGGCGCGTATTTGTGGTCATGACAACGAGCACAGGCCAGGGTCAGCCCCAGGAGGCCACGGCCTATCGCATCGACGCGGTCTTCCCATTCGTCGGCGTAACGATTCTCCAACACCAGTTGCGCCAGCGCCACTTCTTTATGGTACGACGGCGCCAGCCCCTGAAAGCCGAGGGCTGCATAATCTTCAGGTCCGGTTTCGGGCAAAAAGTCGGTGGCCAACTGCCGCACGATAAATTGATCGTACGGCGTGTCGTGGTTCAGGGCTTGCACCACCCAATCGCGATAACGCCAGGCGTTTTTGTAGGGTCCATTGAAAGGGCCCATGTTGGTGTTGTCTTCGGAATAACGGGCGACATCCAACCAATGCCGGCCCCAGCGTTCGCCATAAGCGGGCGAATCTAACAAACGATCGAGCAAGGCCGCGTAGGCGGCGGGCGAATCGTCGGTGAGGAACTGTTCGACCTGCTCCGGCGTGGGCGGCAGGCCGGTGAGATCGAAACAGGCGCGGCGCAAGAGCGTGTTTCGATTTGCCGGCGGCGCCGTTGAGAGGCCCGCCGCCTCAAGACGCGCGAGAATGAACGCATCGATTTTGTTTTTCGGCCAGGATGGTTTTCGCACCGCCGGGCGAGGATGCAACGCCGGCGGTTGGAACGACCAAAAACGCCGGGCTTCCTCCCAGTTGATCGTTTTTTTCTGGACCGCCGCGGCCGGACCCTGGCGAGGATCGGGCGCGCCGATGGCCACCCACTTTTCAAAATCAGCAATGACCGCCGCGGGAAGTTTTCCATCGGGCGGCATCTGGTAGGCGTCTTCCCCGTAGCGAATCGATTCGACCAACAAACTGCCAGCCAAATCGCCGGGAACGACGGCCGGCCCGGTATCGCCGCCGGATTGGGCGCCCTGCCGCGTATCGAGCCGCAAACCGCCTTGCAGTTCGCCCTCCGCATCGGCAGCAGCGGAATGGCAGGCATAACAATGTTTGACCAGCGCGGGCCGAATCTTCTTTTCGAAGAATGCGATTCCCTCGCGGTCTTGGTTTTTATCGGCCGCCGTTTTATCAACTACTGCTTCATCGGCCGCCGCCGCCGGGGCGGCGCAGAACAGACCCGCGAAAAGCAACATCGAAAAAAACAACCACTTCAAATTCGTAGGCATGACTTCGTTCTGCAAAGGTTCGATTCGCCACCGCCGTGTCGGTTTATCTATTATAGTAGGCGCCCACGCCTGACGCGACGTTAGCGCCGGTGTGGAAAAGGTATTTGCGAGTCGCATTCGGAGCACCGACAAGAATGCCCCATAACAATTCCCCAACATTATCGCAGGATGGATTCATTCTACATTGAAATGTCAATCGTGAGCCACGCAATCGCGCATCTACCAGACGCTGCACGAACTTGGGTTTCCAGACTTATACCTTCTAACACAACTTAGTAGGTCGGCATCAAACTCCGTGTTTGAAACGCCAAACAGGGGTTATGTTAGGAGCTCTTAGCACCGGTCCAAAAACTACTCCGTGTTTTTCGGATGCGGGCAAGGCCGCGGAGTCAGGCGTTTTTGATTTCATATCCTGGACGGATAAAAGCCATTAGCCGGTGGTCGAGCGCAGCGAACACCACCGGAGGATCGAAGCCGCGACATTTCGCATCCCGGCGACGATGCCAGGTGCTCACCGTTGGAGTTCACGCTTTAGCGTGCGTCTGGTCGCCTTCTCTCGGCGGAAGAGCAGAGAGCAATCCGGCGTGCTGGTGCGGCGACGCGCAGCGAAGCCAAGTAAAGTTTGCCGCGTATCAAGGCCGATACCGGCGGTGGCGCTGCGCTGACCGCCGGCTAATGGCTGGCACGCCTCTGGCTTGTAACGAATCTCTTGCTTGCAACGAACTCTTGCTTGCTTCAAGCGGCGGCGTGAACCGTTTGTGCCAATATTGCCGGTTGCGATGCGTGTGGAATGCCGCCATCTCGCGGCGAACCAGCGGCTGCACGCCGACCGGCCCTTTTTTACATCCTATTGTGAGATAACTAACCTATTGTTTAGCGAACACCGAGAATTTACCGCAGGCCGCGAACGCCGTTGTGTAATCAGCAACTGCTTGGCGTCCGGCGACTAGGTTCTCACGCTGGGCAGAGCACTCGAAAGTATCGAGTCTTCACTTGTTGAAGGAATTGACCGCAAAAACGATTTTGACTATCCGTCTGGCAATTTGGTGATTTATGGCCGCGAAAATTCGTGTTCTCGTCGTAGACGACTCGGTGCTCATTCGGACGATGATTTCCGACTTCATATCGGAAGACGCTGCGTTGGAAGTCGCTGGCGCGGCGGTCGACGGCATTCAGGGCCTTGAGTTATTCAAGAAGCTTCAGCCCGATGTCGTCACGCTCGATGTCGAAATGCCGCGTATGAACGGCCTCGAAACGCTGAAGAAAATGCTCGCGCTTCGCGCCGTGCCGATCATCATGGTCAGCTCCCAAACAAAGTTGGGCGCTAATATCACGCTCGATTCTCTGGAAGGCGGCGCCTTCGACTACGTGGCCAAGCCAGATGGCGTAGCCTCGTTCGACGACATGAAAGGCGACCTCCTACGGAAGATTCGCTCCACCTCCGGCGTCGACCTGCAAAGAGTGTTGAAAAACCGCAAGGAGCGCGCCGCACGGCGCAAGGAGCGGCGCAGCGCCAACGCCGCCACCGCGTTCGTGAAAAAGACGGTTTCGCTCGATACGGTGAATCACTTGAAGGATAAATGTATCGCGATTGGCATTTCGACCGGAGGCCCGCCGGCGCTCACATCGCTCTTTGAAACGCTGGAAACGCCGCTTCCGCCGATTGTGATTGTCCAGCACATGCCGCCGAATTTCACCAAATCGTTCGCCACCCGGCTGAACACCCTCTCGCAGTTTGAGGTTAAGGAAGCCGAAAGCGGCGATGTTCTGGAAGTCAACCACGTGTACGTGGCGCCCGGCGGGCGGCACCTTGCTATCGACCGCAAAGGGCACACCGGCGTTCTGCGCGTATTCGATGCGGAGCCGGTCAGTTGCCATCGCCCCTCGGCCGATGTGTTGTTGCAGTCGGCGGCCAAGGTGTTCGGCAAACGCTGCTTGGGCCTCATCATGACCGGCATGGGACGCGACGGCTCCGATGGCTGCGGAGCGGTGCGCGACGCAGGCGGATACGTAATGGGGCAAGACGAGGAAAGCTCCGATGTTTACGGAATGAACCGTGTGGCTTTCCGCGAAGGCAATGTCGACCGCCAGTTTCATCTCAACGACGCATCGGTCGCGATTCGCCAACAGGCCAAGCGACTTTGGGCGCCGAAAAAACTTCTGGTGTGAGCCTAGTATTTCGGCGTGTTCGCCGTGCGAACGTTACCCTTGGCCGCCGCCCCGTTTCTTGGACCGACCTCGCCGTCCGCCCGAGGGCTGTTTCGATTTTCTCGCGATGTTGTTGTCGACCAGCACTCCGATAGCGTCCTGCCAGGTGGGGATTTTGCGGTGTTTGTGTCCGCCCGATTCATCAGCGGTATCGCTGTCGGCGGCGGCTGGCAATGCAGCGTCGTCTGACATGTCGGCGTTATCAGATGACATGTCGGCGTTATCAGATGACATGTCGGCGTTATCAGAATCGTCGAGGTTATCAGAATCACCGGCGTTATCAGAATCGACAGCGTTTGAAGACACGACCGCGTCTTCCGCTGTTACCGCATTATCTTTATCAACGGCCTTCTTTTTTCCCCGCCCTCCGCGCCGCCGACGCCGACGCCGGGGTTCGCTTTTTTCCTCGCCGCCTTCCTCTACCGCCACCCCGGTTGTTTCGATTTCAGATTCGTTTTCCGGGGTGTCTTGCCCGGCGTCCGCCAGTTGGCCCGCAGGCTGCGCGATATTCTCCGTGTTGTCGGTTGCCGGACGTTGTTCGCCATCGGCGCCTTCGGTCGGTCCGCTTTTGCGACGACGTCGCCCGCCGCGTCTGCGCCGCTTGCGAGCAGGTTTTTCAGATGTCTCGTCGGCAGCGCCTGCGAGCGTTTCTCCTTCGATAACAGCGGCGGTCTGGTTATCATCGCCATCTGATTCAGCAGGCGGGGTGCTGGCATCCGATGGGGGCTGGCTGTTTTCGGGAAGTTTGGCTTCGGAAGTGGGGGCGTAGGAATCCGACAAGTCATCAAATGCCTCTTCTTCCGCCGAATGGGCGCTCGCAACGGCCGCGTCCGGCGGCCGCGATTCGTTCTTTTCGGCAGCTTGCGTCGGAGATGGCTCCTTGGGGGCAGACTTCAAGCCAAAGCTATTGAGCAGGTCGCCCCAGCCCTTTTGAGGGGCGTCTTTTTTCTTCCGAACGGCGCGTTTTGCGCCAACCGCCTCCGAAACGCTCGGCGGTGTTTCCGCCGGAGGTTCGGGCGATGGGCTTGGCGACGTGTTGTCGGCGCCCAGTTGATCGGCCAATTGGCCCCAATGGCCGCCCGAATCAGCAGGGGTTTCCTGGTTTGGGGCTTCCTGGTTTGGGGCTTCAGAAGAGGCGGGCTCTGAGGAATCAGGTTTGGAGGACTCGGAGTCGTTCATTTTGAGTAGACGGGGTTACCGTGCTTGCCAGGGGAGCTTCCCGCCGCTTGTGCAACAATACGTTGCGAGGGAAAGGAAGCAGTGCGGAAGGTCCCTAATATACTGGCCTGATTGAATCTTGTGAAGCTGCAAATCGTGGGCGTAAGCCGTGTTTCAAAAAAACGTGAGCTAGGAAAACGCCGGGATAAACCGGTTTGAAGTAGAGAATGAAAGAGTCTTACAGTGAAATCCTAGCCAGATACACTGGCCCTGAGTCGT
>QIKY01000323.1 GCA_003233175.1 Planctomycetaceae bacterium | reverse complement strand
GCGGCTGATTTGCGCGGCGTTTTGGGTAAGATAGCCGCAAAGTTGTTTCATATCACTACTTGCAGTGATCAGAGTCGATCTCGTGAATAATTCGGGCTAAGGACCGTTCGAGGAATACGTGTCCTATAGTCGCCTTTCGCTCCGCGAAAGTAGCGTTCTTTCGCGGAGCGACAGGTGACACGCATTGTTCGAAACGGACCTAATCGTACACTCCAACAATGTGCCATCCATGATAGTCGAATGGCATTCCGCCGTTACATTTCCCGAAGAACTTTTGAACAGGCGTGTGTTCGGTGGCGTTGGTCACAATTGTTCGACCGCGGCCTACCCGCCGGCAACGGGTGCGATGAGTGTTAGTTCGTCGCCCTCGCGCAGCGCTATCGATTGAAACTGTGAAACGGTTCCCAAGTGCCGGCCGGAAACCGCCAGCAAACATGTGGGCGGGAGCGGTTGGTCGTCGGGGAAATATTCTTCAATGGCCAGCAGCGCCTGTTCGAGACTGGCGTCGTCGGCCAACGTCAGTTCACTGGGCAGGGTTTCGGCGGCGTCGTATCCTCGACCGGTTACAACGATTTGAATTTTCATGCGGGAATGACTTTCTAAAAAGCGACGTCTAGAGGTTGCCGCAGCAGGCGCAATCGGCGCGGCGTTGCAAGTTGATTTGGCTGATGCGTCCTTGCCGCCCATCGTAGGTGAGCAGTTGCCCCCAGAGCGGCTGGCCTTCGCCGGAAAGTATTTTAATCCCTTCCAAGGCGGCCATCGAACCGATGGTGGCGGAAATGGCGCCCACCACCGGAAAGAACTCTTCAAACGGCGGCGGCGCGGGGTACAAACATTCCAGGCAAGCCGTTTGGCCGGGTTGCACGACAACCAACGTGCCGGTCATGCCCCACTGCGCGGCGTCGATAAACGGAATGCCCGCCGACACCGCCGCCCGATTCAAACGCAAACGTTCGGCGAATGTTGGCGGGCAGGCGATGATCAAATCGACTTGCCGCGCAAGCTCCAGCGCTTCGGCGTCGTCGGGTTCGTGGTCGATGGCTTCCACCTCGACAAACCGATTCATGGTTCGCAGGTAGGCGGAAAACTGCGCGGCGCGAGGTTTTCCCAGATCTGGCTCCGACCCCAACACCTGCCGATTCAAATCGGGTGAAATCATCTCGCCGCCATGTGCAATGACCACGCGACCCACGCCGCCCATGGTGAGCATGAGTGCGGCCGGTCCACCCATGCCGCCCACGCGCGTGATCAGCGCGGAGGCGCGTTTGAGCCGCTCCTGCCCGGCGACGGTCAATACGCCCGGCCCGATTTGCCGGTCGTAGCGTTTCAGTTCTTCGGGCGAGAGGCGGTCTTGCGGCGGCGGCGGTTCTTCAGAGGAACAGGGCGAATCGTTGATGGCTTCCACTCCCTGGCGAGGTTTGCAGGACGACAAAAATCGGCGCCGCTATTTTAGCAGGATCTAACGGCAGGGAAACGCGGCGGCGCGAGGAACGGCCCGGCGGCTCAAAAGCGAGTGAAAATACCGTTTTCCCGACAGCCAATTTCCTTTCCTTTTCGGAAAAAAACGCTCTAATCGAAATTTGCCGCAGCAAGGATCAACGCCCGCCGGCGAATAACCGGCTAGGAAACGCAGTTGGCGCGTTGAAAAACGCGGTAAATGTAAAGACGTAACGGCATTTTTGTTCGGTCGCCCCGGTGATGTGGCGCGATCGATCTTCTCAGTCCATTTCGAGGGGAGTCGCGGTATGAATCGATCATGGCAGTTCAAGGTTTTCACGTCTGCTGTTGCAATTTGCGTATTGGCGTCGCCGCTGGCGCGCGCCGAAGTGGTGCTCAAGCAGAAAATTAAAGACAACAGCACCACCGTCGTGGAAACGCACGAGCTCTCGGAACAAACGCTGTCGCTCGCCGGAATGGAAATCAAAACCAAGTCCGACACCACCATTACCACGAAATCGGCAGCCGGCCAACGCGCGGCCAATGGCGAAATACAGGTAACGAGCAACGTCGCGGCGATTCAAGCGCTCATCAGTTTGCCGGGCGGAGTTGAATACCAATTCGATTCCACGAACCCTGATCAGGCGGCTCCTATCGAACAGCTTGAAATCATTAGAGAGGGCCTTCGCGCTGTATTGGGCGCCGCCTTTGTTTCAACGCATGACGCAAAGAACGAGGTTCTCTCGATCACCGGTTCAGCGGACATGCTCTCCAAGCTCGACGCCAAAACCGCACAATTCTTCTCCCGCCAATACGATGAAGACTACCTCAAGGAAAAAGCCAATACCGATTTGGCGCGCGTCCCCGGCAATCCTCTCTCGGTGGGCGATACCTGGGAGTTGACCGACGAAATGAGAATCGAAGGCGGGCAGACCCTCACCTTCCATAATGTTTTCAAGTATCTGGGGCAGGTTGACGTTGATGGCCGCAAGCTCGACAAAATCGAAATCAATTGCAAGAAAGTAGATTACGATATGGACGCCGATTCCCCTTCGCCGTTGAAGCTCAAATCGAGCGCATTGAAATCGAAGTCGACCGACAGCTACCTGCTGTTCGATCGAGAACTGGGGCGCCCCGTGCGAATTCGCCAGGAAACAAAGATCACCGGCGACCTGACCTTCACGGTCAACAACACGGACGTACCGGCGAAGCTGGATCTCAACATGACCACCGATTCGACCCTCAAACCGTAAGCGATTTGTGGTCCTTCGTTTAACGGCAAGCCGCAGGCGACTGCGTTTTGAGCCAATGTTCGGGTAAAAAAAACGCAGTCGCCTGCGGCTTGCCGTTAAACGATCCATCGCTATCGGCGCAGTGCGTGTTGGCTTCCGCTCAATGGCCTCGAACGGGCGTCGAGATCACCAATCCGGCGGAGCGGTCTTCGTTGTTGGTGCGGCTGGGCAGATGGCATTTCAAACACTGGGACGACAACGTGATTTTGCCGACCCGTCGATACACGCCATTCTCCACGCGTTCGAATGTATCTTTTCCCGCCTTCAGCGCTTCGATGGCGTCTCGTTCAAATGCATCTTCGGGAGCGTGATCGATATTCATGGCCAGGGCGTCGACCGCCAGCCAGCGAAACTTCATATTGCATCCGGGCTGGATGGCGTCGAACACCGCCTCCAGGGTGCGTGAGGGAATCGGCGTGCCATCGTCTTCGCTAAAATATTGCAAATGCACGATCTGCAAGGTCGCGTGGAACGCCTCGTGAAGCAGTTCCGTTCGTCCCCTGGCCTCTTGCACGGTGAGAAGTTTTTTGCCCGACGCCGTGTTCGTTTTGCTTTCGCCAGTTTTACCGACAACCGGCGGGGCGGCATGGGCGGGCGAAGCCAACAGGCAGGCACTCACAACAACGGCGATTGCGGAGAACGCAAACAGGCGGTTCCGATTCATACTATTTCTCCCAGGACAAATGTGACCCGTTGTGATCGGGCAATGTGTTTTCGTCGTCAGACGGAAATCACAAGCGCGTTGCAGTCTTTCTGAGTAACGCCGAACACGGTCCTGGGGAGAGACGCTGGCTCAAGCGGCGGGATGGCGGGGCGGGAAATCGATTTCCCGCTTCCTAGTATAACCATGAAATTGCAGCCGGAGTAGAGCCAGCGGCAACCGTTGGAGTGTGCGATTGCGCGTGTTTAAATCTTCCGCACCTTTGAAAACAGGGTAAAGCTCAGGCTCCAACAAAAAAGGGCCTCAGCAAACATTTTGTTGTCCTTGCGATGGGTCTAATGAATGAATAGGAAGACGAGAGAAAGGGGCACTGCCTTTTTTCCGCCGTCAACGTTTTCGTGTTGTTCGTGCCTTTCGTGATTCCTTTTACGATGACCTGCGTGCTGAAATTCATTTGTTCATTCTTTTCGCAGGGGTCATTTTACAACCACGAAATACACGAACGGCACGAAAGAAAAAGAGCAACCGTTCACGGGTTTTGATCTGTGGGATAGATTGCTGTCGCAAATTCGCGCAGCGCCGGCAGAAGTCCTGACATTGCTCGGCGGCTTCCAGGTGAACATTTCAACGCAGAGCAAGCGTTCACGCACTATAATAAAGCATTCTTCAACATTCCATTGTTGCCGATAGTAAGATACTAGAACGCAAAGGCGCGGAGAGCCGTAGAGGACGGGCGCCAATTATCTCGGCTCAAGTTGACGATGCAATGCAATCGCACAGCCGATGACCATCGCCGATATTTTGTTGTCCTTGCGATGGGGCTAAGACCCTCGCCTTTAGGTGAAACCTTGAGGATTTTTTTGACGTGGCAAGGGTTCGGTTACCATGAAGAATTCTCGTGGAAGGAAATTTCACCACAGAGCACACAGAGAAAAAGGCACTCTAAAAAATCTCTGTGTGCTCTGTGGTAATTCTTCTTTTTCCTTGGGTAGCCTTTTGAAGAAGGTGGAATTGCTTTTTTGTTGTGTGCGCAGGACTTCAGTCCGTAGCTCACGACTTCTTTTTTTTGAACCTACCGGCTTCTAGCCGGTAGGCGTTGAGTCCCCGACGCCCGACTCTTCTCCTTCGTGCTCTTCGCGTCCTTCGTGGTGAACCTGTCTGGCCAAACGGTTCTCCGTGCCGCCGAGCGATCAATTTCACCACGAAGGACGCGAAGAGCACGAAGCGAGGACTTCGAAGGCCTCTCCCATCGCGCGCGGGCGAACGGAAGAGCGGCGGGATAGAAGACTGCGCGATCATCACGAAGGTAGTCTCGCAACAAAGCCGTCGCGGTCAGCAAATGTTTCTAACAGACCAGGTCCAGCCGATCGCGCCACGCCCGCAACGCCATGCACGCCTGAACACAACAACTACGAGATGCGTTCGGAGAGTACGCTTTAGCGTGTTTATACCTTCTAACACAACTTGGTAGGGCAGCATTAAGCTCCGTGTTTGAAACGCCAAACAGGGGTTATGTTAGGAGCTCTTAAATCTTCCGCACCTTTGAAAACAGGGTAAAGCTCAGGCTCCAACAAAAAAGGGCTCGCTGAAATACAGCGAGCCCTTTTGTAAATTGTACGCCGCGCCCGCGAGCGGTTGTTGCTCGATCGGCGGCCGACGGAAATCAATACATGTCGTTATCGCCGCCGTGTCCGGCGCCGCCGTCCTTGGGCTTTTCGGCGATCAGGGCGTCGGAGGTGAGCAGCAAGATGGAAACGCTGGCTGCGTTGCCCAGCGCCGTGCGGGCGACCTTGGTGGGGTCGATCACGCCGGCCTTGACCAAATCTTCGTAGGTGTCGGTCAGGGCGTTGTAACCTTGGTTACCCTTGGCGTTAGCGACTTTCTCGCAAACAATGCCGCCGTCTTGGCCGGCATTCTCGGCGATCATGGTCAGGGGAGCGCGGCAGGAGCCGACGACAATGTCGTAGCCGACCTGCTCATCGTGGGCCAATTCCCGGCTGGGCTTGACCGCCGCCGAAGCTCGCAAGAGAGCCACGCCGCCGCCGGGCAAAATGCCCTCTTCCACCGCTGCGCGGGTGGCGTGCAGGGCGTCTTCGACGCGCGCCTTCTTTTCCTTCATTTCACTTTCCGTGGCGGCGCCAACGTTGACCTTGGCCACGCCGCCGGAAAGCTTCGCCAAACGCTCTTCCAGCTTTTCGCGATCATAGTCGCTGGTGGAAATATCGATCTCGCGTCGGATCTGGTCGATCCTGGATTTGATATCGGCGCCTTTGCCGGCGCCTTCGATGACCGTGGTGTTGTCTTTGTCGATGATGACTTTCTTGGCGCGGCCCAAGTCGGTGATGGGAAGCGATTCGAGCGAAACGCCCAAGGCTTCAAACACCGCGGTGCCGCCGGTCAGAATGGCCAAATCTTCGAGCATGGCCTTGCGGCGGTCGCCGTAGCCGGGCGCCTTCACGGCACAGCACTGGAAGGTGCCTCGCAGACGGTTGATGACGAGGGTCGAGAGGGCTTCGCCGTCAACATCTTCGGCCACGATCAAGAGCGGCTTGCCTTGCTGCATCACGGCTTCCAACAGCGGAACCATGTCTTTGATATTCGAGATTTTCTTCTCGAACACCAGCACGTAGGCGTCTTCGAGCACGCATTCCATGGTGGCGGGGTCGGTGGCGAAGTACGGCGAAAGGTAGCCACGATCGAACTGCATTCCCTCGACCCACTCGACTTCGGTCTTCAGGCTTTTGCCTTCGTCGACGGTAATGACGCCGTCCTTGCCGACTTTTTCCATCGCTTCGGCCAACAATTCGCCGATTTCGCGATCGTTATTAGCCGCGATCGAGCCGACATTCGCCGTTTCGGCTTTTGTTTTTACCTTGATCGACTGGCTTGCCAGACGGGCGGAAATATCTTCCACGGCCAGCTCAATGCCCTGCTTCATTTGCACGGGGTTCACGCCCGCCACCACGGCCCGCAAGCCGCGATTGAAAATTGCCTCCGCCAAGACCGTGGCGGTGGTGGTGCCATCGCCGGCCACATCGCTGGTTTTGCTGGCGACTTCGCGAACCATTTGGGCGCCTATGTTTTCATAGACGTCTTCCAGTTCAATTTCCTTGGCCACGGTGACGCCGTCCTTGGTGACGGTCGGCGAACCGAAGCTCTTCTGTAAAATGACGTTGCGGCCCTTGGGGCCGAGCGTCACTTTCACGGCGCGAGCCAACTTGGAAATGCCGCGGCGAATCGCTTCGCGGGCTTCCTGGTCAAACGCAATTATCTTTACCATCGACGAAAATCTCCTTGAATATGCTAGGCTTTCGCGGCCACGACGCCGCGCGCTCAAATAGATAGAGGTAAGGGCTACAAAAGACGATCAGTCTTCGAGCACCGCGAAAATTTCGTCTTCCCGCATCAGCAACAATTCTTCATCGCCCACTTTGAACACTTCACCAGCGTAGCTGCTGAAGAGCACGTGGTCGCCGGCGCTCACTTGCATCGTGCTCCGCGCGCCGTCGTTCAACATGGCGCCTTCACCCACGCTGATAACACGTCCTCGAGCCGGCGTTTCCTTGGCGCTTCCGGGCAGAACAATCCCACCACCGGTGGTCTCTTCCGAAGCGTCGCGTTGCACCACCACTCGATCGCCAAGTGGTTGGAGCTTGATGCCAGGATTGGCGTTCTTCTTTTTCTTCTTAGACTTGGTCGCTGTCGCCATGGGCAGTTCACCTCCGCGTGTCGAAAAACATAATTTACGGGATATCCAACGGTCGCTCTGAACGGGTTTCGACTAAAAAGCATCTGCTTTTCAGCACGAATGCGCCGCAGACCGACCGTTCAACAATTCTCTCATTTCGGGCGGCCATTTTGCCGCTCGCCTGGGTCTGTCAAAAAAACGCACATTCCGCGCGTCGTGTCCTACAACGCAATTTGTGCGCCAATCCGATCGTCGCCGCCTTCCAAATGCGGGTATGGCGATGAATCCGCGAATTTGGCCAGGCCCACCCCCCTTTTGGAGGAACGGGCGGGCGCGTTGGCGTCACCTTTTGGCGGAGTGCTGCCATTTTGACAGTAGCCGAGGGTTCGCGCCGTTGGCGCACTATTGTTGCAGGGCGTAGAGCAGAATGTTCAGGCCCAGTCGTTCGGCGTCGGCTTGAAGATAACCTTTGCAGTCGAGCGAGGCGTGTTTTTCCAGGGCGCAACTAAGATCGAGCGGCGAAAAAACCACCGCCAGCCGGCCTTCGAGCAACAGACCTTCCAACCGCGGCGCGATGGACGATATCTTGCCCTGCACGCCGCCGTCTTTTTTTTGGGGACTGCGCACCGACGCCCGTTTGATCTGAAAACCGCCGAAGTCGGCGCTGAAAATTTCGTGGTCGGGCGGCAGCGATATCCATTCGGCGTCGGGGAAAATGGCCGCCATTTCCCGGCGGAATGCGGCCGCGAACGGCTGGCTGGCGCAAATGGCGTCGCCGAACAGGAAACCGCCTCGCTCCAAATACCGGGCTAGCGCCCGACGCTCCTCCGGTTGAAAGCGAAAACTCCTTCTGCCATGCACATAGGCCAAGGGGTAGTCGAGCAGGGCTTCGTCGGTGGGGGCTAGTAAACGCCGCCGCCGATTCACCGAAAGCCCTAGCTCTTGCTCGGCCTTGGCGAGCAGATTCGAGACCGCATTGGGGGCGTCGTCTGCGCCGCCGCCATGGCTCAGTTTGACGATTTCAATCGTAGCGCGGTCCAGCGTTTTTTCGTCGCCATCGCTGATCACAAACGCCGGCGTATCGAGCTTTTCCCGCAACTGCCGGTTCGTGGCGTAGGCCAACACATTGGCGCCAATGGTCAGGCAGGCCTTGATTTCCTGGGCCACCGCTGGCGGGCTTTGCTCCAGGGTTTGGCGGTCGGCCAATTCCCAGTAGCAGGAGAGATCTTCGGGGCAATACACGACGCTGGTCCGGCAGCAGGCGTCGATGCCGTAGAGCGGCCGCAAATAGTTGGGGTCGACTTTTCCCTCGGCGAACCAGACAGGATGATCGGGCGGCAACAAACGCAGGGCGCTGTCTGGAAAAATGCGTTGCATGAGTTCGCGGAAGCTGGCGTCGAAGGCCTCTCCGTTGCAGCAGGCTTCAGCGAAGAGAAAACCACCCTGCTCCAGATAGGTTTTTAGGTTATCTTCCTCTTGGGGTGTAAACCGCAGCGCTTCCCGGCCGCTGAGAAACAGCACCGGCGTTTGCAACAACTCCTCCACTGTGGCGGCCTGGCCGTCGACGACTTGCCAAGTCAACTCGTTTTTCCAGAGCTTTTCCACATGCCGCGTCAGGTGATGGACGGAGCTTCGGTGGCGGTTCCAATCGTTGTTGTTGCCATGCTTGAGCTTGGCCCACAAGACGGGTCGGCGGCCCTTGGCGAGAAACAGCAAGGCGAACGACGTGGCAATCGCGGGCGGACTTTCCCGGCCGACGCCTTTCCAATAGCCGGAGAGCGTGTCTTGCCGGGCGACCAGCAGTTCGGCGCCTTGGCGGTACCAATCACCGCCGCCGATAAACCGCCGGCCGGTCAGACGGCCCACGCGCTCCACGCCGTACAAATAATAGAGCCAGTCCTTGCCGATATTGGCGCCGGGATTCGAGCTGACGGTAAACCGCTTTCCCAGCCATTGCAAGGCGCGCTCGATGGCGTCGTTGTCTTCCTGCTCGCCACAGCATTGGACGCGCCCGTTGACGATACGGGCGTCGCCGGCCGAGATGCGTCCTGAGGAAATCACGAGCGCCGTAACACCGGCGCAGACCATGCTGCCGGTGCTACCCGACCCCGGGAAGTAAGACCAGGAGCCGTCTTCCTGCTGTTCGTTCAGCCAATACGCACGGGCCAACCGCCAGGTTTGCTCGCTGACCTTCACGCCAATGCGCTCCGCTTCATGTAGCGCGAGCAAGGCGAATTGCGAGTTGGATTTGTCGCCCCCTCCCTGGCTGATGGAATACGCCCAAGCCCCTTTGTTCCTCGCGCCGGATATTTGCGCCGTTTCCAGCCAACGCACATTGCGGTTGATCAGTAGCCTGCTCTTTTCCGGCTCGGCCGCACAGAAAACCAACGTCTGTAACGCCACCACATACGTTTTATCGGGCTTCCCCAAAGACCTCAAATTATTGAGCGCCGCTTGCACCGCGGGGTCGTCTTTCGAGACGCCCGCGTTCAACAACGCCAGCGTGCAAAGCGCCGTCACGCCGCCCGGGAAACTGGTGCGCTCCGACCAGCCGCCGTTCACCTTGCTCTGCTCCGACCGCAAATAGGCAATCGCGCGTTGGATCGAACGCCGCACCGCTTGGGCGTCGATTTCAGCCGCCGCCGGCTGGGCGAATCCCCATACCAGCAGCCCGCTGATCAGAAGAACTCGCATTCCCGACATGGAATGAGTGTTACCGTTACGCATGGGAGCAACCACTATGAGTTGTGCGCGAGGTCTTCCGAACTGGCGCGCGGCTGGGGCCGAAGATCTTGCAAACAGCATACACGTTTTCGTGTTTGGGTTCTCCCGCGATTTTAAGGGGTTGTTTCGGAATATGGGCCTACACTGAACACCGAAGAAGCCCGGCTTTTCAAAATGCCGGGCTTCTTTAATCGCCAACCGGTAATTTATTTACAGACGAGCCCCTAGGCCTTACGTTCCGCCCACGGCGGCGCCGGCGTCTATTCTCGGCGCGGCGCGTGGGTGGCGATGATGCGGCAATAGCCGGGGATTCAAATTCTCGTTGGTGCGAGGATTTCGGATCCAGAAGTCGTCGTGCGCGTTGCGTCGGTGAGCGCCCGCTCCTTGATTTCCGGCTCCGTGGTTTCCACCTCCAACGCCGATGTTTCCCACTCCGCCATTGCCGGGAACGCCGCCGAAACCGCCGCCGAAACCGCCATTTCCGATCGCGCCGCCGCCGAATCCAAAACCGATACCGGGCTGGGCGCCGTTTCCGCCGGCGCCGCCGTAGGGCGTGGCGTAACCGTATCCGTAAGCGCCGCCAAGTCCGCCGTAGGGGGGGCCCCAAGCGGAATAGGGAACGGAGTAAGGTCGGTAGGGGTACTTCCATTCGCCGTAGGGTCGGACGGGGCGCCCCCATTGTTCGACGGTGTGGTAATAATTCGCACTTCCGTTGGCGCCGCGCAATGTGCTGCGGTTATAGCGGAAGCCGCTTTTCAGGTAATCGGGCCGCGCCTGCATATAGACCGGTTCGACCGGTTTGAACTGAGCGACGCGCTGCCCGGTTTGCGGATCGTGCGTGTACTTGGAGGGAGCGTGCAGCCAATCGATGGCGTAGGCGCGCGGCGCGAGTGCGACAACGAACACGCCCCAGAGGAGGATGCGCAATTTCATAAGAGGAGACCACATCAGGAGATCGGAATACCAAACGTTGCGAGTTTCTCACCCTGCGCGTCGTTTGGATGAAATCCATCCTGTGTTAGCGGGCGATTGGAAAAACAATTTCCAAAACGCTCGCTGTGGCGGTTTTAACGCCGGGGTCGCTCAACCATGAGTTCGCCCTTGGCTGGGTCGTATACATATTTGGCCCCAGCCGGAAGTTCCGGGAGTTTAAGGTTGTTGGCTTTAATGATTTCCGCCATGAATTGTTCGTGCGATTTGGGAAAATTTCCGTCGGTCGCCCTGAACAGATTCAAGGCGTGTTCGACTTGAATAAAGACCAATCGCTCTTTCGTTCGGAACAGCGCTCTGGCCGAACTGGTCATGAGGCCGCCCGGATCGAGCGTTCGTCCTTTCACGCCGACGCCTGTTTCGGCGACTACGCGTTCCTTGTTTTCGGGGCGTTCCTTGTTTTCTTCGGCCGTGGCCGCTTCGTTAGGAGATGCGTCGGCGGTTGTTTCTTCGCCTGTTTCTTCAGCGGGTGTTTGTTCGGTTTTATTTGCCGCCGTTGCGGTTTCTTCGGCAGGCGACAGTTCGGAGTTATCGGCCGCCGGCGTGGCGTAGCCGCCATCGCCACACCCAACCGTTGCGATAAACCCAGCGGCGCCCACAAACAACGCAACGAGAACAAACATTCCGCTGATCCCTTTTGAAGAAAACATAACGCTGCTTCCTGTGGAAAATTTGCTAATGAGCCCTTGCGGGATTCGTCTGGCCGGTGTCGGAGGCGTGCAGCCGCCAGTGTTGCATGGCGTCGAGCACTGGAATTTTCGTCATATTGAATTGTAACGGCGTGAGCGTGATATGTCCTGCGGAAAGTTCGGTTAAGTCGGTCGGCTGTTCGCTGGGCAGCGGCGCCGGGTCGCTGGTGGCCCAGTAATAGTCGCGGCCCTTGGGGTCTTGGCGTTTGACAAAATGCTCGCCGTAGCGGGCCACGCCCATCGGCACGACGCGCACTTCCGCCGGGGCGTCGCGAAAGGCGGCGGTCGGCATGTTTAGGTTATAAAGTTGTGGCTGTTCGTCTTTTTGCTCCAGAATCTGTTCAATGATTTCACGAGCGGCGCGGGCCGCGCGTGGAAACGGAGCGTGGTCGTCGGCTTCCAACGACACCGCAATGCTGCTGATGCCAAAAAAGGCGCCTTCAATCGCAGCCGCAACCGTGCCGGAATACAAGATGTTAATACCCGCATTCAAGCCGCCGTTGATGCCGCTCACGACCAAGTCGGGCCGCTGCGGGCAAAATTCAAACACGCCGATTTTCACGCAATCGGCCGGGCTGCCTTCCACCGCCCAACCACGGCGGCGGTCGCCGTCAAAAATTTCATTGCAAATCAGAGGACTGAGAAACGTAATAGAATGCCCCACGCCGCTCTGTTCGGTGGCGGGCGCCACGACGGTCACCTCGCCAAGCTGCCGAAGTTCGCGTTCGAGCGCCGCCAAGCCGGGGGCGTATATGCCGTCGTCGTTGGTGAGTAGAATCTGCACCGTTGCCTACCTCCATGCCCTGAGAGCAGAAACGTCGGCCGAGACAAAACCGGCTGCGCTCCCGCAGTGCCTCGCGCCGCAATAGGCCTGACGCCGTTGCATCCTGCGTGAATGGGGATGTCGCCTTTCCGGCGGCTTGAGGCATAACACCCATCGTAATTTCGACGGCGAAAACTCGCAACGGGGCAATCGGCCCAGTTCGCCCACGATGGAAAATATCGGCCCGGCGACGTCGGTTGTGGCGATTGTAAGGCGGAAACACCAAGGTTTTAGCCACCGAGCACCGAGAGGAAGCCGGCGTTCCCTAAATGTCGTACAGAGGCGCCAGCTTCTTTCGCAGCGAAGCGATGAGCGACGCGTGTTCGAGCGGACGCCCCGTTACGTTCTCCACCAACTCCGAGGGAGTGTAGCACTGCCCTGCTTGGTGAATGTGGCGGCCCAGCCACTCCCGCAGCGGGGCGAATTCTCCTCGTGCGAATAACGACGATAAATCGCCCAGTTCCGCTTCCGCCGCTTCAAAGAATTGCGCCGCGCATAAATTGCCCAGGGAGTAGGTGGGGAAGTAGCCAATCAGACCCGCGCTCCAATGGATGTCTTGCAGCACGCCGTCGGCGTCGTGGGGCGGTTCGATGCCTAAATACTCTTGATACTTGGCGTTCCAGGCGG
>QIKY01000009.1 GCA_003233175.1 Planctomycetaceae bacterium | reverse complement strand
CAACGACAGGGCCATTTTGAAGTGCGATGTAGGCGTTGTGAGTAATCGTATCACCGCGATCACGCAGTGAAGCGAGGTCGAGATAGAACAAAACTTTGTTCAAAACGACCGCATTCAATGAACGATTTGGCGCAGCATGCAAAACCGCGCATGCGGCGTCGAGCAATCGCCGGCTTTTCTCTTTCGGTTCCATCGACCAACCTGAATACTACTCAAGGGAGACGATTTCCTACACAATAGAACACGCGTTGGAACAGTCGTGAGCAACTTAAAAAGACCGCCCGAGGATATAGGCTGCCCTGATCCGAAGACCGCAACACACGGCATGAAGCCGACTTTCTTCCACCGGTCACCTAATGATATTCCCTGAACCGGCAAAATTCAATGACAACGGGCCACAGCAGGTGGTTCGGCAAAAGCAATGTAGCGGACCGTTTATGCACCATGAATTTTGCTGGCGGCCCGACCATCGCATTCGGTTTCCAGTATTGAATACCGCTATTTGCAATACGGAAATCGAGGCAAATCCTTTTGGTCCGCATAGCGGACCCTACGTTGCTGGCGGCGTCATACGCTTGACAGTTCACTGAGTGAGGCGTCTCACTTTTTCCCGAACGCAACAAAAACACTGGCGAAGCCAGTGGCACCCACAAAATCCACCGAAAATGACGTCATTCGCCAGTGCCACCCCGCCGACTACAAACCAAGTGAGGCATGAAACTTACGGAGGATTAAACGCCATTCACCCCCGTCCCCTTTGTCTTCTCCGTGATTGATCTCGACCCCCATAAGATGATTTGCATTAAAAGAACTGCCAGAGTGCCGACAACAGGACTAACGATCACCATGAAAAAAAGCCCCACCACCCCTGGCGTTCCACAATTGGCCTGCCCCGGCTTCGGGGCGGGAAGCGACATAACTGAGTACAGCAAGTAGCACCCGTAAAGAAATGGAATTAGCGCAACCGCGAAAAAGATTTTCGCTTTAGTCAGCATCCAACAACGATGACGCTGATGAATTGCTTTGGAGTCAGTAGCGGCGTAGGGATTCATGTAACGACCTTTTGTGACTTCGATTACCAGCCTGGCGTCGTTTGAACTTCGTTTCCTACACATCCATCCGGTGAAGGTCCTGCAGTCCCTAAATACTTGAGACAACCCCCACACTTCAATGCACAGAAATGGCATCCTTCGTGATCAAGAATTGACTTTTTCAGGTTGTCACCTGACGCCCATGTCTTTGCTTGAGCAATGTAGGGTCCGCTGCGGACCGTTTGCGGACCAAGGTTTTCACTAGCCACTCTGCGTCATTCGGCTACGGCTTCCCAAATCACCACGCCCATGTGGTAGTGATCACAAATCGGACTCTGCTGTGCATAGTATGCGGTTACGATTTTTCCGTCGGCGCGCTGTACGCTCGACGGATATCCACAATCGGTGTTAAGTGTTTTTGCCAGCCGAATCGGTTCGCTCCACGTACTTCCTTCGTCACTGCTGATTTTCGCCAAGACACCATACTGATTTTTGACCCGGTTGCCGTATGTCAGCAGCAGCCGACCGCCCCGCAAGCGAGCAAGATGCCCGTTGATTTCGTTTCGACCGGTCACCCGCAGGGGCTTGCTCCAGGTTGCGCCGTCGTCGCTTGAGGTAAACAACTCGACGGCGTCGATACGCGCTGCGGCCATCCA
The DNA here is from genome assembly GCA_003233175.1 of Planctomycetaceae bacterium. Lineage (GTDB taxonomy): Bacteria > Planctomycetota > Planctomycetia > Pirellulales > Pirellulaceae > SZUA-33. Next base: position 11,270 of record QIKY01000009.1, on the reverse strand, counting down.
CCGCTTGCCGCCCGCATGGAACAACGCGGTTTCGTTGTGGCGTGGCCCGATCACGTTCACCAGACGCCATGTCTTTCCGTCGTCGTCGCTGCGAATCTGCCAGGATCTCCAGGATTCGGTCTTTGTGTTTTTCGTCTCGTCCTTAAACTTTCCCTGATACGTCGATGTTCGCAGCGAACCGTCTTCGGCGACCAAGATATCTCCGAACGGAATGTGTTCCGACCACGGTGATTCGCGAGCGGGGAAAGTCTTGATTTGCGACCATGTTCTGCCGCCATCGCTTGATCTGCAAATCCACGAGCGCAGGATGTCGTCTCGAAATTTAGCTTGCTTGGGCCGTTGCGGTTGCTTTTCGTTGGTCCAGCCTGAGCAAAGCACAATGAGGTCGCCATTTCCGGCAAGACCTGCGGCGTGATTCATGCGCACCGTATTTGGATCGTGCGGCGCTGGGTTTCCACGCAACTCCCACTGCTCCCCATCGCGACTGGCCCAGCATTCGAGTTCGCCCTCCATGCTTCCGTGCGAGGGTTTGTTGTGGAGAATGGCAATGATTGTGCCGTCCGGCATCTTGGTAAGGTTCGGCCAAGCGCACACATTCTCGATGGCGACAATTTGCTTCGCGCCTACAATCTCGGATTCAGCGGCTGCAAGCCAGCCAGGGCCCGCTATCGCGATAACCACAGCATAGATGAAATAAGCCTTCACGCTGATAACCTCAAGATGATCATTTACCAAAAGAAAGAACCGTTCTCAATTGCCGGGCGTTTCCTCAATGCGGCGCCAACTTCAGCCAAAACGACCGGCAACTGTAGGGTCCGCTATGCGGACCGTTTGTGGACCATGAATTTTGCTGGCGGCCCGACCATCGCATTCGGTTTCCAGCGTTGAATACCGCTATTTGCAATACGGAAATCGAGGCAAATCCTTTTGGTCCGCATAGCGGACCCTGCGTCGCTTCAACGCGCACTGGCGAAGCCAGTGGCACACGAAAACAAGAGAAAAAACCCATGGATACAGTGCCACCCAGCCGCCAACGCTTGTAATTGCTCATTCCGAAAGTATAAAAGATCCAGCGTTGGATTTCACGTGATTATCCGACAAAACGAAAGGTGCGTGCCAGCACGCACCCTACACGGCTTCGCGCCGCTCCCCCGTCCCAACCCGAATTCCCGGACACTATTGGACTTCGCCAGCGCCACCCAAAATGACATCATTCGTCAGTGCCGCCGCGTCATGCGACGCATCCAGGAAAAGGTGACCGAATACGAGCCGGAATGCTAGGGCGTGTGTGTCATACTTTGCCGGGCGGCCAAAACACTACGTCTACGGAAAAAGAATTGGTCTAAGATGGGTTGTCATTCGGCCCAACTCAGCGGCATTGTGGCGCAATAGTTCGTGATCCCAGACGTTCCTTTTCTCGTCGAAACACTCGCTGGCAAGTTGTTTCCCGACATCTTCCTTGCTGCCGAGTTTTTCTCGCGGTAAATACTCCGGCTCCGACCACACGCCAACAACGAAGACGCGTTCCGCAACATCGTCTGGGATATCCTTGGTCATCTCTTGGAGCCGGCTTGAGCTTTGATCAAAGTCAACCAGTATGACCATGTGGCGATACTCGTGCTTTCGCATCGCGGAAACGTGGGCCGACAAAAAATCATCCCGAACTTCCCGCCACCCGCCCGCGCAAGGCAGTACCCGAATAACGCGTTGGTCGAGGGCGTCATGGAGCAAAAAACCGTTCGCGATATCGCTGTTGGCGTCATCTTCGGGCAATACAAGCACGTGCGGTTTATATTTGTTCGGGCTCATAGTTCGACATCGTCGCGGATCATCGCGTCGACCAAGTTACCGTCGAACTTCACATCGGCAAGCGGCCGCACGATGGTCGGCTCCAGGTGGCTGTGTCGGCCAAGCAGAAACGTGTTCTCGGTGGAGAAGTGGCGTATCGCTTCGGGATTGTGCGAAGTCGCTAGGAGTTGTCCGCCCGACTCGAACGATCGCCGAAGGGCTATAATAAATTGCCCCGCCTCGGCGAGTGAAATGTAGTTATCGGGTTCGTCCCAAAAACAAAAAATCGGACCATACGCCTTGTTCGCCGCCAGCACAACGGCGCAGATAAAAAAACATTTCTCGCCGTCGGAGAGATCTCCAAACGCCAGATCCAACGGTGCGCCGTCCTGCTCAAACCGCACCAACAAACTGCGTGCGTCCTCGGCAATGAGCGGATTATTAATACCGCTGAAATCAGGCATCATCTGCAGTATGAACGTGTGAATATCAGCGTAGGCTGCGGGTGAACGCGTGAGCAGCCCCGTGAACCACGCCCCAAAGTTCGAACACTTTTTGTCTGGCGTGAGTGTGTTGCCGACGGAACCTCCCGAAATGACGCCGGGCATCGGCGCCAAGATCAGCATCTGTGCAAGCCAAGTTTTGAAGATGCGAAGCGGGTCCGAAGCGGATATCGTTAGAAAAATCGGCAACGCCGCCAGATGCCAATCCACGATGAACCGTGCATCGGGCGTAGCTGTTCGAGAGAGGCTGACTTGCGCGGTATCTCGAACGAAGATGTCGACGCCGTCTCGCGTTAGCCGTTCTTCAGCAACTCGTATTCCTTGGGGGTCCCGCAGTAATTCCGAGGTAAGCCGGGGGTCCTGTGGCAATTCCAAGGCAAGGCGATAGCGGTAGACTTCGTCGTGTATAAGGACTTCAAGATCAAAACGGATCGGCGCGTCTGACTGCCCACGCGCGAAATCTTTGGGGCCGACGAGGTCGCTTATTCGGTTGGCGCCACGGGCAATACTCTGGAGCACCTGCAGGGCGGCTCCAACAGTAGACTTGCCCGAGCCATTTTTCCCGATTAGCAGAGATGACGGCTTCCCTGAAATTGGGAGTTCAAAATTCTCTAGGCATCTATAGTTGTTTATGTAGAGTCGTCTGATCATACGGTCTATTCCAGAAAAACCCGGGGAGTGTGAAAAAATTACTTCCCGGTTCAGACCCCGGCTTTTTCAAAAAACCGGGCTTCTCAGGCGCTAATTCGAGATTTATTTGATCCACACCTTTTTTACTTCGCCTTCTTTTTGGCCGCCTTCTTCTTCGTTGTTTTTTTCTTGGCGGCCTTCTTTTTGGCGGTTTTCTTTTTGGCCGCCTTTTTCTTTTTCTTCTTGGCGGGGCCGCGTGCGGCGCGGTCGGCGAGCAGTTGCACGGCTTGGTCGAAGGTGAGTTCCTCCGGGTTGACGCCCTTGGGCAACGAAGCGTTGGTGACGCCATCAGCGACATACGGTCCGTAGCGTCCTTCGAGCAGTTGGATCGGCTCTTCGGTGACGGGCGAAGGGTCGAACGTTTTGATCGGCTCTTTCGGGGCGCCGCGTCCCCGACGGGTTTTGGGTTGGGCCAGCAGTTCGAGCGCCTGCTGGAGCGTGACATCCAACGGCGAAACATCGGCCGGCAACGAGCGCGTTTCCTTCTCGCATTTGACATAAGGACCGTACCGCCCGTTGAACGCCTCCACCGCGATTTTCGACTCCGGGTGTTCGCCCAAATTGCGGGGCAGGGAGAGCAGTTTCAAAGCGACTTCGAGATTGACGTCGGCCGGCTCCATGCCTTTGAGCAAGGCCGCGTTTTTCGGTTTTTCGTCATCGTCGGGAGAGCCCAGTTGCAGGTAAGGACCAAACCGGCCTTGCTTGAGAAACACGGGCTTGGCGGTATCGGGGCAGACGCCCAGCGGTTCGTCGGCCTGTTGGGAAAGCTCCAACATTTCGAGGGCCAATTCCATCGTGACTTCATCGGGCGCGAGGTCGGGCGGCAGGCTGGCTTTGCGTTCGCCCTGTTCGAGGAACGGGCCATAGCGGCCGACGCGGACAAAAATCTCCTCGGTGAATTCGCCGCTTTCCGGTTTGCCAAGCAGGAAGCGGCTGATCTCGCGGGCGTCGACATCCTTGATGTTTTGATCGACCTGCTGCTTCAAGCCGGGGCGGCCGTTGCCGAAGTAAAACTTATTGAGGTAATCGATCGACTTCGCTTCGCCGCAACTGATGGAGTCGAGCAGTTCCTCCATTTCAGCGGTGAATTGGTAGTCGATGAGGTTCGGCAGGTGTTCGGTGAGCAGCTTGCTGACCGAAAACGCGACCCAGGTCGGGGTGAGGGCGGAGCCCTTTTTGAACACATACTCGCGGGCCAAAATCGTATCGATAATCGAGGCGTACGTGCTGGGCCGGCCGATGCCCATCTCTTCCAGCGTGCGAGTCAGCGAAGCTTCGCTGAACCGCGCCGGCGGCTGCGTGGTGTGGCTCTTGCTGAGCAGGTCTTGCAAGGCGACGGCCTGTTGTGCGGACACCGCCGGAAGAATGGTTTCCTTGTCGGCCAGTTCGGCTTTGGGGTCGTCGGAGCCTTCGACGTAGGCACGGAGGAAACCGGGGAAGTCGATCGTTTTTCCAGTGACTTGAAAAATGGCGCCGTCGCCTTCGATGCGAATCGTGATGCGGCGGCCGCGCGCATCGGCCATTTGGCTGGCGATGGTGCGTTTCCAAATCATCTCGAAGAGGCGGAATTCGTCGTGGTTCAGCGTGCCTTTGAGCACCGACGGCAGCTTGAAGGGATGCCCCGCAGGTCGAATGGCTTCGTGGGCTTCCTGGGCGTTCTTGACCTTCGACTTATAAACACGCGGCTGGCCAGGGAGGAAGTCCTCGCCGTATTCCGAACTGACCAGCTTCCGCGCGGCCTCCACCGCCACGCTCGCCAAGTTGGTGCTATCGGTACGCATGTAGGTGATGAAACCGTTTTCATAAAGGCTTTGGGCCACGCTCATCGTGCGCCGCGCGGTGAAGCCCAGTTTGCGGTTGGCTTCCTGTTGCAGGGTGCTGGTGGTGAACGGAGCGGCGGGTCGGGAGGTGTATGGTTTTTCCTCCAGCGAACTAATTCTGAATTCCGCGCCGCGCAGACGGTCGGCCAAACTCCGGGCGCCGGCTTCATCGAGCAAGAGGAGTTGGTCGTCCTTGATTTTTCCGGTTTGGGAGTCGAAGTCCTTGCCGAGCGGCAGACGGCGGCCATCGACCGACATCAACTGGGCGGCAAACTGCTCGCCTTTCTCGGTGGCGAATTCGGCGGAAAGATCCCAGTACGTGGCGCGAACGAAGCGGATGCGAGCGTGTTCGCGCTCCACGATCAGCCGCACCGCCACGCTTTGGACGCGTCCTGCGGAGAGCCGCGGCCCGACTTTGCGCCACAGCAGCGGCGAAACTTCGTAGCCGTAGAGGCGGTCGAGAATGCGGCGTGTTTCCTGCGCGCGGACGAGCCCGTCGTCTATCTGGCGGGGCGAATCGAGCGCCTGTTGGATCGCTTCTTTGGTGATTTCGTGAAACACCAGCCGATGCACGGGCACCTTGGGCTTGAGCAGCTCACAGAGATGCCAACTGATCGCTTCGCCTTCGCGGTCTTCGTCGGTCGCGAGATAGAGGACGTCCGACTCCTTGAGCGCTTTTTTAAGTTTGGCAACCTGCTGTTTTTTTCCGGAGGAGACGACGTAAATCGGCTCGAAATCGGCGGTGACATTCACACCCAAGTAGGCCCAAGGCTCCTTTTTGTACTGTTCGGGAACCTCCTTGGCGCCTTGGGGGAGATCGCGAACGTGACCGATACTGGCCTCAACCGTATAGTTGGGGCCCAAAAATCGGGAGATAGTTCTGGCCTTGGCCGGCGATTCAACGATCACGAGCGCTTTGCCGGTCGAACTGGAAGTGCTTTTTGCCATAACCGATTATTTTCAAGGTGGCGTAATTAATAAGGTGGCGTAATAAACAGATATTCGTCGCGCGGCCCGTGTTCAGGCCTCACGAAGCGTAAGTAAAATCAGGCCGCAGACTAACTATCAGCAAACTTGCCACTGAACCTTCGACACATGCTCAGTCGCCGGGGAATTCTGCACATTCGGCTTGACCGAATCAAGGCGCCGAGGTTACTAAGTGGGCTGGGGATTGAATTTAGGTCGACCAGCCCTACAATCGGCATGGTTCCTAAAGACACACCATTTATACGCGACCGCTACGGATGTCAAGTCGTGCGGCCGGAAAGAGATCGCAGAGGACAAACCCAACATGTCGACTCCATTCGCAATATTTCGCAGAAATCAAAAGGCTTTGATCGCTTTTCTGGGCGTGATGTTGATATTCGTTTTTACCGTCGGCTCGATCGTTCTCGATTTCTTCGATGTGGGCCGCGCGCCACGCGACAACAAAGTGATTGTCGAGTGGCAAGGCGGTAAAATCACCGCTTCCGAAATGGAGCGCATGCAGGTTTCGCACAACCTCCTGGTGGCCTACCTAGATGCAGTCATCCAGGAAACGGTAAGCAAAAAGGGAACGCCCAAGGCGCCCGGCTTGCAGCGGGATAGGTTCGGTCGGTATGTCGCCCCTGGAATTCGGCGGTCGGCGTCGGAAAGCGATATCGTGCTGACAATGGTGCTGGCTAAAAAGGCCCGTGACGAAGGGTTGGTCGTCAGCGATGAAGCCATCGACTCCTTCCTTTTACGGCAGTTGGGCGACGAAATGATCGGCAGCCAGACCATGACCGATTTGCTCGAAACCACAACCCGCGGCCAGATCCGACAAAAGAAACTCTACGATTTGCTCAAAACCGAGTTGCTTGCGCAGAATCTACAAATCCTGGCTCAAAGCGGCTTGTTCGCCACCCCGCCGGCGGAAGCTTGGCAATACTACAATCAACTTAATCGGCGCGTCGTCACCGAAATGCTGCCCATTCCCGTAGACGCCTTTCTCGACCAAGTGCCTGAACCCGCCAAGGCCGAAATCCTGGCGCTCTACGAAGAGCGGAAGGGCCTGATAAAAAGTCCTGAAACTCCCGAACCCGGCTTCAAACGCGGCGATCAAATAAAATTCGGCTACTTCCGCTCCAACATGGACGATTTTAAGTCGCAACTGACGGAAGAGGAAATAGTCGCCTATTACGAGGAGAATAAGGAAGAGCGTTTCAAAAACCTCACTCTGCCGGAAAACCCGGCTGAAAATCCCGCCACCGAAGGCGGCGCCCCGCCAGAAGATCCAAACTCGGAAAAGCCAGTCTCGGAAAAGCCAGTCTCGGAAGACGGCGATAAGAATAAAGACGCCGAAACGGCGAAAGAGCCAAAACCGACAGCCGCACCGCAGGAAGAAAAGCCGCCAGCGGAGAAATCCGTCGAAAAACCGGCGGAAACTCCAAGTGAGGCTGAAAAAGACCCAACTGAAAAAGATCCGCCGGAAAAAGACGAAGTTGGTAAAGACGAAGCTGCCGCCGAATCCAAGGAGGAAGCGGCAAAACCCGAATCGTCAGACGGCGCTGCGCGTGTCGCCGGCAGTCAGAGGTTTGTCGCCTTCACGCAGGACGACAAAACGAAAACCGACGACGCTACTCCCGACGACGCTACTCCCGACGACGCTGCTCCCGACGCCAAAACGGAAGACGACTCCTCGCCCAAAAAAGAAGCCGGCAAGGACGACGCAAAAGAAAAGGGCGACACAAAAGAAAAAGCCCCGCCGCAAACAGACGCCGCCGCGAAGCCGGAGGAGAAGCCCGCAGAGCCTCCTCAGAAACCCGCAACGGTTCCTCCCGCGGCGGTTCCGCCCGCCAATCGGGATTCGGAAAAGGGGGCGTCTCCAACCGAAACGCCTCCGGCTGAGGAGTCGGCTGGCGAAACCGAACCGACGGAAAAGCCTGTTTACAAGCCGCTTGAGGAAGTTCGCGGTCAGATAGAAAATGCGTTGGCGCAACAGAAGGCAGCCAAAGCATTTGACGTCGTCGGCAGGTTGGTCGCCGGTTATGCTCGCAGCCAGCGTTTGCACCAGGCGAAAAAAAATAAAAAACAGGCCGGCGCCCCGCCCCAGAAGCTCGATTTCACGGCAATCGCCAAGGAAAACGGGCTGACGTACGGCGAAACGCCCCTGGCTGATCGCTTCGCCATTGAAGAAACAGAACTCGGCAAAACCTTTGCCCAAAGCTTCTCCCAAACAGGGTTCGTCACGATTCCCTTCGTTGATATTGGTTTCCAGCGCGGAGTGCCGCTCTACAAAACTTCGAAGATCGGCGGCGAGCGGTTCACTGAATACCTGTTCTGGAAAATCGCTGAAAAAGAAGCCTACATACCCACGTTGGAGGAAGTCCACGACGAAGTGGTTGCCGTTTGGAAACTGCGGCAAGCCCTCCCCCTGGCCAAAAAGTTCGCCCAGGAAATTGCTCGCGAAGCAGCGAAGCAAATCTCGCTGGCTGAAAAAGACGCCGCAAAGAAGGACGTCAAGGGCGATGCCAAAAACAAGGACGACAACCAAGAGTCTCCGCCCGAAGAAGCCGCCCAAAGCCCTCCCACGCTGACGGATGTGGTCAATATTTTGATCAAGAAGAAAAAACCAAGTCTCGGCGAGTTGCCAGACTTGGCCCCGCCGCCCTTCAGTTGGATGACCACCGGCGCCATGCCCTATGGATTCGGCGCCGCCCCGGAGTTGAGTTCGGTGGAGGGCGTCTATGGCGTTGACGACGGCTTTATGGAAGACGTGTTCGCCCTGCATGTGGGCGAAGTTGGGGTGGCGGTGAACCATCCGAAAACGGTGGTGTATCTGACCCGCATAACAAGCGAAACTCCTCCGGAAGACCAGCGCCGGGTTATGTTTACGTTTTCGGCGTTCAACCCGAATACGCAACAGTTGGCCAGTAGAGGGCGTTTCGCCACGTTCAGGAAATGGTACCAGGAGGTGGAAAAGAATTACGGAGTGAAATGGAATCGCCCGGCCGACCAAGAGGAATTCTAAGGCGGGCGGTGGAAATGTGAGCAGGCACACGGAGCATTGTTCTCAAGCCTCCTATAATGGTGTTTCCTACAATGGTGGTCATTGGTTGGCATTTTCAGAGGAGCATTGCGTGAGCATTATCGACGAAAACCAGCGGCATTCCAGCGAAGCCCAGGTGCGGGAGCGTTATTCCGCCGCGGCGAATGCACTTGAGCCCTCGCTCTGTTGTCCTGTTTCCTATAATTCCGACCACCTACAGATCATTCCCCAGGAAATTATCGATCGCGATTACGGCTGTGGCGACCCCACGCAGTATGTGCGGGGCGGGGAAACCGTGCTCGATTTGGGCTCGGGCGGCGGAAAAATCTGTTACATCCTTTCGCAGGTGGTGGGTGCGGCGGGAAAAGTGGTCGGCGTCGATTGCAATCGCGAGATGCTCGCTCTGGCTCGCAGCCACCAGGAAACAGTCGCGAAGTCGTTGGGCTACGCCAACGTTTCGTTTCGCTGTGGACTGATCCAAGATTTGGCGCTCGACCTCGACCTGCTGGCGGAGGAACTGCGGCAGCGCCCGGTTGCCGATCAGTTCGATTGGCTGGAAATGCGCGCCGGCGAAGAGCGGTTGCGGCGCGAGCAGACGATGATCGCCGATGGGTCGATTGATTGTATTGTCTCGAATTGCGTGCTCAATTTGGTCCGCCGGCAAGATCGCGCGCAGTTGCTCGGCGAAATGCACCGCGTGCTTAAACGCGGAGGGCGCGTCGCGATTAGCGATATCGTTTCCGATCAAGACGTCCCCCAGCAGTTGCAGCAAGATCCTGAGTTGTGGTCGGGTTGTATTTCCGGCGCCTATCGGGAAGACGCCTTCCTGAAAGCGTTTGAAGAAGCCGGCTTCCATGGCGTCGCGATAGCAGCCCGCGAGGAAGAACCTTGGCGCACGGTGCAGGGCATTGAGTTTCGCTCTCTGACCGTAACGGCTTATAAAGGCAAGGCGGGTCCTTGCCTGGAGCGCAACCAGGCGCTCGTTTATCGGGGACCTTTCCGAAAGGTGGAAGACGACGACGGCCATCTGTTTCGTCGCGGCGAACGCACGGCGGTCTGCGATAAAACCTTCCACCTGCTGCAAAACGCCCCGTACGATGAGGCCTTTATTCCGATCGAACCGCGCGAGGAAATCCCCCTGGACGCAGCCCAGGATTTCGATTGCCGCCGACACGCTGTTCGCTCGCCGCAAGACACCAAAGGCGCCGCCTACGATCTCACCGTTTTAGCCGACGACTGCTGCGGCGATGGCGGTTGCTGTTAAGCAACAGCCGCAATCAGGCCGGCGGCGTTGCCGCAACGGCTGCGGCGTAAGCCGCCTGCAACTGAGGATCTGTTTTCGTGTGCGCGCCGCGATAGACAAACAGCAACCCCAAGCGAGATTGCTCGGTCTGGTTGGGCGCCGAGTGGTGAATGATGTTGCAGTGGTGAATCGTGGCGTCGCCGGGTTGCAGCGTGGCGTGGAATTGTTCCTCAAGCGGTGTTGCCGGCGGCTCCGCCAGCCCGATCGAATTGCCCGTGACGCCCGACATTTTCGTCGGTAATTCACCTTCGCGGTGCGAGCCTTTGATGAACGTGACCACGCCGTTTTCGAGCGTCACGGGATCGAGCGCGATCCAGAGTGTGAGCATGTCGGGAGGCGACTGGCAAAAATAGGCGTTGTCTTGATGGTAGGGCACGCCGGAGCCGATGCGGGCCGGTTTGTTGAACGTTTCCACGCCCTGCAACACGGGTTCGCCGCCGACAAGCGCTCCGATCAGCTGCGTGATCTGCGGCTGCTGGGCCATGTCGCGAAAGAACGCGTTGTGCAACTCCAATCGCCACAGGTTGCGAACGGTTTTGCCATTGGCTTCCAGGGTTCGCGCGTCGGCCGGTTTCGAGGCCAGATCATCGCGAATGTATCGCTCAATTTCGCTGCGGGCATTCTCGACCTGCGCGGCGGAAAAAAACCGGCGGAGGCGCACCACGCCATTTTGTTGGTAGTCAGACAAAATTTGTTCGTGGTCGAACATTTTCCTTGCACTTTCACTTGGTGGGCGTTTTAGCGGCTAATGCCGCTCCATTCCCATGAATGATGCGTATTGACGAGAGCGAGGCGGAGCGTAGCTGCTCACGGTTGAAAATGACGTTTTTTCGTTGAACGGCAAGCCATTGCCAGCCGTGTGAAGTATAGCCGCAAAAGACCTCCGCTCAATCTCGACAGAGGAAATCGCCCCTGCCGCCGGCAGCAACACCGCCCTTGGTCGAGGCGAGCATGAGGCGCTGGTATTCCAGATCCGGCCGCTAAAAATGGTGAGCGCACCTCGCGGTTTGTGTATTCAGACGTACACAGCGGCGCGGGCGTGGCGCGATCGGCTGGACCTAGTCGGTAAAAACGTCGGCTGACGGCCACGGCTTTATTGCCAGACTACCTTGGATGACCGCGCAGTCTTCTATTCCGACGCTCTTCCGTTCGCCGAC
>QIKY01000168.1 GCA_003233175.1 Planctomycetaceae bacterium | reverse complement strand
CCCAGACGGCGAATCAAATAACGAGTCACGGCGATTTTTTCTGGAAACGCGCCAAACGAAGGCGGACCAACGTGGACGGATGAATCTTGTAGCCTTGCACTTCAGCACGCAGCGCCACGCGCTGGTCGGTATGCACCAGCGGAACCACCGGCGCGTCGTCGAAGATAATTTCCTGAGCTTCGAAATACAGCCGCTTGCGTACGGCGGGGTCCAATTCACGCTGCGCGGCAATCAGCCGCCGGTGTACTTCGGCGTTATTATAGCGGCTCAAATTATTGCCGCCTTGGTCGTTGATGTTGTCGGGGTCGAGCAGGGCGTAGAGGAAGTTGTCGGGGTCGTTGTTGTCGGAGGTCCAACCGGCCAGCGCCAATTCATGCTCACCGCGCGAAAGCCGCTGCCAGTATTGTCGCAAGTCGATCGTGGTGATGGTCAGATCGATGCCGATTTTTTCCAACGAATCTCGAATGACCAAGGCCGTCTGACGAGGTTGCTGCATATAAGGACGCGGCTGCTGCATGGCGAAGAGTTGCATTTTCAACGGCAACGCGAAACCGTCTTCCCGTGCGGCTTCGGCCAATAACTTTTTAGCGCGTGCGATATCATACGGCCGGTCTTGGAGGCCGGTATGATGCGCGAATACGGTGGGCGGCACGAGTGTGAACGCGGGCCGCGCGTGGCCGGAGTAGGTCACTTCGCACAAGCGGCGTTTGTCGATGGCGAACCAAATCGCCTGTCTGACTTTTTTGTTATTCAGCGGCGGTTTTTCATTTTGCATGGCCAAATAGCCGACATTCATTCCCGGCAACGATTGCAACACAACGCCAGGACGCGTGGCCAGCACATCCAACTCCGAAGGCGGCAGATTATCGGCAATATGAATTTCGCCCCGCTCCAACTGCTTGACCCGAATAGCGCTTTCATCGATCGGTAGAAAAATGACGCGGTCGACCCCCGGCGGGCCCCGCCAATACTCAGTGTTCGCTTCCAACACGAGCTTTTGTTTGGGCGTCCAACTTTGAAACTTGAACGGCCCCGTGCCGACAGGATGAAAACCGAACGCCGCCTCATCTTGCCGCACCGCTTGCGGGCTGCAAATACTGGCCGGAAACATTGCCAAGTTATTGAGAAAAACCGGGCTGGCGTATTTCAATTGAAAGACGACCGTCAGTTCATCCTGGACCGTCACCGATGCAATCGGCGCGTAATGCGCCCGATAGCCGAAACCTTTTTTCAGCAGCCGAGCGAAATTGAATTTGATCGCTTCGGCGTCGAGCGGCGAGCCATCATGAAAAGTGACCTGGGGCCGCAGGTGGAACGTCCAGGTGAGGCCATCGTCGGACGTTTCCCAACGCTCGGCCAACGAAGGCACGATTTCCAGGGTTTCATCGTCGTAGGCGACCAACGTATCAAAAACATTGACCAGCACTTTCACCGTCTCGCCGCTGGAAGTTAATACCGGGTCGAGAATGTCGGCGTCTCCGCCGCGTCCATACACCAGCGTGGTTCGTTTTTGGGCGGATGCGTCTCCGCCGCCGTTACCACCGCAACCCGCAAGCGGCGTCAGGCAGAGCAGGCCGAGCAAACAAAACACAAGCCGCATGGCGGATCTCTTTCCGTGGTTACGATGAAACCTTCAGCCGTTGTCGGCCGTCGCGACTGTTTTTGCTTCCGCTGAATTCGCGCCGTAGTTTCGAGGGCCGAACATGCGCAGGCGGTAGAGCACCAGTCCGTGAGCGGCGTGATACAAGGCGCCACATTCCAGCGGCACGCTTTCGGTTTGTTCAAACAGACGGCAGAGGTGGATCACGGCGCGACGCATCCAGGGCTGGCGAAGTTCTTTTTCAGTTAGGGAAAGCGTGAGGAATTCGAGCGTGTGCCCGGTGGAGCCTAATGCCGCGGCCAAGTCGGGGGAGGCGCCGGGCCGGGCGAAGTAGTTGGAGGAGAAGGCGCCATCGGCATTCTGGTACTGTTTTGCATCTTGGATGGCTTTACTGATGACATTGTCTGCTTTTTTCCAGGCGCCTTGCACCTTGCCGTCTTGAGCGATGTGTCGGTTGAGCGCCATCGACATGCCGATCAGCCGATGCGTTCCACCGCAGGCGCTGCTTTGCAATGCCTGGCCGGCTTCGATATCGACCAGCCGCTCGATACTCCATTGTTTGCCATCGCTGGCTTTCCAGGCGGCGTTGGTGGGAATGTAGCTGGTCAGACCGATGAGCGTCCAACTGTATTCGCTTTGAACGTTTCGCGGCAGATCCCATTTCACTTGATCGACATAATCTTGCAGCGTGTAGGTTTGGTTTCCGACCTGGATCGGCGTCGCGCCATCGAGTTCGCATTGGGCCAAAACGGCCAGCCATTGGTCGGCGTGTCCCTGCCCGGTTTTTGTGCCCGACTCGATCTCGGCGACAAGTCCTCGGCGGTTCGAGGCTTCATCCAACACAATGCCAGGACGCGTGGTCCAGCCTTTCATGTATCCGCCAGACAGGATGTGGTCGACCGCCGAGACGCTCTTTTCTCCGTCGGCTACGAGAAAGTCTTGCTGGTAGGCCAGCGCGCCGTGCAAAATCTGCCAGGCGGCATGGTCTTTTAGGTTGAGTTGCCGATGCTCATGCGTAAACACCAACACGCTGTCGATCAAATCCCGCAGTTCGTCATCGCTAAGCGACTCGTCGTCAGGCGCCTTGTCGATATCTACTATTTGCGAAGACGATTGCGTTTGCCCACAGCCCGCCAACACCGCCAAAGCAAGACCGACCAAAAGCCAAACCGAAAAACATCGTGGGAGGGTTCCGTGCTGTCGCATCTCAGTTCACGCTCCGAAAATTATGAAAACCTGGCTTTGGGCTCTATACACCACGCAGGTGGAAACGACACGCCGCTTCCCCCGATTGTTTATACACAAAGGCGCCGAGACAACCTACGATGGCCTTGAAAAGCCAGCGTACAACTTATGTGTAAACGACGCGATTCTCCTCCGGTTATACCGAAAAATCGCCTGAGTCGCCACAAAGCACCTTGATTGCCCAGTTGCCCATGGCGGTTTTATCGCCCAAGCCGCCCGCCCGCCGCCAGCCCGCTTCTGACTTTTTGCGTCGTTCGGTTTCTCGCTGCTGTAGGGTTACGTAGCGTAGTGAACATAGGACGTCTATTCCTTGAGCGGTGCGAAGATGCGTAGCCGCCTGCTGTGCGCGTATTGGCGCGCGTGGCGCGCGTGGCGCGCTTGTTTTGTGCCGACTATCCTGGTTGGCCCGATTTTCTCAAGTCAATTTCAACTTTTGTTTCGTTGGAATACTTTGTGAAAAAAAGCACGAACTGTGCGATACCGGTGGGGGCCGGCCCTTCATACCGGCGCTGGTTACGAGGACTTTGTGAAAAATGGCACGGATTGTGCAATGGGCTTAGCCAACCTCCATAAGATTGCGATTGGCGATTGAGTCCGAGGAGGAAGAGGGAGAAAAACGCCAAAGCGGCGCCCCTTTTTCGATTTCCTTACCCGCTAAGGCAGCACAAATTAGTAAGAGGAGCAGCCCGACATGGCGACCTGTCAAGCTAGGTATCGTAAAAACCAACTACGCGTCTCTTGGAGGATATTAGCGTTCCTGGCGATCGGGTTGTTTACGCTGGCAGGGTGCCAGCGCAAATCGCCTCCCACTACGGTGATGCAGCCAGCCGCCCCCGCTGGCGATGAAGACACCAGCGATGCAGACACCAGCGATGCAGACACCGGCGATGAAGACACCGGCGCGACCGCAAAAAAACCCGACGTTCCTGCAAACGCGGACGCAAAAGCCGACGCTCCTGCGAAACCCGCTGCTCCTGCGAAACCCGCTGCTCCTGTAAAACCCGACGCAACTCCTGCGAAAGCCGATGTCGTTCAGCCCGATGCCGTCGCCACGGGGCCGCAACTCTACGAGCGGCACTGTGCTGGGTGTCATGGAAAAACGGGCGACGGGAAAGGGCTAGCCGCACGATTTTTGTTTCCCAAGCCCCGCGATTTCCGCTCGGGCCGTTTTCGCCTAGTGAGTACGACCAACGGCGCGCCCACCGCCGCCGATCTGGATGCCGTGCTGGTTCGCGGTATGCCTGGCTCCGCCATGCCGCCTTGGCCGCAACTGAGTGAGCCGGAACGCAAGCTCTTGGTCGAGGAAGTGGCGAAGCTCCGCCGCGAAGGCGCCGCAGCGCAGTTCATTCAAATGCTCAAGGAAGAAGAAGATCTGGAAGACGACGAGATCGAGCAGGACGAAGTGCAGGAATTTGTCACCCGCCGCACCACTCCCGGCCCCGTGTCGGAAGTTCCCACGATCGCTCCGGCGAACGCCGCCGCCATTGCCCGCGGTAAAGAGCTTTATGTGAAACAGAGTTGTCACTCCTGCCACGGCGTCGATGGCAAGGGAGATGGCCAGCAAAAAATGGTGGATGACGAAGGCTTGCCCACCCGTCCACGTGATTTTACGCAGGGTGTCTTCAAGGGCGGCCACGACGTTGCCTCGATTTACCGGCGAATCGCCAACGGCATGCCGGGCACGCCGATGCCCAGCAGCCAAAAACTCACGCCGGAGCAAGTCGTCGACATGGTGCATTTCACACTTTCCTTGTCTGACGAAGCCGCTCGGCAGGCCACGATCCTGCGCCGGGAAAAAATCACCGTCAAACGCGTCGATTCCCTGGCTGGCAAATCGGGGTCGGAGGTTTGGTCGTCGATCAACCCCATCACTCTGCGCATGACGCCGCTGTGGTGGCGCGACGGCGCCGACCCTGGCTTGCAAATTCAAGCCGCGCATGATGGCAAGAATATCTCGGTGCGGCTCTCCTGGTCGGACGAAACCGCCGACCGCAACGCAGCGAAAACCGACGCCTTTGAAGACGCCGTGGCTTTGGAGTTGTATCGCGGTCCTTCGGAGCCGTTCATCGGCATGGGAGATCCTAATTCTCCGGTGGATGTCTGGTTCTGGGACGCCGATCGTCAAGGCCCCATGGTTACGGTCGAAGATATTTATCCCAACATGGTGGTCGACCGCTACCCCTTCAGCGAAGCGGTGGCGTCCACCGCTGATTACAACCGACCAGCGACAAAACTGAAGGAACAACCCAACATTTCGCTGCCCGCCAAGGCGAGCGGCAATCAAATTGTTCCCGACGGCACGGGCTCCTCCAACCTCACGGCGGCGGGCCCCGGCAGCGTAACCTTTCGACTTCCCACCAACCCGCATGTCGCGGCGCATGGCGAATGGAGCAACGGTCGTTGGACGGTCGTGATGACGCGCCCGTTGTCGCTGGGCGACGAAGGCCAGGGAATCTCACTGGAGCCGGGTTGCACGGCGTCGATAGCGCTCGCGATCTGGGACGGAATGCAAAACGACCGGGACGGCAAAAAATTGATCACCATCTGGCAGGATCTGATCCTGGAGAATTAACGGAGCCCATTATGCAAATCAACAGGCGAAATTTTCTTGAGTCATGTGCCGCGACTGGCGGAGCGTTGCTGGCGGCGGGGGCCCAGGCTTGGGCCTTTGAGCCGCTGAGCGTCGCCAACCCTTTGGGCGCTTATCCCAATCGCGACTGGGAAAAGATCTACCTCGACCAATACGCCTACGACGATAAATTCAGTTGGATCTGTGCTCCCAACGACACGCACATGTGCCGACTGACCGCCTTTGTTCGCAACGGCGTCATGATTCGAAGCGAACAGGCCTACGACCACGACCGCTGCGGCGACCTGTACGGAAATCGGGCCACGAAGGCTTGGAATCCTCGGGGCTGCGCCAAAGGGTACACGATGCAGCGGCGCGTCTATGGCCCCTACCGTTTGAAGGGGCCCGTGCTGCGCAAGGGTTGGAAAGACTGGGCCGACGCCGGTTTTCCCTCACTGTCCGACAATCCTGAGTTGCGCACCAAGTACATGTTCGACGACCGCGGCAACGACAGCTACGTGCGCATGTCGTGGGATGAAATCTCGAAGTACATTGCTGGCGGGCTGGAGGCCGCCGCGCGAACGTACAGCGGCGAAGAGGGAGTCGCGAGGCTGAAAAAAGACGGCTACGAACAGGTGATGATCGACAAAGTCGAAGGCGCCGGAACGCGCACGATCAAAATCGGCTCGAACCTGCCGCTGCACGGCCTGATCGGAAAATTCGGCATCTACCGGTTCGCCAACGTGCTGGGTCTGCTCGACCACCATGTGCGCGGCGTGCCGCCCGAAGAGGCTCGCGGCGCCCGCGACTGGAACGAATACACCTGGCGCGGCGACCAAGCGCCGGGGCACCCGTTCGTGCATGGCCTGCAAACTTCCGACATGGATTTCAACGACATGCGGTTCTGCAAGCTGATCATTCAGATGGGCAAGAACCTGATCGAAAACAAAATGCCGGAGTCGCATTGGCTCAACGAATGCATCGAACGCGGAGCCAAGATCGTCGACATCGCGCCGGAGTATAACTGCCCGGCCACCAAGAGTTCCTACTGGATTTCCGTCCGGCCGGGGCTGTCGGATCTGGCCGTGCTCTTGGGCGTGACCAAAATCATGCTCGACAACGATTGGTACAAGCCGGAATTTTGCCGACAGTTCACCGACTTCCCCTTACTCGTGCGGACCGACAACCTGCAACGGCTGCGTCCTCAAGATATCGACGCCGATTACAAGCCGAAAGATATCTCGAAAGGCCCGTCGTATAAGATTCAGGGCCTAAAGGAAGAGCAGCGGCAAAAGATCGGCGACTTTTGCGTATGGGACGCCGAGCAGAAAAAGGTCGCGTATATTTCGCGCGACGACGTCGGCGAAAACATGAAAATCCCCGCGGCGTTGGAGGGAGTTTATAAAGTCAAGCTGGCTGATGGTAAAGAAGTCGAAGTCATGCCCGTGATGGAAATGTACAGGCGTCACTTGAAAGACTACGACGAAAAAACAGTCGAAGAGATGTCCGGCGCGCCGGCGCATTTGGTGCGGCGTCTGGCCGAGGACATTTGGAAGACCACCGAAGCGGGCCTTCCGGTAGCGATTCACGTTGGCGAGGGAATCAATCACTATTTCCACGCCACGCTGCACAATCGGGCGGCTTATCTGCCGCTCATGCTCACCGGCAATATCGGCGAGCATGGATCAGGCTGCATGACTTGGGCCGGCAACTACAA
The DNA here is from genome assembly GCA_003233175.1 of Planctomycetaceae bacterium. GTDB lineage: Bacteria > Planctomycetota > Planctomycetia > Pirellulales > Pirellulaceae > SZUA-33. Next base: position 5,924 of record QIKY01000168.1, on the reverse strand, counting down.
GGGGGCCTTATTTCAGGCCTCTTCGTGGAGCGGGCCTGGCGTGGGGGGCTTCACGCACGAAGACCCGTTCAATCCAGTGCTTGACGAGAAAGCTCGCATCACGGCGAAAAACATTCGTCATACAACCGATGTTGAAGATCCGTCGTACTGGGCCAGCGGCGAACGCACGCTAACGGTCAAACTGCCCAACGGCGAGGAACGCAACTTCACCGGCAAGGGCCACATTCCCACGCCGACGAAAGTGGTCTGGTACAACAACGCCAATTTCCTCAATCAGGCGAAGTGGGTTTACAACATTATTGTCAACGTGTTGCCGAAGGTCGACATGATCATCGACCAACAAATCGAATGGACCGGCAGCGCCGAATACGCCGACGTCGTCGTGCCGGTCAATTCCTGGGTCGAAATGCAAGACGACGAATGCGGCGGCTCTTGCTCCAATCCGTTCCTGCAAATTTGGAAAGGCGGCATCGACCCGGTCCACGACACGATCGACGACGCCGAAGTATTCGCCAAGGTGGCGGACGCCTTTACCGAAAAAACCGGCGACAAACGTTTCGCCGATTACTTCAAGTTCGTCACGGAAAAGAAGTCCAAGGTTTACATCCAGCGCGTGTTCGACAACTCCACGACCACGCGCGGCAAGGATGGCCCTTACGATGTCGACAAGTTCATCGCGGGCGAATACGGCGGCGAACCGGGAGCGGGACTCATGCTCTTTCGCACCTACCCGCGCGTTCCCTTCTGGGAGCAGATTCACGACTCAATCCCGTTCTATACCGACAGCGGCCGTTTGCACGGTTACTGCGACATTCCCGAGGCGATTGAATACGGCGAAAATCTGGTGGTGCATCGCGAAGGCGTCGAGGCGACGCCCTACCTGCCCAACGTGATCGTTTCCACCAGCCCGTTTGTCAGGCCGGTCGATTACGGCATTCCCGCCGACACCATCGACCCTGATCTCCGCCAGGTTCGCAACGTGAAAATGCCCTGGGCCGAAGTCAAGAACACCGTCAACCCGCTCTGGAGCCAAGGCTACGACCTTTTCTGTTGCACGCCCAAGAGTCGGCACTCCACGCACTCCTCGTGGACCACGGTCGATTGGCACTGGATTTGGAGCGATGAGTTCGGCGACCCACACCGCACCGACAAACGTGCTCCCGGCGTGGCCGACCGTCAGATTCAAATGAACCCGCAGGCGGCCAAAGACCGTGGCTTGAACGAAGGCGACTATGTTTATGTCGACGCCAACGAACTCGACCGGCCGTACATCGGCTGGAAAGACGATGCAGGTCCACGCCACAAAGCATTTCGCTGCATGGTCCGCGTGAAGATCAATCCGGGCCTGCCGTACAGCTTCACCATCCTCAAGCATACCGGTTGGATTGCCACCGAGCGGACGGTAAAAGCGGCCGAAACACGCCCCGACGGCCGTGCGTTGTCGCCGGACACCGGATACCAAGCCAGTTACCGCTACGGTTCGCATCAAAGCATCACCCGCAACTGGATGATGCCGATGCACCAGACCGACACCCTGTTTCACAAAAAGACCGGCGGCATGGGGTTCACCTTCGGCTTCGACGTCGACAACCACGCCATCAACACCGTTCCCAAGGAAACACTGGTCAGGATCACGAAGGCCGAAGATGGCGGCATTGGCGGCAAGGGCCCCTGGAAACCGTCTCAATCGGCATATAGCCCAGCCAAAAAAACGGAACTCAGTCAGCTTTATTTGTCTGGGGCTTATTCCAAAATCAATGAATAGTTTTATTTCGCATCGGAGTTAAGTACGTTGTCAGACAATACCCCCCAACCGACGCCAAAGGTTCACCCTGCTTCGCGTGAAGTACTTCCCGACGACCCGATGAATCTGCATGCCATCGAATTAGACGGCGATGCCGACCTCATGCTGCGTCTGTTGGTCGAGGAGTACGCTAGCATGGGCTGGAGCCTTTCAGCGATTCTGGATCTGGCGCGAGACCCCAACTATCAGGCCTTCCATGGCCTCTATTTGCAACTGGGTGAAGATGCGATGCGCGACCGCATCACGACAATCCTTTCACGGGTCGGCGTGATGCGGGTGACGGTGTCTGAGGCAGCGATGCCTCCTGAGAATCTCGTGCAAATCAACCTTTCGGCTTCGTTGTCAAGGAGAGCTGCAGATGCCTAACGTCAATAACTGGCAACTTGGTCGTGAGATGAGTTATCCGCATGAGGAAAGTCATCCCAAGAGCCAATTCGCCTTCATTTTCAATCTCAACCGTTGCATTGGTTGCCAGACTTGCACAATGGCCTGCAAGAGCACCTGGACGTTTTCCAAAGGCCAGGAGTTGATCTGGTGGAACAACGTCGAAAGCAAACCTTACGGAGGCTACCCTAATAACTGGGACGCCAAACTCCTCGACTTGCTCGAACAGGCAAATCCCGGAGGGCAGGTTTGGGATACCTCGGAAAAAGATCCGACCAAAAAACCTTACGGCGTTTTCGACGGCATGACGATCTTCGAGGCGGCCGATAAAAAGCCCCGCCCCGGCGGGCCGCAGCAAGCGTTGGGATACCTACCCACCGACGATGAATGGCGCGCCCCCAATCGCTATGAAGATACAGCCACTGGAGCAGATTTCAAAAAGGACGCCCAGTCTGGCGGTTCGGTGGAGCTTCCCGAGCATAAAGTTTGGTTCTTCCATTTGGCCCGCATCTGCAACCATTGCACCTACCCCGGCTGCTTGGGTTCCTGCCCGCGCAACGCCATTTACAAACGCCCCGAAGACGGCATCGTGCTGATCGATCAAAGCCGCTGCCGCGGATACCGCAAGTGCGTGGAAGGTTGCCCTTACAAGAAGGCCTACTACCGTCCAACCACGCGAACGAGCGAAAAGTGCATCGGCTGTTACCCGCGTATTGAAGGACGCGACAAAAACGCCAGCCCCACCGGCGCCCCGGCTGAAACGCGTTGCATGGCGGCCTGCGTGGGGAAAATTCGACTTCAAGGGTTGGTCAAAATCGACGACAACGGCGACTGGATCGAAGACCCCAAAAACCCGCTCTACTACCTGATCCGAGAACGAGAACTCGCGTTGCCGCTTTATCCGCAATTCGGCACCGAACCGAACGGCTATTACGTACCGCCGCGATGGGTTCCTCGCAATTACTTGAAGCAAATGTTCGGCCCCGGCGTCGAACACGCGATCGAGCAATACAGTTGCCCCGACCGCGAGCTGCTAGCCATCTTGCAACTCTTCCGCGCTCAGCAGCAGATCATCTTTCGCTATGAAATTGAAAAGGGGCCCAAGGTGGCGGAAGTGGAAGTCACGATGCCCGATGGAAGCTCCAAAACACAAGAAATCTTCAACGATACCGTTCTCGGCTACAACAAATTCGACGAAGAAGTGGTCCGTATTACTGTTGAAGAGCCGACGTTTGAACGTTCGCCCGAACACCACGTCAACTCCATTTGAGGCTGCCTGACTGATGAGCACGACATCGCCAAACACTCCGCCGCCAGCCGCTCTCGAATTCGACCCCGCGCTGAACTTGGCGCGGCAATCGGTTTATCGCTTTATCTCGCTGGCGCTGGCCGACCCGCGAACCGGCGTGTGGCGCCGGCTCGTTCAAGAGGACATCCAGAAATTGGTGCGTGAAGCGGCGGCCATATTGCGCGACGAACCCGCCGCCGTGGCCAGTGAACTGGGAATGGGCGAACGACTCCTGTTGGAGCTCGACCCCAGCATCGCGCTGGAGCGTCTGCCCGCCAGTGCGGAGCAGCTCAACGAACTGTTTGAAAAGACGTTCGGACTGTTGGCGTCGTGCGCCTGCCCGCCTTGCGAAACCGAGTACATCGACGCCAAGCTTACTTTCCAACGCTCGCACGCCCTGGCCGATGTTAGCGGTTTCTACAGCGCGTTTGGCTTGAAGTTGGCCGCGCAACATCCTGAGCGGCAAGATCATATTACGCTGGAACTGGAGTTCATGGCGTTCTTGATCGGCATGGAGCGCGAAGCGGCCCTGGCGGCTGCCCCCGAAAAAGAGCAATGGGAAATCTGCCACGACGCCCAGAAGAGGTTTCTGGGCGAGCATCTCATCGGCTGGACGCCCGCCTTCTGCCACCTTCTCGCCCGCGAATGCCCAGACGGGTTCTACGCCGCCGTGGCGGAGTTCCTAGCCGCCTGGATTCCCGCCGAACGAGCGCTCTTGGGCGTTGCCGCACCGTGCGGCAATGCCGAACCCAGCGCAATCGAACGCCCCGACGAATGCGCAGGATGCGATCTGGCCCATTAGCGCGTATTTTGAAACGAAATGCTCCATTCATTTGGCCTTTGGCCAATAGACGGAACAGAACATCACCGGATTCCCGCCTGCGCGGGAAGAACGGAAAGGAAGGGGGCCCAGCCGGGCTGCGAACGTCGTCAGATTGCGAACGTCGGCGCGAGTTTTCGTTGTCTGGCTTGCTAATTTGCTTTCGCGCAAACAGGGTTTTCGCGCAAATACGGAAGAAGCTGCAAATTCCGCAAAACCGGCTCATGAGTCGACTGACATCTGGCCGAAGAAACTAACAACTAATATGCCGGGAGGGCGAAGCGACGCTGTCGCTTCGTTTCGAGATAGAGGTCATGGTGTGCCGATGGACCGGCGCACCATGGCCTTTTTTTGTGGACCCATCCCGATGATTTCCCTGTTTGCCTTGTCTGCGCCCGCGAAAAATGAAGGCAATGTCAAAGTGGGTCGTTTGGAACGACATTGACGGCAGTTCGGGAAGTTCTGGTTTTTCCCGTTCTACTGGGTCGATGGGTTAGACCATGACACTAGGCGTGCCGTGGGGATATTTTCCGACGGAATGCGCCGGTGAAAATGAGAAAAACGCGAATGAAGGCGTCGTCACCATCATGATTTACGTGTTTCAGGTCTGTGTCGGAGGCAATCTGATGAAGCGGAGTTCCGTTGGGACCACAGCAATGCTCCTGGTCGCCCTAGTTTGTCTTTCCGGCTCGCATGTGAAGGCGCAATCGGCTAACTATCCTGCGCAAGGCCCGTACGGGCCCCCGCAAGCCTACACGGCCCAACAGGCTTACGCCGCCCCGCAAGCTTACGCGGCCCAACAGGCTTACGCAGCAGCGCCGGCGTATTACGAAGCTCTGGCGGGCCAAGGGGGGCAAGGATATAAAGCAGCCTTGGCGGGCTACGATGCGGCGCCTGTCGCCTTTGCCAGCGGCGGTTGCACTTCTTGTGGCGGCGGAGATTCCGGCGCCGCCGGTTGCAGCACTTGCGGCAACGGACAAAATGAAGCCTGTCCGTCTTGCGGCGGCGGCGGCAATAAGTGCGGCCATTGCAAGGCGCGTCTCGGCGGCGGGCTGTTCGGACCTGGCGGCGGCGGCGGGCTGTTCGGTCATGGTGGGAAACGGCTCTTGGGAAACTTCGCCCGCAATAATGGTCGAGGCCTTTGGACCAAGCATGGTCCGAACGGCACCGGTGCGAACTGCACGCCACGTTGGTTCGACTTCGACGCCGAAGTCATGCTGCTCAAGCGAGAAAACGTTTCCCGCCAGATTGCTTACGCCAGCAACGGCATTGGCGGCCCCACGGTGTTGAGCACCGACAACCTCGATTTCGGCACGGCGCCCGGCTTCCGCATTACGGGCAATTATCTGCTGGGCCCCGGAACGAATTTGGAAGCCAGCTATTTCGGCTCGTTCAATTGGAGCACGGCGGCGGCGGTCACGAGCGGCAATAACAGCCTTTATTCCTTGCTCAGCGACTTCGGCACGAACCCCAATGGCGGTTTTCCGGAAACCGATGCCTCCGTTTCGCAGAGCCTGAGCTACTCCTCGGCATTGAACAGCGTCGAGATGAACGTTCGCCGTCGTTATGTGTCTCCGAATTGCCGCTTCCATTCCTCGCTTCTGGCGGGCGCCCGATACATCGTGCTC
>QIKY01000033.1 GCA_003233175.1 Planctomycetaceae bacterium | reverse complement strand
GCTAGCCGCCGGTTTTGGCTGGAACACGTTCAGTTTCGAAACCGGCGGCTAGCGCCGTACCGCTCACCTCACCGTCATCGGCCCCTTTTAGAGGCCTTCCTCAAGCCCCCGGCTCTGCCGGTGGTTGTTAATTACCGCGAAGCGACTGTGTTCTCGATGATCGCGAAGTTACTTTGGTTAATTACCGCGAAGCGGTTGCATTCCAAAGCCCAGGGTCGCGGCGAAATCGCGCACCCTGGGTCGAAAACCGCAGTGCGATTTACCCTGAAAGGGTTTCACAAGGGAAAATAGCGTGTCTCAATCTTTAGCCCAAATCTATTTGCATCTCGTGTTCTCGACAAAGCATCGAAAGTCATTTTTGAACGACAACGAATTGGCCGAACGCATGTATGCCTATTTGGCGGGAGCCTGCAAGAGTCTCGAATCGCCTTCCTTAATCGTGGGTGGTGCGGAAGATCATGTTCACATCCTTTGTCGCCAGTCAAAGAACATCGCCTTGAAGACGCTCGTCGCCGAACTCAAACGCGAATCGTCGAAATGGATCAAAACTCAAAAAACGAGCTTGTCGGGTTTTTATTGGCAAGGCGGTTACGGAGCGTTTTCCGTCAGCCCTTCTCACATCCAAGCTTTGAGCCGATATATCGGCAACCAGCAAGAACACCACAAAACGGAAACCTTTCAAGAGGAATACCGTCGGCTGTGTCACAAATACGGGCTGAAAATCGACGAGCGGTATGTATGGGATTGAACCGTTTGTTCTTGTGAAACCCTTTCAGGGTTTCTGGCTGCATATTTCGCAACCCAGGGTGCGCGACTTCGCCGCGACCCTGGGCTTTGGAATGCAACCGCTTCGCGGTAAGGCCTACCGGTGGTGTTCGCCGTGCTCGACCACCGGCTAATGGCTGGCAAGCCTCCGCTTGGCGGGAATTCCAGAACGCCCTTGCACGGAATAGATCTTGGACAGGCGCTTGGAGGGATGGTAGGGTTGCTTGCAACCGCCAACCGCACCGCCCGCCTTCGCCAACCGCCACTCTCGGAAGAAACGAGAACGTTCAAGATGACCCGCATTGTCCTGCAACGAGCGTCGTGTGTCTTTTTCTGTTGGCTGGCCGCTTCGAACGCGCTCGCCCAAAGGCCCGATATCATCATCAACACGCCGGAATCGCCGCCGACGTGGGCCTTGTTGGAACGCGAACTACTCGACGCCAACGCGGAAGCATGCCGCGAATTTTTCCATCGCTATTTCGACCAACGCGGCTACTTGCTCTGCGTGGCTCGCTGGGGCGGCGACGATGGCCCCGACGACGCCATCGAAAACTGCCAGCACTGGCCGATGCTGCACGCCTTGGGCGCCGACGACGAAGTCTTGCGGCTCTACAAAAAAGCCTGGGAGGGACACCTCCGCCAGTTCACCGAAGCGAAAACGTCGAGCCGAATCCCCTTTGCCAGCGATGGCATGTACTATAAGGAATTTCCCAGCAAGTTCGATTGGCTGCACCACAGCGAAGGGCTCACGGTTTTCAACCTGCAAGGACTTTCCGATCCCCATAACCGCCGGTTCCGCCAACGGGTTCGCCGATACGCCGGGTTGTATATGGGGGAAGATCCTGGCGCGCCGAACTACGATCCCCAACACAAAATCATTCGCAGCCTGATCAACGGCAGTCGAGGACCGATGTTGCGCAAGGCCACGGGCGTCGATTGGGCCGGCGACCCGATCGAAATAGCCAACCGTTTCGCTTTGGGGCATGGCGAGGAAAACTACGCCCAAATGATCGCGCATTTCAAAGACTACAACGACGTCGCGGGCGACCACCCCTCGAATCTCGCCGCGACGTCGCTGGCGCTCAATGCGTACATGCTCAACCACGAACCCAAATACAAAAAGTGGCTTTTGGAATATGTCGACGCCTGGCGGCAACGCATGCGCGACAACGGCCAGATCATTCCCTCGAATATCGGTCTCGATGGCGCCATTGGCGGCGAAACCGACGGCAAATGGTACGGCGGCGTGTACGGCTGGGGGTTCACGGTTGTCGTGCCGCAAGACGGCTCGCTGGCCCATCGCAACACCACGCACCTCGGCTTCGCCGGATTCATGAACGCCTTCCTGCTCACTGGCGACGATAAATACCTCGATCCCTGGCGCAAGCAAATCGATAAAATCAACGCGCAAAAGAAACGCGTCAACGGCCAAGATGTGTATCCTCACATGTTCGGCGACGACGGCTGGTACGATTTCACTTCGGCGAAATACTCGCACAACGCCCTGGAAATTTACTACCATTCGATGCGCGCCGACGATCTTCCCCGCGTGCCGGCGAACGCTTGGTTGGACTACCTGCACGGCAAGAATGCGAACTTTCCCGAACGAGCCTTACGCGCCGATCTCGACCACGTTCGCCGCCAAGTGCAAGGCCTGCGCGCCGATTCCTCGACGCCCGATACGCGGCTCGCCGACGACGCCTTGAAGTTTAGCCCAGCCAGTATTCAATCGTTGGTGGAATTGATGCAAGGCGGTTTGATCGGCGGCAAGAATCGGCTCATATTGCATTGCCGCTTGCGGTATTTCGATTCCGCGCGCCGTCGGGCCGGCCTCCCGCAAGATGTGGCCGCTCTGGTGGAAACGATGTCGGCTGACGCGGTCGAATTTCGCTTGGTCAACACGAACCAGTTGCACGCGCGAACCGTGGTCATTCAAGCCGGTGCGTACGCCGAACATGAATTCACCTCGGCCACCCTTGGAAAACACACAACCAACATTGGCGGACCCAGCTTCACGGTGCGGCTGGCGCCCGGCGCCGGCGGCCGTCTCAAATTGCGAATGAAACGCTACGCCCACCCGCCAACCTTGACCTTCCCCTGGGACCGGTAGAGAATGTTAGGTATCAAGAGCCGACGCGACGCGTACAATTCCCCAGCCGGAGGTTGCGTGGATCGCCGGCTAATGGCTATTATCTTTCCAGGACATGAGATTGATTGCATCATGATAAAAAATTTCCTCACACTTGGCTTGTTGTTGCTTTTGGCGGTCGCGCCGGCTCGCGCCGAGACATTCGTCTATGTTTCGGTGAGCGGCGAAAAACAGATTGCCCGTTACCGGTTGGACGCCGACGGCGCATTATCCGACCGCCAAAACCTTTCAGTCGCGGGTAGTCCTGGCGCGCTTTGCGTCGACCCCGAGCAACGGTTTTTGTTCGGTGCGCTGCGTTCTGCGTCGCAATTGGCGAGTTTTCAAATAGACGCCAAGTCGGGGCGATTGACGCCGCTTTCGGCGATTGACGTCGGCGCCAGTTCGGCCTTTGTCACGACCGACCGCAGCGGTCGGCTGCTGCTTTCCGCCTATTACGGCGCGGGCCAGGTTGCCGTACATCGCATTTCAAAAACGGGAAAACTGATTTCCGATAGCGGGCGTTTCACGCCCACGGCGAAAAACGCGCATTCGGTGGCTGTCTCGCCCGACAACCGAGTGATTTACGTTCCCCACACCGGCCCGAACGCGATTTTTCAATTCAATTTGAACGCGCAAACGGGCGCGTTGACGCCGCATGCCGCGCCGCGCGTCGTGCGTTCGGAGAACATCGGTCCGCGACACCTTTGGCTGCACCCCACGTTGCCGGTAGCGTATTCTTCCGACGAACAGGGCAACAGCGTGACGGTGTTCGAACGGTCGGAAAAAGATGGCGGGCTCCAGGCGGTGCAAACCGTTTCCACCTTGCCGGCCGATTTCACGGGCAAGAATTCGACGTCTGACGTGGAAGTCACGCCGGACGGCCGCTTTGTTTATGTCGCCAATCGCGGGCATGACAGCCTAGCTTGTTTCGCCATCGACCCTAAAACAGGCCGCGTGACCGCCAAAGGCCAAACGCCCACGGAAAAAACGCCGCGTTCCTTCAATATCGAACCCCAAGGCAAATATCTGATCGCCGCCGGGCAAGGCTCCGGAAAATTGGCCGTCTTCCAGATCAACCGCAAAACAGGCGCGCTGAAACGCCTGCACACGTACGAAGTTGGCAAGAACCCAGCCTGGGTGATGGCGGTCGCGTTTTGAAGTTTGCTCAACGCCGCTTCGCGCCGTCATCGGTTTCGGCGGTTTGGGGTTCGTCGTCGTAGATGGTCCAGATCGTGGTGCGGGCCTTGAGTTCGTCGAGATACGTGGCCAGACTCTCACTGACAATTTTTTGCCGCAGTTTTTCCTTGATCTCGACCTGCGCCTTGGTGAACGATTCGCGAGACGCCTCTTCCCGCTCCAACACGCGCACGATATGAAAACCCTGGTCGCTCTCAATGATGCGACTCAGTTTTCCCGGCTCGATGGAAAAAATTGCCGCGTCGACTTCGTCAAACGCGAGGCTGCCGGGCGTGGTCCATTCGTGCTGGCCGCCCTCTTTGGCGTTGGCGCCTTGTGAACTTCGCTTGGCCACGGTGGCCAGCGGGGCGCCTCGCAAATAAACATCGTTGCCCATTTTTTCGATCGCCCGACGGGCCGCGTTTTTAGAAGGATACGCATCGAAACGCGCCATCAGGTGCTCCCACTTCACACGGGAGTCGATCTTGTAATCGTCTTCATGCGCGTGGAAGTATTTGAGCATTTGGTCATGCGTGATTTCAGGATCAAAATCGACTTCCCGGCGAAGAATCTGCTGCGAGATCGTTCGCTCGGCGAACGCCCGCCGTTGTTTGTCGAGCGAGGAGCCGTACTTGCGGAGTTTGGCGTCTAGCTCGGCGGGAGAAGCGACCTTCGCGTTCTTCATGACTGCTTCCAGGCGGTTTTCGTCGAAACTCTTAAAGAGCTTGCTTTCGATTTCCGGCAACTTCTCCGTCGGCACGCCGCTCTGTAGGAAAGCGAGGTAGAGCAGTTTTGTTTCGATGGTCCGTTCGAGCACTTTTTTCGTGAGCAGTTTTCGTTGCTGGGCGAGTTCTTCTTCCGGCTCCTGGCCGATGAAAGGCTCGAGCGCCTGGTTCACGGCGCCTTGCAAATCGCCCGCTTGGATGAGAACATTGCCCACACGGCCGACGATTTTAGCCGGTTCAAAAACCTGTTCTTCCGCCGCTGGAGTTTCTGTCTGCGGCGTTTCTAACTGCCTCGCTTCCACCGCAGGCCGGTGATTATTTTCCAACGGCGGACCCGGCGCTGGCTGCACGTTGCGCGGCGGAGCAGAAACGTTTGGCGCGGGAGAGTACCGCGGAGGAGGCGGCTGGTAGGTTTGAGGCGGCCCGGCGGGATAATTCCCGGGAGCGTTGCCTCTTGGAGCGTATCGCCCTGGGGGATTGTGCCCTGGGGGATTGTGATTGCCCGGCGGCGGACCAACAACCGTGGGCGACGTTGGCGCGTTCCTATGGGGCGCAATCTGGTTTGGCGCAACTTGGTTCGTCGGCTGCGGACGATACTGCGGCGGAGGGCGCCGTGGCCGAGGGTTTTGCAGCGCGTTGTTTCGCCGTGGAGGATACCGCCGCAGAGGATATTGCGGGGCTACATATTGGGGATGCATCGCCGGCGGCGGAAGCGGCGTTTGCGCTCGCGGCGGCGGAAGCGGCGTTTGCCGAACTATCTGCGGCCTAGCGGGCTGTTGCCCGACGGCCTGCGGCGTGGGCGGAACGAAAAACGTAGGATCGTCGCTAATAGTGGCTTGCGCGCCCGCGCCAGCCACAGGTCGATCCCAATAGGAACGCTGCGTGGCTGGCCGGAAGCCATCCCAAATTCGAGCACTGGAGCGCGCGGCGCTGGTGCGAGGAGCGTTGTTTGCGCCATTGGGGTAGGGCGTCGATTGCGAGAAAACTCGCGGCGTGCATGCCAACAGGCTGGCGACCGCCAATGAAATGATGACCGATGTTCGCACGTCGTTGCGCCCTTGATGGGTTGTTCTCGCCGGATTCCCGTCTCATTCACTGCCGCGCGTCGTTGCCGAACAAGACAACGCCGCCCGGCCAGCGCCCCGCCGAAGGATAGGGGTTTTGAGAAAGGCCTGCGTCTTATATCGCACGTAACGGCTGCAAGGATTAAACCTACTAGGGAAAATTTCCCAGAAGAAGCGGCTTCGGCCTGTAGACCATTGCGCGAAGGGCGGAATTATAAACAGACCGTCAGTCCATCTGCAAGACAGATTTCGCCCAGGCGATGAAATCGTCGTCCGACGTAACTTCCTTGGGAATATCGAGATACGCGTTTTCATCGTCCACCACGCGGAGCTGGCCCCGGCGTAACTTCGCCAGTTGCTCGATGCGCCGCCGCTGCGTATACCCCAGCACCAGGTAACGGCCTTCAATGCGCAACGATTCCAACTGCCAAGTTGCGGCGTCGAGTTTTAACTCCGTCATTGCTAGCAGTCGAACAGTTTGCGGCGGCGGCGGACCGAACCGATCGCGCAATTCGACACGAAAGTCGGCCAGCAGTTGCACGTTGTCGATCAGCGACAAACGCCGGTAAAGATCGATCTTGGAGCGTTGGTCGGGAACGTAGTCTCGCGGCAAATAGGCCTCGCCGGGAAGCGCGACATCGACGTCGATGGAAAGTTTCGGCGGCATTTTTTTCAGCCGCCGCACTGCGGTTTCCAGCAACTGGCAATACAGTTCGTAGCCCACCGCCGCAATATGCCCGCTCTGCTGGGAGCCGAGCAGATTGCCGGCGCCGCGAATTTCCAAGTCGCGCATGGCAATCGCGAAACCGGCGCCCATGTCGCTGAATTCCTCAATCGCCCGTAACCGTTTGGCGGCGGTGGGCGTGAGGTGTTTGTGCGGTTCGAGCAGGAGGTAGCAATAGGCCCGGTGTTTGTAGCGTCCGACCCGACCGCGCAACTGGTGCAAATCGGCCAAGCCGAACTGATGGGCGTTGTCGATGAAAATGGTATTGGCGTTGGGAATATCAAGACCGCTTTCGACAATCGTGGTGGCCAGCAAAACGTTGAATCTTCCGGCGACGAAATCGACCATCACCTGCTCCAAATCGGCCTCATGCATCTGGCCGTGCCCCACCCGGATATCGGCTTCGGGCACCAGGCTTTGCAATTTCAAGGCCAGGTTTTCGATATCATGCACGCGATTATGAACAAAGAAAACCTGGCCGCCCCGATTCAGCTCGCGCAAGATCGCGCGGCGAATCAAGTCGTTGGAAAACCTCGCGACGCGCGTCTCGACCGGCACGCGTTCTTCCGGCGGCGTTTCCAAGTTGGAAATATCCCGCATGCCAACCAACGCCATGTGCAACGTGCGGGGAATCGGCGTGGCGGAGAGTGTGAGCACATCGACCGCAGCGCGCAGCGACCGCAAACGCTCTTTCACGGCCACGCCGAAACGCTGTTCTTCGTCGATGATCACCAAGCCCAGGTTGTGGAATTTGACATCCTGGGAAGCCAGGCGGTGCGTGCCGATCGCGATATCGACCCGCCCTTCGGCCAAGCCCTTCAGGGTTTTTCGCATCTCGCGGGTCGAACAGAAGCGGCTCAGTTTGCCGATATCAAAGGGAAACTCCGCCATTCTTTGCGAGAAGGTATGGAAATGTTGTTCGGCCAGGATGGTGGTCGGCGCCAAGAGCGCGACTTGGTATCCGTTATCAATTGCCTTGAAGGCCGCCCGCATCGCGACTTCTGTTTTTCCGTAGCCGACGTCGCCGCAGAGCAGGCGGTCCATCGATTGCGCAGCTTGTTGGTCGGCTTTGATATCGGCAATGGCGGTGAGTTGGTCGGCGGTTTCCTGGTACGGGAAGGAGGCGTCGAATTCCTGCTGCCATTCGGTATCTGGCCGCAACGCGACGCCCGCCCGCGTGGCCCGCTGCGCATTGACTTCCAACAACTCTTGTGCCAAGTCGGTAATGGCGCCCTCGACCGACTCTTTTTGGCGAATCCAGGAGCTGCCGCCGATTTTTGCCAGCGGCGGCCGACTTTTCGAGCCGCCAATGTACTTCTGGACCAGATCAATTTTGGCGACCGGCACGAAAATTTTCACGCGGTCGCGAAATTCGATTTCCAAATGCTCTTCATTGCGGCCGTCTTTTTCCAACAAGGTCAGGCCTTGGCAGCGGCCCACGCCGTGCGACAAGTGAACGACTAAATCGCCTTGACGCAAATCGATCAGCGACTTGATCGGTTGGCTGCGTTGCCGCCGCGCGGTGCGGCGCAAATCAGTACGGCCAAACAACTCGCCCGACCCCACCAACACGACATGTTCGCCCGCCAGATGAAACCCGTCGGACAACGACCCCAAAACGTAATGCAGCCGTTGCCTGTGTTCTTTCGGCGCCGCGCTGAAAATTTCCCGAAGGCGGTGTGCTTCGGCGTCGGTCGGGCAGGCTAGATAGATATCATTCTCGACCAGCGTTTCGAGTATCGCACCGCGAACATGTTCGATGCCGCCCCGCATCCGTTCTACGGAGTCGACCTCCAAGCGGTAGTGTGCGTCGGCTTCACTGGCGGCCAGTTGGGAGAGCGAAACCGATCCCGACTTGGCGCATTGGCGAAAGACGTCGGCCACGTTGTGGCAAAGTTCGGGATTTTCCAAACGCTGGAGAAAATGGCGGCCCTGCTGATCGATTTCCTCCGGTTCGAGCAACAAGAAACGGCTGCCGGCAGGCAAGAATTCGGTCAATGCGCCGCTGGCGTCGGCTTCGCGCGATTCCACCGAGAGGTCGATTTCGGCCAGCGATTCCTGTTGCCGCTGCGTGACCACATCGAAGGTTCGCAACGATTCTATCTCGTCGCCGAAGAATTCGATGCGGACAGGATCCACCCAATCGGCGGCGAACACATCGAGAATCCCGCCGCGGCTGGAGAATTCGCCGGGCAATTCGACGGCGCTGGTGGCGTGAAACCCGTTTTCGGTCAGCCAAGTGAGCAAACCGCCGACATCCACCGAACGACCGACGCGCAAGTTGCGCGTATTGGCCGCGACGGATTGCGGCGTGGGCGTGGTTTGCAACAAACTCTGGATGCTGGTGACCAAAATCGATGGCGGCTGCCCGCCGAGCAACGTTTTGATGGCGCGGAGGCGGTCGCCATAGATTTCATCAAACACGACTTGGTCGCGCTGTTCGACCTGCCAAGCGGGGAAGCGGTCGCAGGCGTGCGGCATGAAGAGGCGGAGGTCGTCGGCCAAATCATCAATCTGCTCCGATTTGGAGCACACGGCCACCAGTACGCCCTGGCAATGGTCGGCCAGCGCCGCCGCGACGAGCGCGCGGCAAGAGCCCCAAACTCCGTCGACGGAGGCCGTTTCACCCCTGCTGAGGGCGGCGGCCACATCTTGGAATTCTGCTTGTCGGGCCAGCCGCCGCGTCAACGCGAACAGCCGCTCCGACGCCGCCTCTGTAAATGCAATTGCCTCCTGCACCACAACCGTTTCGCGACAGTAATTGTTTGGCCTTTTCTGGCATTGGCTGGCGGCCCGCGCCGCCCCGCGCCGTATGGGTCGCATGATAAAGGTGTTGGAAGGCGAAGTCAAAACGGCGGCCCATTTTCGGGCCTCATCGGGATTGGGCTTTGTGATAGATTGAAACCGGTGTAAAGTGCGGTGAAGCAATGGAGGAAAGCTCATGAGTGGGGACGTTTCCAAAGATCTAGAAGAACTGCTTGCTTACATTGAGAAAGCGGTGAAGTCAGGGCGTTTCGACGATCAAGATGCGGGCATTGCCTGGGCGTTGGAGTTGTTGCGAAGCGACGAACAGAGCTTTGCTCCCCCGATGCAAAAGCGACAAGGCGGCCAGTGGAAGGGCCAGGTTACGATCTCGCCGGACTTCGATGAATTGCCCGACGACATTGCGGAGTCGTTTGGCGCCCAATGAAACTTCTGCTTGATACGCACGTTGTGCTTTGGTGGCTGGAGGATCCCGGCCAAATCCGCGAGGAAGCGGCCGATGAAATCGCCGGCGCCGAAAACGTACTGGTCAGCGCCGCGGTCGCATGGGAGATTACCATCAAGCGAGCCTTGGGCAAGTTGACCGCTCCATACAATCTTGAAGCGGCAATCGCCTCAGCGGGATTTGAACAACTTGCGATCACGCATTCTCACGCATTGGCGATCGACTCACTGCCCGATCATCACCGAGATCCCTTCGACCAGATGTTGGTCGCTCAAGCCAACCTCGAAGGCTGCACGCTGGTCACTCGCGACGACATGGTGAAGAAATACCCCGTGACCATCTTGGACGCATAAAAGTTGGTTTGAAAAAACCGTCTGATCGTGTAGCCATCGTTCTCAGTAAAGCCACACCGGCGCGCTTTCGGAGAGGCGTCCCGCCGGTTGCTCCCTTCGCAACGGCCAGCCAAACATCGTGCGAGATTCAGGCTTCAAGCGGCGTATTCGTAAGCACCGTTTGAAGGATGGGGGCGAAAAGGAAGCCGGGAGAGGTTGCTCGGTCCGCCAAGAGGAAAGTATTTCTCCCCAGGCGGAAGTCAGTTGCGAGCGCCGAATATGGATCGGATCAAATCCGTACCACTCGCCGCGCGGAGCGACCAGCGCGGCGTTGTAGCGGTCGGCCAAAATGTGCAGCTGCTCATTCACCCTGGCGGCGCGCTCCAGCACCGTGGGTAGATCCAGCCGGCAGGTCGGCGTGAGTACGCTGCGCATGAAGAGGAAGCGTTTGCGACCCAAG
This sequence comes from Planctomycetaceae bacterium, assembly GCA_003233175.1. Classification (GTDB taxonomy): domain Bacteria; phylum Planctomycetota; class Planctomycetia; order Pirellulales; family Pirellulaceae; genus SZUA-33. Next base: position 2,486 of record QIKY01000033.1, on the reverse strand, counting down.
CGGTTGATCGACTCCAACGGCATTGATGTCATCACGATGCGCGCCTGATGTTTTTCCAATCGCTGCAAACACGCTTCCACCCACTGCACGATTTGCGTTACGGGCGCATCGTACAGAATGTCGTTGCCGACATCGGTCAAGAGCGCGAAGGTTTTTTGGGGCGACGACTCCGCCAGTTTTTCCCACAGCCCGCAATGAAGAACACTTGGCAGGCCGCGCGCCAGCACAAGGCTTTGGCGGCCGAAGGAGCGGCCGGCGCCGAGTGCGGCGAACACTTCGGGCGTTGTTTCGAGCAACTGTTCGGCGATCGTGGCGACATGCGCCAAGCCCCGCTCCAAATTGCTGGCGCCCAGCAGCACGATGCGAGTGTTGGCAATGGCCTTCCGGCTACCAGGGGCGTCCGCCACGGTAGCCTCCGGTGAACGACTGCAACTGCTGGTAGCTGGTGTAGGCCAAATAACCGAAGAAAAGAGCCATGAATAACGAACTGAGTTGGGAGTATCCATACAAGGCGACTCCCGCCGCCGCCGCGATGGAAAGGATCAACGATTGCCGAATGGCGTCGCGAGGATGCAGGGCCAGAAAAAGTTCGCGGCTGATATGGCCGCCATCCAGCGGGTAGATCGGCAGCAGGTTGATCAGGCCCCAAAAAATATTCACAAAGAGCAGGTCGTTGATCAAGTAAAGCAACGGCAACTCGCTCGGCATTGGCCCGCGGCCCAGGGTGGCGCCCAAAAAAGGAAAGGAGCGGCCAAACGCGTACAATAGTGCAATCACGATTCCGGCCAGTGCGAAACCGGCAGCCGGCCCGGCGGCCGAGATAATAATTTGCGCCTTGGTGCGGTTGCCCCTGGCCGTGTACGAGGAGGCCATTCGGCCAAAGTTCTGCTCGGGAATGGCCATTCCGCCAAAGGAATACAGAACCACGCGGGGCGCGAAGCCGTAATACCGCATGGCGAAAGCATGGCCCAGTTCATGGACCAAAATGGAAACGAACACCACGCCGATCCAAATCATGATCGGCGCCATGTCGCCGGCGCGGGCGCCCATCAGGAGAGCCATCAACCAGAAAAAAGGATGGACGCGCACCGGAATGCCCGCGATCTCGAAATTCCAATCGTATTGCGAGCGAGGTGGATCGCGGAGAAACACGCGGGTGCTCCCTATTTCGTTGTCTTTTTCACTGGTTGCCAAAAAGCCCGGCATTTTGAAAATGCCGGGCTTTTAACTCGGTAAATTCTCATCCGCCGCTCACTCAGCCCAGCAAATGCTTGGAGAATTTTCCGCCAATCCCTAGAATGAAGGAAGAGCGGACCGGGAGCGTTTTTCGGCCGGATTTTTCAAAGGCTTTCCCCAAATACTATCAGGAAACAGACGATGGGCACAACCATTCTCCTGGCGGCAATCGTGTTGGCTGTTTCTCCAGGCGGCGAACCGGAGAATTCTTCCGAGGTCGCATCGAAAGGCTACCACGAATACAGCCGAGAGATGAAAACCTCGCTTCGAGCGGAGGCCATTGCCAAGACACAGTTAGAAAGGGGAAACGCGATTCTCGCCCTGACCAACCTCTACGCCCAACTGAGGACCGACGAACGCTTTGAATCGAGCGAAGTGCTGCAAAGCATGAAGAACAAAATTTGGGCGCGACTGACGCACATTCGAGACGATCTCGAACGAACGTTGGCTCGCCAGCGCGAAGCAGAAAAACTCGCGGCAAAAAAGAAAGAGAAGTCGAGGAGCCGGACCAAGTCATCCCGTTCGACCGCCCAGCCGGCTGGAGGAGCACGCGTCGTGCGGGGAGGAAGGGCCATCATTCCCGATTTTGGGCAGGCCTTGGTCGACCTGATCGAGCGCACGATTGCTCCCGGGAAGTGGGATACCACCGGCGGCCCTTTTTCGATCGTCTATTTCGCGCCGCGAAGAGCACTGGTGGTGCGCGCCACCGGCGAATTGCACCACAACCTCAACGGCGTGCTCAAAGCTGTGCGCGCGGCCGGCCCCTAGGCGAAGCGTGGAAAGGCCGCATTTCGATTCAGAAGCCGGGCTTCTAAACGGCCCAAATTTGGGCTTCTCAAATGCTCAGTCGAACCAGTTTTCCGAGACATCGTCGGCGAAGAGCGACAGCGAATCTTCGAGATCGTGGCGACTCGTGGAATTGGAACGCGATGATCCATATCGGGCGACGGTATGCACAACCCGGCCCACTGAGCGGCTAGCGAGCAAATCGGCCGCTCCCAGTGCGGCGTCAACATTTTCAGTTGCGGGCGTATTTTCCACTGAGGAAGATAGCGAAGAAGATACCGAGGAAGACAACACCGAGCCCATTGCCGGCGCGCCCGTTGCCGGCGCATTCGATGTCTCATTGAAAGCCGCCGCCGAGAGCGAATCAATCGCTTCGCCTTCCGCCGCCGGCGGACGCGGCCCCGGAGGCGGCAGAGGCGCCCCGGCAATTTGTGAGAACAGAGCGTTCACAACCAGCAGAATGT
>QIKY01000412.1 GCA_003233175.1 Planctomycetaceae bacterium | reverse complement strand
GATCCATATTGGTGGGCCGCTTTCCGCGCCCCCGATGTTCAAGATGACATTCCTGGCAACTGCTGATGCTGGAGTGGAACGACGTGGGCTGACGCTGCAAGAGCGATTCATTATTGGCATGGCAGACAATGCAGTTCAACGGCTCCACGCCCTTGACCGACGTATGGCACGCGGCGCAGTTGTTTTCCAAGTTCGCATGCGCGGCCGAGAGAGCGCCCGGCGACGCCATCTGTTGCCAAGTGGCAACCCGCTTGAACGCCGATTCACGCCCAATGCGATGCCTCCCGCCCAGAGATACGTCTGCTTTCCTTTCTTCATTCAGTTTCTTCCTTCTCCGCCAACGCCAGATCGTTGAGGGCCCAGTCATGCTTGAAAAATTTAACCTGGATCGCCGCCCGATGGGCTTGTATCCAATCACCGACTTCCGCCGGCGCGTTGCGGCTGACAAAATCGAGAACGCCGTTGTTATTCTCTTCCTTGAATAGCCTCTGGTCGGCCTGCACGATCCACGAAATGGTGAGCGTGTTTGCGGCGCGGTCGAGGCGGAGCCCTTTGTTGGGGTTTCGGAAAAGTGATTGGATCATCGTGTCGAGTTGGCGGTTGAGCCGGTCCTCGGAAAAAATTTCGTTGGTTCGGTCGGGGCAACTCACCGCGGCGCAGCTCACGGCGAAAATGATTCGCGGGTCGTCGAATTGATCGAGCAACTTTTCGCCCTCGATTTGCCGGATGGAGTATTCTTGCTCCCCGACGGTGATCGCTTTCATGCCCCAGGGGTTTTTGTCCAGACTGATTTTTCGACTCGTGATCGAATCGACCGGATAGTTTTCGGCGGCCATTTTCATGGCGGTGAAATTGTAGACATTGATCCAGAACGCTTTTTCACGATTCCCGCCGCCAATCGCCGGCGGATAGACGTTCTTCAGCGCCGCAACCGCCAGGGAAAAATCCGATTGCGGTTGTTCCACTTGGCGGGCCCATTCGGCATAGTCGAAAACGGTGGTCGCGATGCCGTTGATCCTGGCCGGCGGCCTCCAGGTGGTTCGGAACAGGTTGGCGAACGCGTTGTGGAACGCATCAACGGCGGCGGAGGTCTCACGAAGGGGAGTTTGCCGAGCGTTCCAGGAGGCATCGTATTGTTGTTGGCCGCTGCTGTTGAAGTAGTCGGCGGCGTTCGGCTCGAACCACCGCAGTCCGAAATGAATCGCGCCCCAAATGTGTAGGGCCATCAAAACGTAAAGGAACAGCGAAACAGCAATATGCCATTTCAACCATTTGCTGAACCAGCGTTTGAATTTCTCGTGCGTGTTGACGGCGTATTCCACATCGGCGATCGACTCCGCTAGTCGAATGGCCGTTCCTAGCGAAGCGGCGCCCGCCGGTTGCGGTTCGCCCGACTCCACGAAAAAACTCACCAGCGTCCTCGATAAGAAGCCCGAAAACGGGCGCACGGCGGCGGCCTGTTCAGGATGGCCCGCCAGTTCGCTGCGAACTTCATCATAAGCGGCGTTCAGTTCGCTCAGTAGGGCTTTCTTTTCGCGGATTTCCGTGGAGAAGCGGTTCATCAGGTAACGCCCCACAAAACCGCTGAGCACGACCACCAGCGTCGTGCCCGTCAGCACGATTCCCAACGTGCTTTCGAATTTATGGCCCGTATGGAGCAGAACCAATATCGGACCGAGAATGCCGGCGTAGATGTGCCACGCCAGAAGGGTCCGCATCGAGACGTACTCCTTCACGCGCGGCTTGAGCCACTTGCTGCGTTTTACCACCAAGTAAGCCAGCGGGACGAGCATCAATATCGCACCGCCCAGGCCCAGCATGCCGCCCCAAAAGCTACCGGCAAACCGGGGCGATTGGTGAAAAATAAAGCCTAGCCAGAGGATCAGCATCATCACGACCAAGCCGCTGACAACCGCACGTTCGCGTTCTTTCATTGCTTACGCCTCCACCGTCACGTCGCCGGCGGCCTTGGCCTGACAGGCGAGAATCATGCCGGCGGCTTTGTCGTCGGGCTCCAAGCCGTCTTCGACCTCCATCGTGACCGCGCCCGCCAAAAGTTTGACCGTGCAAACGCCGCACATTCCGGTCCGGCAGGAGTAGTCGATATCAACGCCAACACGCTCCGACGCCTCCAGAATCGTTTCTTCGGGCAGGAACTGAATCGACTTTCCCGAAGTAGAAAAGTTCACCGTGGCGGCGGTCTCGACCGGAGCGGCAATGCTGGCTTCTTTACGTTCGGCGGCTTGCACGCGAGGTTTTTGCTGCGAACCAAAGTTTTCCAGATGGATCTTCTCCGCCGGAACGCCCAGTTCGGAAAGCATCTGTTTGGTGGAGTCCATCATGGGCGGCGCGCCGCAGATGTGGATCCACTTCGAGGTGATATCCGGCACCCACTCGACGAGCAATTCCTTGGAGAGACGCCCGCGTTGGTATCCATCGACCTCTTTTTCAAGACGGCTCATGGCCACGTGCAGATGCAAATGAGGATGCCGCTCTTGCAGCCTGTTGAGTTCCGCCGCGAAGATAAAATGTTCGGGGTCGCGGCAGGCGACGAGAAAATAAATATCGCCGCGCCATTCCATGTCGGTCAGGGCGCGGGTGATGCTCATCATCGGCGTGATGCCGACGCCGCCGCCAATCAACACGACGCTGTCGGCCTCTTTTCCCGTGAAGATAAATTTCCCACTCGGCGCCTGAACCTCCAGAGTGTCGCCCTCCTTGACGGTGTCGTGCAGATAGCGCGAGCCGGCGCCTTGGTCTTCGCGTTTGACGGTAATCTCGCAGTAGTACCCCTGCGTGGGCGACGACGAAATCGTATAGCTGCGGCGGATGGGCTTCTCGCCGACAGGCAACGTGAGCGTGAGGAATTGACCGGGAAGATAACTAAACGGGATGCCGCCCCCATGGCAGGCGACCAACCGAAACGTTTTCACGTCGACGGTTTCCTGATAAATGCTGGCCACCCGAAGCCGGCACAGTTTTCGTTTGGCGATGCGCAACAGCCCTTGCGAGATATCGGCGCGGTCTGACGCGGCGTCTTCGGTCGCGCATTCATCGGCCGAATCATCGCAACAGTCGGCCGCCGCGCCGGCTGGTTTTGTTGTAGCTGGACTTGTCGCGGCTGAACCCGCTGCGTTTGGGGAAGCCGGCGCCCTGGCGGCTGTTGCCGGCGGAATGGGCGTTCGCGCCGCGCCGCCAGCGACTGAACGCGCCGCGGGCGCTGCGCCAGTTGCGGGCGCGGCCGTGGTGAGTTTTTCCAGCAGGGCGGCGGCCCGCCGCATCTTGAAAAAGTACATCCAAATCATGGCGGCCATGAATGCGATCAACACGGCCATGACGCTGGTATGGAAGAAGGTCATGCCGAAAAACAGGAAGCCCGGTTCGCCGCTCGCCGGCGGCAGCATGTTCATCTCACGTTTGAACCATCGCAGCGCGACGTTGCGCGGCGCTTTACCTTCAGCGAGCGCGCGGGTGGCCGCCAAGCCGCTTTCAAACTGGGCCAGCCCCTCGCGCATTTTGGCGGTCGCGTTTTGCATGGATGCAAAATCATCGAACGCCGCCGCATTGGAAAGTTCGTCCAGCCCGGCGGACAACAGCGCCGTGCCGTCGACCATTCGCTGCTGGGCTTCCTGTTCGATTTGAGCCCGTTCCTCCAAGGGCAGGTCGGGCAGATCCATCAGCTTGGGATACATTTCCTTGGGCTTGGGCGCGCCCATTTTTTCCATCATGCCGCCCATCCCGCCGCCTTTACCGCCGCCGCCCATCATGCCGCCGCCCTTGCCGCCTCCCATCATGCCGCCGCCTTTACCGCCGCCTTTTTCCGCCGCTCCGGCTTGTCCCGGATGGTGCTTGGCATGTTCTCCAGGCGACACCTGCCCACGCGCCGCGGGGCCCAAAACAACGAGCGTCAAGACTGCGAAGGCGAGCAGCCTGCTTCGTAACCTTTGGCGGAAGAAATTGATAAAGGGCATAACGCCTCCGGAGCCGATGATGTGATTTTTTGAGTTCTGTGTGGTCGATGCGGCTTCGCCACGCGCTAAGGCGAGCGGCAGAAAATAACTTACCCAAACGCAGCGGGAGTCCGCGAGTTTTTTTGGGTTCCCGCCTACGCGGGAATGACCGTTTGCTGATTCACTCGCTTGCGCTTCGTGCTTGTATTAGGTGAAACTTCGTCTACCGCTCGCCTAAAGGCCGGCTGTCAATTCTCCCAACTTATCGGTGAGCCGCGTGTTTTCGGAGTAGTCAACCGGGCATTCAATGATGGAAACCGTATTCGCCGCGAGCGCTTCCCGCAACATTGGCAAGAGCTGTTCCGCAGCCGAGACCCGATAACCGCGGGCGCCGTAACTTTCAGCCTGTTTGACGAAATCAGGGTTGCCGAACGTGACGAATGCCGAACGCCCCAATTCCAACTCCTGCTTCCACTTGATGAGTCCGTACTGCTGATCGACCCAAATCAAGATCACGAAATGGATTCCCTCCCGCATCGCGGTTTCGATTTCCTGTGAATTCATCAAGAAACTGCCGTCTCCCATCGAGGCCAATACTTTTCGATTGGGGTGCGCCAGTTTGGCGCCGAGCGCGCCCGGCAGGGCGAAGCCCATCGTGGCCAGGCCATTGGAAATAAGGCACGTTTCCGGCTGGTGGCAAGGGTAGAGTCGGGCCATCCACATTTTCGCCGCGCCGGTATCCGCCAAGACGATATCGGAGTCGCCCATGGCGGCTCGAATGTCGGCCACGATGCGTTGCGGCTTGAGAGGAAACGAACCTTCGGTCTGGCCGCGTTCAAATTCGTCGGCTTGCAGTTTCCGGATCGTGGAATCGACCGCGCGGCAACATTTCAACGCCTCCGTCTGTTGAGCGAGTTGTGTCAGCGATTCGGTGATGCCGCCCTGAATTCCCACCTCCAAGCCGTAATGTGCATCTACTTCGGCCGGGGCGCCATGTATGTGAACGATTTTCTTATCTGCCTGAGGATTCCAGCGCGCGGGGGAGTACTCGACCAGATCGTAGCCCACGGTAATGACGACATCGGCTTTGTCGAGACCGAAGTTCACATAATCGCGCCGCATGAATCCGATCGTGCCGAGCGCGTTGGCATGGTTGTCGGGAAAGGCGCCTTTGGCCAGAAACGTGGTCGTGACGGGAATGTTCGTCCGCTCCGAAAAGCGAATTAAAGCTTCCGAAGCGCGATCGCGGCAAACGCCGGCGCCGGCAATAACAATGGGGTTCGAGGCGCCGTTGATGATGTCTCGGGCGCGCATGATTTGCGCTCGCGAGGGGGCGCTATCGCGAACCACGTTAATGCGTAATGGCGCCGCCGAGACCGGCTCAGCCGCCACATCTTCGGGCGAAATGATGACCGTGGCGCCGGGGCGCTCCGTTTGCGCAATCTTAAAAGCCTTGCGGACGATTTCCGGCGTCGACTCAGGAACAATCACCGTGCCGTTCCATTTCGAAACCGGCCGAAACATGGTGTCTAGGTCGACAATCTGATGTGATTCCTTGTAGCTCCGGTTGACGCCCCCTTGAGCGACCAACGCCACCAGCGGGTGGCTGTCTAGCTGCGCATTGGCGACGCCAAGCAACAAATTGATGGCGCCAGGACCGAGCGTCGCCAGACAAACGCCGGCCTTGCCGGTGAGCCGTCCGTAGGTGTCGGCCATGAACGCCGCGCCCTGTTCATGCCTGACGGTGATGAATCGAATCGGCGAATCGATGAGGGCATCCAAGAGGAGCAGGTTCTCCTCCCCCGGTATTCCAAAAATGTACTCGACCTCTTCCTGTTCGAGGCACTTCACGAGCAATTGGGATACGTTCATTCTCGGCTCTGTTTCCGTTGCTCCACTAGCAGCTTGGTCTATCTGTGTCGTTGGATGAGAGCCGTGATCCATTTCTTCTTGACCCAAGCAGAATGCCGGGCGGAATGGTCGAAACGGCGTTAGCAATAGTGCTGATTCCGCTCGCTTCCTTACTTCGAAATCGTGCCGTTGGAGAAATATCGGGCGGTGCCCTGCGATTCAATCGCTTCACTGATGCGGTTCAACGCCTGGGCGTACGCCGCGGTTCGCATGTCGATTCCATGCTTGGTCATCAGTTCGTAGATCGAGTTGAACTCTCGCGCCATGATGCGATGCAAACGCTCTTGCACTTCGTCGAGGGTCCAGTAGTACCCGGCACGGTTCTGGGCCCACTCGAAATAGCTCACGGTAACGCCGCCCGCGTTGGCGAGAATATCGGGCACAACGAGCGCGCCCCGCTTGGATAAGATTTCGTCGGCGGCGGTAGTGGTGGGACCGTTCGCCACTTCAACAATCACGGGCGCCTTGATCCGGCTGGCGTTCTCCACGGTGATTTGATTCTCCATCGCGGCCGGAATCAATATATTGACATCAAGCTCCAACAGTTCAGCATTGCTAATTTTTCCATTCTTGGGGCCGTCGTGATCACCGCAATGGCACTCTTCACACTGGGGCCCCTCCGAACCACAAACCGGGCAATCACAAACAGATCCTGCCGAATAAACGGCGTTGAGGCTTCGCGTTCGATTCTTGGTTTCGATCAAACAGGGAACATCAAGACCATCAGAATGGTACACCCCGCCACGGGAATCGCTCACCGCGACCACGCGGTAGCCGTCGGCTTGCAACAACCTCGCGACGTGCTGCCCCGCATTTCCGAAACCTTGCACGGCCACGGAAATATCGGCCGGCTGCCAGCCTTTGATTCTTTCCAATTCCTTAATGCAGTAATACGCGCCGCGGCCGGTTGCGTCGTCGCGGCCCAAACTGCCGCCCAGAGGAATTGGCTTGCCGGTGATTACGTCGGGCGTGCTGCGGCGGCATATTTTCGAGTATTCGTCCATCATCCAACCCATGATCATGGCGTTGGTGTAGACGTCCGGGGCGGGAACATCGGTTTCCGGACCGATGAAGTCTGCGATTCTGTCGATAAACCTGCGACTCAGCCGCTCCAACTCCATTCGTGAAAGTTTTTTCGGGTCGACAATAATGCCGCCTTTCCCGCCTCCAAAGGGAATGCCGACCACCGCGCATTTGCAGGTCATCCAGAAGGCCAACGCCTTCACTTCGCTGAGATTCACGTTCGGATGAAAGCGAATGCCGCCCTTGGTCGGACCGCGCGTGTCGTCGTATCGCACACGGTAACCTTGGAAGATCCGCAAGGAGCCGTCGTCCATGCGCAGCGGAATCGACACCTGCAAGATCGACTTAGGATAGCGCAGCTTCTCCAGTGCTTCGGCGTCGATGTTGGCGAATTCGGCGGCTTGGTCCAACCGAAGCAGGGCGTCTGAGAAAATGTCGTGTTTTTCGGTGGTGGTGGTTTCGGTGGTTTCGGTTGTCATCGGAAGTTCTCCGTTTGGACGCCGGTTTGATAACGCATCTGATAGGGGGTTCGATGCATGTTATGCAAGGTTTCTTCGCGAAACCGCTGATTTCGCCTCCGAATCAATTATTCGTGTTTCTTGAGTTCGATGTCTTTGAATTGCACGACCATCGGCGGGCCTTGGTGGAGTTGTAAAGCGATCACGCCGGCAACGGCGGCTTTGTCTTTTTGATGATCGATCACTTCCGACATCTGCACGCCATTGATGAAGTGGCTGACCCGATTGCCGCGCGCTTCAATGCGGTAGTCGTTCCAGTCTTCGATTTTGATTTTACCCTGCAGCGCGCCGCGGTCGCCAAATGTTCCGATCAGGTGTTTCTTTCCGCTGCCGTCTATGCGAATTTTCTCACCGCGTTCGGCGAGAATGCCGCGGCCGCGTTCTTCGTAATTGATGCCGGTGTAGCGGGGAGTGGAGTCAATATCCGCCTGATAGCCGCCGACGATAAACTTCGCTTCGTCGACCACATGGCTGCGATATTGCACGCCGGAATTGCCGCCCACGATTTTATACTTGAGGCGAAGCGTGTAATTCGCCGGTTGCCCCCCCTGCCAAATCAGAAACGTATTGTGCTTGAGCGCTTTGTCGGGCGTGGTTGTTCCGGTGATGGCGCCGTCTTGAACCGACCAGTGGGTCGTAAACCCTTGCCAGCCGGCGAGGTCTGTTCCATTGAACATTTTGATCCAGCCGTCGTCGGCGGCGGCGCTCGAAGCGGCTGCAAGACAAATCAGAACAGCTATCAGGCTTGGACGAAAAGAAGATCGCATGGATCGTTTCCTTCTAGAGTGCATGTTTCAAGAGGCTAGGAAAAAGGCGGCGCGTCAACGTATCAAGCCGTTACATCATAGATGCCCTGTCGGCCCATCGCCAGCAGGCGGTTGCAGGAGGCCATCGATCATTCAAGGGTGTTGCGAGCGTTCCGCGCGACCATTCAAGATTGGCCAAACCTCAAGCGAAATCGTCTTTCGTGCCGATTGTAAATGACAAACATAACCATGGTAGTCGCATAACCATGAGCGTCGCAAATTCTATAACTGTTGACGGGTTTTGAACTGTCGGCTGGATGTTATCGCAATTTCCCGCAGCGCCGGCGGAAGTTCAGACATTGCTCGGCGGTTTCCCGGCGGACATTTCAACGCAGAGAACGCAAAGGCGCGGAGGGCCGCAGAGGACGGGGCCAATTATCTCGGCCCAAGTTGACGATGCAATTCGATCGCACGGCCGATGAACATCGCCGAGATTTTATTTTCTTGCCTTTCGTCATTTCGTTCTTCTCCGCGGCCCTCTGCCTCTTTGCGGCCTCTGCGTTTCCCGTCTTCGTAACCGTATATCGGTTATTCGCCGTGGGATAGATTGCTGTCGCAAATTTCTGCAGCGCCGTGAACAGTTACCAAATTCTTCCGCCACCGCGAACGGGTGAGAACAAACCACCGCGTTCCCCATCTCTTTGCCACAGGCATGCTACCGCTGAGGGACGTCGGCCGGCGCACCGTTTGACGCACCGTTTGACGCACCGTTTGACGCACCGTTTGGCTGGGCGGGGGACGGCGCCGTGTCGGCGTCGGGCTGCAACTTCATGGCGGCCGAATTCATGCAATAACGTTGGCCGGTCGGTTGCGGGCCATCGTCAAAAACATGGCCCAGATGGGCGCCGCAACGGCTGCATAGAACTTCGGTGCGGCGCGCGAACAACGTGTCGTCGACTTCCTCGCGAACACTGGTCTTGTTGAGCGGCGCCCAAAAACTCGGCCAACCGGTGCCCGATTTGTATTTTTGGTCGGAATGGAAGAGCGGCAGTTCGCAGCCAACGCAGTGGTAGACGCCCTCGGTTTTGCTGTCCCAGTATTGATTGGCAAAAGGACGCTCGGTGCCCTTTTGCCGCGTGACTTCATATTGCAGCGGCGTCAGCTGGTCGCGCCACTGTTGGTCGGTTTTGGCGACCCATGGTTCTTCAGCCCCAGCGTTCCGCTCGGGCGGCGATGTTATCGAATCTTCCTGCTGATTATTTGCCGGTGGGCCTAGTTGGCGGGTTGATCCGATGGGCGCATCGTGCCGCGGGGCGCACCCGCCGCCAATCGCAACGACGACGATGGCAACCCCAAACGCGCAGATCCACCGACTTGAAAAGTTCGTGGTGCTCATCAATACGGAGTCTCCTGCGGTGCGAATCTTATCCAGTGCAACGATAGGCGGAGTTATCCACGAAACGCGAGCGGATGACAAAAAAACATTGTAACCGCTAGCGCTCCAAGACCACAGCGCAGCCTTTGGCCGCGACCAAAAAAACGGTTTTTGTCCGTAGAGTAAGGAGGAGGCCGGTAATATGTGAACTGAAGACCATGCCCGCGGTTTCAAACTCTGCGTGCTCCGTGGTTTATCCATTGCATGGTTTGGTCGAGCGGCCCTCAGGAACCGTTCCAAATTTACCGACCGACTTAAAAGCCCAGCGTCGACGAATGCGGTTTTTCGATCTACGGAGTATTGCAATTCATGGCCGGCCAGCGTTTATTAGTGACATCGCATTTGTCTGGCGGTTTCGCGGGCGGTCGAGCCGCCGGCGAATGGTGTTGCGTTACGAAAAAATGACGAATTAGGGCGTTAAAACGAAAAAAAACGCTCCCGAAAGCCAAGAACCGCGAATTGCAGCGAATACCGGAGCGTCTGACGTAACGAACCCGGCGCCAACGCCCACTTCCCCCACGAGCGTCTCAAAGGATATTCAGCATGAGCAACGCCGAGTCGATCCAACAGCAGGCGGAGGAATTCCGCGAACGCTATCAAGCCGTGCGCGATCAAATCGGCCGTGTGATTGTCGGCCACGACGACATCGTGCATGGCGTATTGGCCTGTATGTTTGTGGGCGGGCACTGCCTGCTGGAAGGCGTTCCAGGACTCGGAAAAACGCTCTTGGTGCGTACGCTCGCCGAAGCGTTGGACCTGAACTTCTCCCGCATCCAATTCACGCCAGATCTCATGCCCGCCGATATTCTGGGCACGAACATGATCGTGGAAACGCCCGAAGGCCGGCGTGTTTTTGAGTTCCAACGAGGACCGATCTTCACTCAGATCTGCCTGGCTGACGAAATCAACCGGGCCACGCCCAAAACGCAATCGGCCATGTTGGAAACGATGCAAGAGGGCACCGTCACGGTGGCGGGAACGCGTTTCGAGTTGGATCAGCCGTTCTTCGTCCTGGCCACGCAAAACCCGATCGAGCAGGAAGGAACGTATCCCCTGCCGGAAGCACAGCTTGACCGCTTCTTCTTCAAGCTGGTAGTGGGTTACTCGACCAAAAAAGATCTGGCCACGATTGTCGACCGCACCACGCGAGGTGAAACGGTCACACCCGAAAAAGTGATGGACGGCCATGAAATCATCAAATGGCGGAAGCTGATTCGCGAAGTCATTCTGGCGCAGCACGTGCAAGATTATGTCGTGCGGCTGACACTCGCCACGCATCCTGAAGGACCGTACGCACTGCCGATTACGAACAAGTACCTGCGTTGGGGCAGTAGTCCTCGCGGCGCGCAAACGTTGGCCTTGGCCTCGAAAGTGCGGGCGTTGTTGGAAGGCCGCTACAACGTGAGCTTTGAAGACGTGCGGCGTGTTTTTCTGCCGGCCATGCGGCACCGCATCATTCTCAATTTCGAGGCGCAGGCCGAGGGCATTGAGCCCGATCATGTGTTGTTGGAAATCTTGGAGCAACTGCCGGAGAAAGGCGAAGAGGCGGCCGTGGCCGCAGTCGCGGTGGATTAGCCGTCTCATGAATTCAATCTCGTTTTTCTCATCACCTCGTTGTGTAACTGTTTATGTCTACTTCGCAAACAACGCCTTTGCTGGAGCCGGCCTTGTTGGCTCAGTTGGAGCGTCTGGAATTGGTCAGTCGGAAGATTTTTCGCGGCCGCATGAAGGGCGAACGCCGTAGTAAACGCAAGGGGCAGAGCGTCGAGTTTTCAGACTTTCGCAGCTACACGCCCGGCGACGACCTGCGTTTCATCGATTGGAACCTGTACGCCCGGCTCGACAAGCTGTTCCTCAAGCTGTTTCTCGAAGAGGAAGATCTTCACTTCTACGTGTTGCTCGACGCCAGCGCCTCAATGGATTTTGGCGACCCCACCAAACTACAATACGCCAAACAGTTGGCGGCGGCTTTGGGTTTTATCGGGCTCTGCCGGGCCGACCGCGTCAGAATCGAGCAGATTGGGCCGCCCAAACAAACGCCCGGCCCGGTGTTGCGCGGCCGCCGGAGCATGTGGCGGATGCTCGATTACCTCGAACAGATCGAACCCGGAGATAATACGCCGTTGGTCGATGGCGTGAAAAACTTTTGTCTGCGCAATTCGGGCAAGGGCGTCGTGGTGTTGATTTCCGACTTAATGGAAAAGGCGGGTTATGAATCGGCGCTGCGCATGTTGCTGGCCCAGCAGATGGATATCTATGTGATTCACCTGCTCTCGCCCGAGGAAATCGAGCCCGACATCAAGGGTGATTTGAAGCTCGTCGATTGCGAAGACGCCGACATCGCCGAGATTACCGTCAGCCGTCCGCTGTTGAACCGCTATAAGAGCACCTTGGCCGCGTTTATCGAACACGCTCGGGAGTTCTGCACCCGCCGCGGCATGATGTATTTAATGGCCCGAACCGATGTCCCGGTCGACCGCCTGGTGATGAACTACCTCCGCCAGCGAGGACTGGTGCGATGAGTTTTTTGAGCAACGCACTTGGTTCCTGGTGGCTTTGGGGCGCCTTCGCCGCGATGTTGCCCACCGCCATTCTTCTGCTCTATTTCCTCAAGCTCAAACGCCAACCGCTGGAGGTGCCCAGCACCTACCTCTGGACACGCACCATAGAAGATTTGCACGTCAACAGCATTTGGCAGCGGTTGCGGCAAAGCTTGTTGCTATTCTTGCAACTGCTGTTGATTTTGTTGGTAATGTTCGCGTTGTTGCGGCCCGGCTGGAGCGGCCGCGCCCTGATCGGCGACCGCTTCATCTTTTTGATCGATGCTTCGGCCAGCATGGCGGCCAAGGATGTCAAACCGAATCGTCTGGCCGATGCGTTGAAGAAGGCTGGTGAAATGATCGACGCCATGCAGTCGGGCGATGTCGGCATGGTGATCAGCTTTACCAACGCGGCGCGCGTCGAACAGACATTCACCAGTAGCCGCACCAAATTAAAAGCCGCCTTGGCCGATATCGAACAGACCGACCGCACCAGCGATTTGAGTGAAGCGTTGCGGGCCGCTTCGGGCTTGGCCAACCCCGGCCGCACCGGCAACGCGGAAGAAGGCGACGTGGCCGTGGCCGAAGCGCTGCCGGCCACGTTGTATCTGTTCACCGACGGCGGTTTCGATACGGTTCCCGACTTTTCGCTGGGCAATTTGGAGCCGATCTACACACCGATTGGCGTGCTCGACGCCGAAACGTCGAATAACGTGGCCGTGGTGGCGTTTAATACGTCGCGGAATCCCGAACGGGTCGAGCAAACGCAAGCCTTTGGCCGCTTGGAAAACTACGGCGACGCCGATGTTGAAGTCGATGTCGAACTGTTGCTCAACGGCAGCGTGATTGACGCCCAACGCACCACCCTGCCGGCTCAAGGCCAAGCCGGCGTGCAGTTTGAGTTGACCGATTTTGAGCAAGGCGGTCTGCGATTGGTGGTGCAACACGACGACGACCTAGCTGTCGACAACAGCGGTTATGCGGCGGTGAACAGCACGCGGCGGGCGAGAATCTTGCTCATCACGCCGCGCAACGACGCGCTCACGATGGCCCTGGGAACCGACGAAGCTCAAAAGTTGGCGGCTGTCACGCAACTTGGCCCTGAAGTGTTGCCCTCGGCCGGCGCTGAAGCCGCGGCGCTCACCGAAGCACAAAAGAATTACCAAAAAGCGGCGGCCTCGGCCCGCTACGATTTGATCATCTACGATCAGTGCGCGCCGCTGGAAATGCCGCAGTCGAACACGCTCTTTATCGGCCGCTCGCCTCCGCTGGAAAGTTGGCAAGCGGGAGAAGTGCTGAGCCCGCCGCTGGTGATCGATGTGGACCGCTCACACCCGCTGATGCAGATGGTCAGTTTCGATAACGTGACAATCATTGAAGGTTTTTCCCTGAAGCCGCCGCGCGGCAGCGCCGTTTTGATCGACGCCGATATCGGCGCCTTATTCGCCATTGCGCCGCGCGAAGGTTTTGAAGACGCCGTCATGGGTTTTGAAATTTTTAGCGTCGACGAAAAAGGCGAAGTGCTGGTCAATACCGATTGGCTCAAGCGGCTCAGCTTTCCCTTGTTCGTCAAGAACGTGGTGGAATATCTGGGGGGAGGACGGTCCGCCCAACGCTCGACCAGCGTGCAGCCGGGCGCGCCGGTCACGATTCGCACCGACGCTCCGGTCGACAAACTCTATATCACTTCGCCCTCGGGCGCGGTCTTTCCGCCGATCTCGCGGGAGCGGGAAAATACGTTCGTCTTCGGCGCCACCGACGTAACCGGCCTGTATGAAGTTCGTGAGAAACCCGGACGCGGCGAAGAGGTTTTGCAGCGCTTCGCGGTGAATCTTTTCAGTCCTCGCGAGAGTGATTTGCGACTTCGGCAAACCATCGAACTCGGCGCGCAGGAAGTCAGCGGAGAGGCGGGTTGGGCGCCGGCGCGAAAAGAAATGTGGAAATGGCTATTGCTGGCCGGGCTCGGCGTGCTGCTGTTCGAGTGGTACGTTTACAACCGCCGCGTTTATCTTTGAACGTCTCGATGGGGCGATGGCGAGAGGCCTGGTAAGCACCGTTGGAGTTCATGCTTCAGCATGTTTTCTTTCTTAAAGAGGGACAACAGCACGCTAAAGCGTGAACTCCAACGGTTGTAATAAATTCGCTGCTGCGTCGTGCAAGATGGATTGCAGAATTTGCGGTGGTAGCTGTTTGCCGACGAGTTGCGGGGCCGACATCGCATCGAACCGCTGGGCGTCGATGCGATGCAAGTCGGGGTCGGCGATCGGCGATGGGCCGTTGTAGTTTGTCTCGAAGAGCGTTCGCAGCGCCCAGTAGCGCGAGGCGTACAGGTCGAACGCTTCGCCGGCGCTGGCGGCCGGCCGCAGATGCCCCGGCGCCAGATGTTTATCGCTGGTCACGATGTCGGATCCAAACAAAACCCGGCCTTTCCAGCGGGTGAAAAATCGGACAACCGCCGCCCGCGAATGTTTGCTCAGTTCCCGCACCATCCACTTAGTGGCGCTTGTGTCGAGGTGGAGCCGGTCGTGGCGAGAGAGCAGGTCGGAGAGAAAGCCCAAATCTTCCGGCCAACCTCCCATATGCGCCGCGATAAACGGCACGGGAAACCGCTCGAGCGCGGCTTCGAGCGGCTCGTACTGCTCGCGTTTCACGCCGTACCGCGCGGCGTCAACATAGTTCGTGGCGAACCACGTATCAGGATCGCCGATATGGACCATGATCGCCATGTTCCGCTCGGCGGCGGCGGCCATCGCTTCCAGAATATGCGGCGCGTCGAGCCGCATGGCGTTCGGCAAACCGGCTTTGTCTTCCATATCTCGGCGGCGGGGCGCCGACCAGAATTTCGCAATGCGAGAACCGGCCGCATGCATGCGCTCGATTTGCCGCGCGTACTGCTCGCCCAATTGCCGGGTCGATTTCAGCCGCCCATATTTGGGGATCGCGATAAAACGCACGGCGTCGCCGAGCACGGCCTGCACGGCGTCTATTTCATCTTCCGGCGTCATGGAGTAGGTGCGTTCAATTCCATACCGCCGGGCCACATCTTGATAAACGCGCGCCGCCTCGCCACCGCTCAAATGCGTATGGACATCAACAATAGGAAACGGGTGGTTGGTGAATTTGGCGGCTTCGGCTGCGTAATCGAGCCCCAGCCGATTGGCCGCGTGCAGCGTTTGTTGTAGGGTCATCATGTTTTCCTCAGGCCATTGCGGATGTTACCGGCGGCTACGAGTCGGGCGGAAAATCCGGACATTTTTGAAAATCCGGGTGTAACTACTCAGCGATGATCGCACGATGTTTTTTTCGAGAACCACGAATGGACACAAATTCACACGAATGCATTGCAACGGGCTCTCAGGTTTTCTCCTGGAAACAGGCAACGGCAGCCGTGCCATTACGTGGAGAGCTCGCCACAAGAATTCGTGTCTATTCGTGTTCATTCGTGGTTCCATACAAGTACCGATCAAAGCTCGTCGCTGAATAGTTACTGCCGGGATTTTTATTCGGCGAGAAAATTTCGGGCGAGTCCTTACGAATCGCAGGGACAGGCCGAGCTAATTTTTGGCGAAGGGGATTGCACCGTGGAAAGCCCCGCCGCTTGCCGACTGCTCCGCAACACATCGCGGTAGTGGCGTAGGCGGCGGTCGGGGTCGTCGAGCGCGCCGCCGAAGGAGCGGGATTCGTCCAGATAAATTCGGGGCACTGGCAGTTCGCGAATTTGGAGGTTGTGCAAAGCCGCTTGAACCCAGAGTTCAATCGGCATGGCGTAGCCGCTTTCGGTGAGCTGCAAGCGAGCGAGCGAAGCAACGCGATACGCCTTGAAGCCGCAGAACGCATCGGTTAGCTCAAACTGCAACTGCTCGTTCAATTCACGTGTGATGATTCGATTCACCCGCCGCCGATCTTCGGGGGCCGCGTCGTCGTCTCGAAAGACATGCCGATAGCGGCTGCCGGAAACGACATCGACCCCCCCAACGGCCGACACGAACAGCGGTATGCGGCGAGGTTCATGTTGGCCGTCGCAATCGATCGTGACCAGCACATCGTAGCGATGTTTGATCGCATAGGCGAAGGCGGTTCGCAAGGCGGCGCCGTAACCTTGATTTTCGTTATGCCGAACCACCGCGACCTCGGTTCGAGCGTGTAACACGCAAGCGGTTTGGTCGGTGGAGCCGTCGTCGACGACCAACACATCGTCGGCGTATTGCGCGACGGCGTCGAGAACTGTTCCGACGTGTTTCGCTTCGTTAAAAACAGGCAATGCGGTGAGAGGGCGAATCGACATCCTGGGTGTTCCTTCATTAAATCCAACGTCGGACGCGGCGGCAATATTCGGCGTAATCGTCGGCGAACGTGGCTTGCAACATACGTTCCTCGCCCGCGATAAATACGCGATCAATCAGCAGCACGAACAACGGCACAACCAGCAGCGGCGCCAACGATCCAAATAGAACCGCACAGCCCAATAACGCCAACGCCATGCCGACATAAATCGGATTGCGCGAAAATCGGTACGGTCCTGTAGTGACCAGCGCCGACGATTCATGAAACGGTTTGATGGTTGTTTTCGATTTTGCGAATAATCGCGCCGGCCAGATCACGAGCGAAACTCCGAGCACCACCAGCGCCAGGCCGGCGAGACGAAACGGCGTCGGGACAAGCGTTTGAATTGGGACGAAGAAATGCAACGCTGTCATCAGCAACAACGAAAACAGTAGCCAAAAAGGCGGAAAAATACGTCGCATAAAAAACTTTCTCTCAGTGCGGCCGTTGTCGTCGACGGACTTGCTTGAAACTGGTCGTTGGACGTTCTTCATAAAAGTTTGCCACAGAGCACACAGAGAACTCCGAGAAAAGAAACACGGAACATCATGAACTCAGCATGTTTTCTCCGCGGCCCTCCGCGAACTCTGCGTTTCTCATTCCTCGTTGATTCCAGCGGAGCCATGCCAGCCGAAAGATTACGATTCAACGCAGAGACCGCAAAGACGCAGAG
>QIKY01000170.1 GCA_003233175.1 Planctomycetaceae bacterium | reverse complement strand
ACATAGTTCGGCCGATAAACGCGCGTCGCGATGGTGTCGACCGATTGATCCATTTGCGTGAAATCGGCCGCGGTGCCCACATAGATGAAATCCCCTTCGGGCCGCGCGATGAGTCCAGAAGATTTAAGAATGGCGTGCAGGGCTTCCTCCACGGTAACGTCGTGCAACGAAGCCGATACGGTTCCTTGAACATTGGGGCTGGCCAATATGTTCAGACCTTGCGCGCTGAGCAGGTCGAGCACCTCGCGGATGTTCGATTCTTGAATGTTGATCGTGAGGCCCTGATCGCCCTCGCCGGGGCTCACCTTCGCCCGCGATTGGTCGGCTGGCAAGGGTGTTTTTGAGGGAATCGCACCGGAGGGGAGTGTTTCCGGCAGTCGTGTTTCCGACGGTGGCGTTTCTGGCGGCAGGGCCTCCAACAGCACGCCTGGCAGCGTTTTGGGAACTGCGCGAGCAACGGGCGCCGCCGGCGGTGTGGCGGCGTGACGGTGAGATTCCGTGGCTTGCAAGAGGGCGACGTTCTGTAGCGTGGAAACGGCGTTGCGGAGCAACCGTTCGTTTTGCTCGCTGGTTTCGACCGCCTGTTCCAGCTTCGATTCAAGATGATCGATTTTCCGTGCAACGGCGGGGTGCAGTTGCGGCGGCTCGGCCAATGCCGCCAACGAGGAGAAAGCGTCGTGCTTTATCGCCGCGGCGCCGATTTTCGCCGTTGTTAGGGAAGCAGAGGCGCCGTGCTGAGGCGGCGCGTTCGTTTCCAGGGCCAGCGCGCTGGAGAACGTTGGAAAAACGCCTGCCGGCGGCTTTTCCGAATGCAGCGCCAAGGCCGCTGCGAGCCCCACGCCCAGGGCGCCAAAGACTACGAGGAATAGACTTTTCATTGGTCCTCCATGACCCCTTCCGCGTGAGACGCCCTGAATTCGGGCGCTCCATTATTATCTCGCAACCACGCGCGATCCACGCATGATAATTTTTTCGCCGACTGGCTTTCCGATTCGCTTTAACTCGAGCTCGTAGAGCTTTCCACGATGCTCCAAACGAACAAACGTCTCTTGAATCTCGGTTAACGTCAATTGCACCGGGGGAATCGCGTCTGAGGATTTGATTTGGTCAAATCCTAGAGGCGAGACCAAATCTCCGGGTTGATAGGTTTCTCCGTTAATTTTGGCCGCCTTGAATCTCTTTCCAACAATAGTGCTGTTGAGGGTCAGTCCTAGCGAGTCGAAAAGCAAGTCGGGCGGTTGTTCCACTGGTTCTTCCTCGACAACTTCACCCGCTGCCGGGCTGGTCGCGACGGCGAACGGATTTCGCACAATCTCATCGGGTGGATGAGGCTTGGCTTGTGTGTCTTGCATGGCTTTCATAATCGTTGGCCACCAGGCGAAGTTAAACGTCTTGTGCTCTTCCTTGTTGCCGGCGTCTGCCGCAGCCACCGGTAGTTGACGACTTGAAACCGCTTCGGCCGCGTCCGCCGCAACGGTTGGTTGGCCATCACTGGCTTCTTTTCCAGACAGATACTTCCACGCCAACGGCGCCCACATCCAGATCGCGATTACTGAAATAGAGGCCAGGACCACGGTTTGCTTGGTGTTTCTAAGCAATTCCTTTTTTAGTTTTTTGCCCAGGTTTTCCATTTTACGTTGTTTTACACGCGGCGAAACGAAGGCGCCCTACCGCGTGTTCCTAAAGTATCGGTAATCGTTACAGGTGTTCTAATCGGAAAAATCGTGATTATCGGCAAAAAGGGTCAGCCGGATGTCGCATTCGATGGCGTCGGAGGTCGAGGAGGCCTTTCTGAGTGAGATATTCGCCGCCCAAACCGTCGCCGAAATACTTTCCACATCGTAGAGAAAGGCCCGAATTTGTTGCAATTCTCCCTCGACTTTCAATTCAGCCGTGCTCCGATAAAGGCTTTCCAAACGCTCGACTTCGTTGGGTTCGAATCTCAGAATGGCGAGCTGATTGCGTTTCGCCAACGAGGTAATATTGCCCAACGTTGCACTGATGGCGCCTTGGTCGGGCGAGTGCTTTGACCAACCCTCGGTAAATTCCCGAGTTCTGTCGAGTTCCCGCTCCTTCGACACAAGCTCCGTGCGTAAGCGTTCGCCTTCGATAACAAACGCCCGTTGCTCCTCCAAGCGATTGTGTAAATCGCCAATGGCCTGTTGCATGGGCAGAATCACGAACCAACAGAAAACTCCGGATATTCCCGCCACCAGAGCGGTGATCGCCCACTTGGGTGGTTGCTTGTTGAATGTTTTCATGGCGCCGCCCTCTCGCCGCGCTGCGGCAGCATGGCGACCGACGGTGCGTCTTTTTCGGGGCCATCGGGCTGGCCGTAACCCGGGCGCGCCGTCAGCCGAATCGTGAATTGAGAGGCGTCCGAGGCTCGCAATGAGGTGGTTTCCAACGAAACCAATTCCGCGTTGGAGAAGTAAGGGCTCCGGGAAAGCTCGGCAAGATACGTATGCAGGGCGTCGGTATCGCGGGTCAGTCCTCGCACCAACACCACTGTTTTCAAGGTGTCGTATTCCTCTCGCAGTTGTTCAAGGTCTCGCTCCCAAGCCGAGGCGGCGGCGGGCGTCTGTTGCCTGGGGGATACCTCAGGCTGAAAGCGGCGCCTTTTGGAGCCGCCGGGTTGTTGCAACTCGATTTGCAACTCGGCCAAATCAATTTCCTCCGGGACATCCCTGGCCACGGCTTCCACCAAGTTGGTGCGAGGCCAAGGATGTTGCAGGTAGGCATACAGACAAGCCCTCTCCGTTTCCAGAGCTAGCTCTTTTTCGAGGGCTTCCATTCTGGCGTGTGTCTGTTCCGACGCCACGACTGCATCCATGATTAGTTCGAGGTTGTGTTGGGCGGCGCGTTTCAAGGCGATTTGGCGAACGGAAACGACGCCCAACAACAGAAAAAACGAAGCCGCCACCGCGATTCGAAACAACGTTTGCCGCCGCTGGGCCGATTGCTCCCGATAGCGTTGTGGTAAGAAGTCTATTCCCTGCACGGCCTACGCCCCATTCCATAATGCGAGCCCGGAAGCGATTTCCCATTGGCTCTGCTGGATATTTGCCGGCTTGCTCGACAAACGCCGAAACGGTTCGCTGAGATCATTCCTGAGGTTGAGCCGCAAGCCGATCGTCTCCAACAGCAGCGGGGAGGCTTCTCCGCCTCCGAGCACCATTCGAGAAAGCGGCTTGCCGCGAAAGGTCACGCTGTGGTAACGCACGCACTTCGCCAACCCCGCGCAAAGATTTTCCACCACGGGCCGCATCGCTTCGGCCACGCTCTGGGCAATTTCAGGGTCTTGCTGGTCGCTCCTGCGGTCGCCGCTATGGCGGCGCAACGCGGTGGCGTCGGTCAGGCTCATATCCAATCGGGAGGCCACCGCTTCACTAAAAAGCCGTCCGCCGACGGGAAGGTATTTTGCGAACAGCATGCGGTCGCCTTCAACGATCACGACCAACGTCTGCGACCAGCCGATATGCACCAACACGGCGCGCTGCAGGCAGTCGTTGTCTCGCCGGAATTGATCGCGATAACTGCGCAGCAAGGCCATCGGTTCAACATCGACCGCCACCGGCTCCAGACCGCAGGCTTCGATTACGGCCAGCCTTTTCTCAAGCAGCGGGCGATGGCAGGCCATCACGATCACTTCCCGCATGACTTCACTGCCCTGCCGGACGTCGTCCGCCTCCAAAAACCGAAGTTCGGCTTCGGCCAGCGGGAACGGCAATTTGCCCGCCGCCTCTTGGTGGACCTGGCGCAAGATGTCGGAGTCGTCGGTCTTGCGTATGCGAATGTTCTGCAAGAACAGCTGCTCCTCCGACAAACAAGGCACTGCGGTTCGCCCGTGAAAACTTTGGCCATCGAGCGCGTTTTGAATCGCCTCGATTTGCGCTTCCTCCGTGTTCGCGTCAACGGTTGCCGACTCGACGGGGAAATCCCATCCCGACAAAGTCGAGGCGCTCGCATCTTCGCCGGCGTACTGGACCAGCTTGACGCTCCTGGAGCCGATATCGACTCCGATCGGGCTATATCGTGTTGAAGAAAACCAGTTCATCGCACCAGCACTTGTTGTTGTGTCATTTTCAATCGCGAGAGACGTCCGGGAGCATCGTTACGGAGGCGGCGCGGCCTCGACCGGCCCCACTTCGACGATTCCAGTAACAGGATCCACCGAGAGTTTTATCGAACGGTAGTTGTCGCCCCGGCCGAGTTGCAGCCAGATAGCGGTTATTTCACCTCGGGTGGTCTGTCCGTAGGGCCCGAATTCAATATCGGGCACATCGATTTCCGCGGGCGTCAGCTTGGCGATTTTCGCCAGCGCCACGCCTTGCGACATTTGCGGCAGGTCGTCGATGAAAACCGATAAGCGGTCGGGGCTTTCTCCCGGCTTGTGAAAAGCGGAGTGCGGCAAGACATCGAGCAGCGTATTGGCGCCGCTGTGGGTGAGCGTGTATTGATTGTCCGGGATTGAAAAGGTCACCCGGTAGCTGCTCTGGTGGCTCACCGCCAGATTCCGAGCGTAGGCTAGGTCGGCCGCCACGACCTCGGCCACCGAGCGGATTTGGTCATCGGCCAAGGGATCAAAAAACGGAATCACGGCCGCCGCCATCACTCCCATGATGGCCAGCACGATCAGCACCTCGACCAGTGAAAATCCTGGCGCGGCGAGTCGGTTGGGCGAGCGCCGAAGTTTGCCTCGGAGCGAAATTCGGCGCTCGTGGTGCATATTGGGGTGTCTCCGATTATTTCGGGCGGTGGGGGCGGGCGCCCGGTTTAGCCGCCGCTCGCAACAGTGCGTTTTGCTCCTTCAACAACGCCTTGATCGCGCCTAATTCGCGAATCATTTCGTTGCGCTGTTGCACGGAGTTGCTAAATGGCTGCCGAGCGCCTTGCTGGGCGCCGGCATGGTTGCCGCTCAAGCTTAGCACGCCCATTGAGGTCAGACCGAAAACGACGACCGCCAAAAGTAAAAAACGTTTATTAGGCATGTTCCGCACTCCTTAAAAGGGTTATGGGTTTTCTCGCCAATCGACCAGATCCCAAACCAGGCCGTTGTCGTCGAAACGAGCGACAAACACGGGTTGGGTCCAATCGTGCCAATGATAGCGTATATTCTGGTCGTCGGGCTTCATGGTGAGTTGCGGCTCCGGCGATAGACCGCTCTGCTGCAGCACCCATTCGGGGAACAGCACCGCCGGCTGGATGTCGGCGCCGTAAATGGCGAGGTAGTCGGCGAGCATCTGTTGCCACTGCTCGCGCGACAGATCGCTCCAATCGGCGCGCGGCTTGACGATCAATTCCGAAGTAAACAGACGGCCCGTCAAATGGAAGGCGGCGTTGTGATCGGCGTCGAAATTAAATGTTTCGAACACCACGGCCTGCCCCAGCAAGGAAGATTGGGAATCGCTCTTGATTTTGAAGTCGTCGCGAAGAATCATGGTGGGAAGTTGGAAGGTGCTCGACTGGCCGTCAAGTTTGGGCAGTGGAACGCCTTCCAGCACCACATTCGCGCCCCTGACCTCCACCGCGTGCGTCGAGGTGCTGATCAGCGTGCCCCGTATCTTGGCGTTGTCGCCCAGCTCTAAATCATTCGCACGGCGAAATACGCCCAGCGGATTGGTAAGAACATCAGGCTCCCAGGTAGCATTTTGAACCCGCGCCCCCAAGCTGGGAACATCGTACGCCTTGCCTCCAGGATAAAGCCGATACGTGGCCACGTCTCCAGGATGGTTGATTGCACTGCCGTCGAGGTACGCCCCTTCATTCACCACCACGCCGAGCGCGTCTTGCAGGAGGTCGGTTTTGGCGTGGTTATCGGCCATGCCCATCATGCTCAGCAGGTCGACCGGGCCGGTAAAGGGCCGATAATCCGCCCCTCCGGCTCGCATCGCGTTAAGGTCGGCTAGGTATTTGGTTTTTGGACTGCCTGGGTAAGCGTCGCCCATCCAGACGCCAACTTGCGCGCCGTTTGCCAAATTGCCGGATTTATCCGTCTCCGCGATTGGCGCGCCGTTCAAATACAGCCGCATCTTCGCGCCGTCGTAAACCGCGGCTGCAAACATCCATTGCCCAGGATAAAGATTTCCGCCATGGGCGCGCAGTGTTGTTGTTCCGCCGGACTCTGTTTTGACTCGAAAGCAAAGCCGGTTTATTCCATGATTCTTCTCGATGCCGAGCATCCACCAGTGTTCTTGATCGGAAACACCGTTCGACTTCGCGATGATGTTTGTTTTGGGGGCGTCGAAATCGTCGACTTTGAACCAGGCTAAAATGGTCAATTGGTTGCCGGAAATATTGAACGTGTTGAGATCGATCCGGTCGTCGTATCCGTCGAACGAGGCGCCATTGCCATGCCACCCACGCGGCCCTCCGGCGGCGGCGGGAGAAGCGCCTTGATAGGTTCCCGGGTGCAGCCCCATGGCGTCGGTGAGCATGTTGGAATCGTAGGCGTCTTCAAACCGCCACCACGAAATCGGCATGTTGTCGGGCAGTGCGTAGCTGTAGAATCCGAAATACAGATACGCGATTTCGCTGGCGCTGATGGCCTTTTCATAGACCGCGACTTCATCTAGGTTGCCGTCGAACGGGCGCGCGTCGGTTGGATACGTTTCGGCGAGCCGCAGAGCGCCGGCCAAGTAAGCGGCGCCTTCCACATGCAGCGGAAGCTCGGCCACGACGTCTTGGCTCGACCACTGTAGAAGCGTGTAATTCTGTGTCGCGTCCCATTGCTGCGGGGCGGCGTACAGCGCACGGCGAATGAGTTGCGAAACGGCTTCTATTTTGTACATGGCGCGGTGATCGGGATCGGTAGGATCGGCCGCGTAGCCCGTCGACGTAACCGTCACTCGGTAAGGAAACTCGGCATAGTCGGAATGGGAGGGCGGCAAGGCGCTATCGCCGGTGGAGTACACGACGTCGCTCCAGGCGTCGTCGCCGACCTGTATCGTGAACGACGTATCGACTCCAGGCCAATTCGCCAGCCGCATTCTGCGCAGCCCTTCCGAGACGCCCGTCAATGCCGCCTGCCGGGCGTTCAGCGTTCGCTTGCCATTGGATTGAATCTGAACCGAGGTCGCTTGCACGCGCACAATGGCGTACGACATTGCCAGCGTGATCGTGAGTATGCCCAGCACGATTACCAGCGACACGCCCCAACGGCGACGCGCCCCCGACCGACGATATGTGTTTGCTTGATTCATTGGCGAACCGTGTAGTACAAGGCGGCGGATCCAAAATAAGGCGTCGAAGCCTGGCCCGCGACGTCTTCTCCGCCGGCGGCGTCTTCGGAGATCAACTGCAGTTCCATCCGGCAGGCCGCTTGGCGAAGTCCGAATTGCGTGCCGTAAATGCCTTGCACCCAGGGCAGTTCGCCCCAGGTGCGCACGCCGTCGCGAACGTCGGCCAGTTGATTGTCGCTGGGGTGCAGCGTCTGTTCGAATCGGACCACGCCTCGCCTGGCGCCGCCGCCCTGGTCGACGGCCGCCGTGCGAAGTAGGTCGGTCAGTTGCACGCGTTTTGCCGAAGCGCTGGCCTTGATTGCGGCCAAGCTAGATTGCCAGCTTGCCAGATCGGTGAGCGGCGGCGTTTCGCGGGTATCGGTCCTAACACTGATTTCGAGCAACCGCTCCGGCGCCTGGGGATCGGGGCAAAAAATCAGCAACTCGCTGAACAAGGGCAGGCCATTGGGCGAAGCCGCTGGCCCCACCGGCGCCCACACGACAAGCGTATCGGGAAAACTCCAAGCGCCCGCCGCTTCAGAAAACACGACGAGTCCTGGAAATTGCTCATTGGCGGTGGCCGCCAAGGCGGCTCGTTTGATACGGCTGAGCGCCACGCGGGCGTGTTGCGAAGCGGCGGCGCTGTTGCGCACGTGGTCTTGCGACTGCCGCACTGCATTGGCCAGCACGCCTAGCGCAGCGGCCATCATCGACATGATCGCGCTGGCAATCAGCAACTCCGCCAGCGTCAAACCGCTCCGGCGAGCGCCGTTATTGGTGGCTATGTGAGGCATGGCTTGGTTTTCCTAGCTGCTTTGCGGAATGTAGGCCACGACGCGGCGCAAACGACTCACCAAACGCCACTCCGCATCGCCTGTGTCGCGACGAAGAACCGACACCTCAACAGCGCGGTGGTAACTGGTTTGGCCCGTGGGAAGACGTCGCTCAAGGTTGGCGTCGTCGACGTAATACACGTCCACCTGATATCGCCAGGCAAGCATGCGATCGGCCGGAAAGCGAAACGCAGGATGCCGCAACCCGCCGCGATCGTCTTCCGAACCGAGCGGCTGGGTCCAGCGGTCTTCGATCGGCCGTGCGTGGTAGCCGTTGTAATCGTCGATGTCGTCGAACTGCGAGCGGCCGGTAGCCGCCAGTTCGACGGCCGAAGCAGTCAAAGGATATTGCCGGGGGTCTCCGCCGGCGGCCATGTATCGCTTGCCGAGAATTTCATCCAGCAGTTGTTCGGCCAGGCCTTCGCCAATTAATTGTTGGTGGCTTTCCTCGCTCGTCTGCAACGAAGAATCAATCGTGAGCGCCAGCACGGAGCTTGCCAACACCGTTAATGAAAGGGCCACCACCGCTTCAATCAGCGAATAACCTCGGCGTCGTCTGGCGGTTGCCGGCGCTGTGGAAAAACGGCGAAATGTGGGCGGGAAAGTATTAATCGTACAAGCACCGAAACGAAGGTCCAGCGAAACAATCGATCAAGAAGAAAAAAAACGCGGCGGGGTCCCCTCATAGCTCCAAGCCATCCCCGCCGCGTCCACAAGACTTGCAACTCTCCCCAAGCCGCGAGTCCTCTAAAAAATAGGTCGGCCAGAGCGGCTGTCAAACCGACTCGCTCATTGATTGAGAGTTGCGGTTAAAACACGTCCTCCCACGGTGGGCCGTGTTGATTCCGTGAATCATGTTGCCAAAAACCAACGTTTGAAGTTCGTGCTTCAGCCGGTTTGCGGTGACGCCATTGCTGGGTGATGGGCCGCCTCCGTTGGAGTTCAGCCTTGAAGCGTTTCGACCGACTCACATAACCACGAACAACATGCTAATACCTTCTAACACAACTTGGTCGGTCAGCATCAAACTCCGTGTTTGAAACGCCAAACAGGGGTTATGTTAGGAGCTCTAAAGCATGAACTCCAACGGCGCGTGGCGGAAAAACCGGCAGGATCGGCATGGTCGGCGAAAATCGCTAAAAGCAATCGAAACAGTATCCTCGTTGCCGCGTCGGAGTATTGGCTGCGAGCTATGCTTTAACGCCGCTGTTGGAAGTGCGTTGCGCCGGTAGTGTCGAAAGACTCTTCTTCTTGTCGGTATCGAGATTCGGCCGCGCAGTCGTTTTATTCAATCTATAGTTGTTTGACCGAAGTGCCCGACCCCAACCAAAAACCGGAGGCACTGCTTTTTTCGAACGCAGACATCCCGCAATTCATTCCTGACATTTAGCAATATTACAACACGCAACACTCATTCGACGCAACAACAGGAGCAACCGCACAACTCATGGCAGGTTTAACCAATGCGACGCCGGCGGGAAACAGCCGGGCGGAAGAGTTCGAGGTGCTCAAGCGGCGCATCCACGGCAAGTTGGTCGATAAGCTGGATCTCAGCAAGGTTGGCGAACTCAAGGGAGATGTCCTCCGGCGGGAAATTCGCTTGGTCGTGGAGCACCTCTGCGATACCGAAGATTCGCTCTTAAATCGGGCCGAGCGCGATCGACTGATCGACGAAGTATTGGACGAAACCTTCGGCCTGGGGCCGCTGGAGTTGTTACTCAAGGATGAATCGATCAGCGATATTCTGATCAACGGCCCCAAGAACATTTATGTTGAGCGCCGCGGCAGGATGGATAAATCAGACGTCGAATTTCGCGACAACGCGCACCTGCTGCAAATCATCGATCGGATTGTATCGAAGGTCGGGCGGCGGGTGGATGAAGTTTGCCCGATGGTCGACGCTCGCCTGGAAGACGGCTCCCGCGTGAATGCAGTCATTCCTCCGCTGGCGTTGGACGGAGCGGCGGTTTCCATTCGCCGTTTTGGCTCGAACCCGCTCAAGCTCGAAGACCTGCTCAACTACAAGGCGTTCACGCCGGAAATGGTGATGCTCCTGGAAGGGGCGATGAAGGCTCGGCTGAACATCGTGATTTCCGGCGGCACCGGCTCTGGAAAAACAACCTTGCTCAATACGCTTTCGAGCTTTATTTCCAACGAAGACCGCATCATCACGATTGAAGACGCCGCCGAACTGCAATTGCAACAAGACCACGTGGTGCGTTTGGAAACACGGCCGCCGAATATCGAAGGCAAGGGCGCCGTCACCGCGACCGATCTGGTGAGAAACGCCCTGCGTATGCGCCCTGAACGGATCATCATCGGCGAATGTCGTGGCGCGGAAACGCTCGATATGTTGCAGGCCATGAATACCGGCCATGAAGGGTCGATGACCACCTGCCACGCCAACACCCCGCGCGACGCCCTGGCTCGTATCGAAACGATGATCATGATGGCCGGTTTTGAAATGCCCATTAAGGCCATGCGAACCCAAATGGCTAGCGCGATCGATCTTGTCGTGCAGGCCAGCCGTTTGCAGGGCGGTCCGCGCAAGGTAACGCATATCACGGAAGTGGTCGGCATGGAGCAAGACACGATTGTCTTGCAAGACATTTACAAGTATGAGCAGGAAGGGATTGACGAATCAGGGCGGGCGCACGGCCGATTCGAATCGACCGGCATTCGGCCGATGTTCATGAGTCGGCTGGAGTCGGCGGGCGTGCGGCTGCCTTCCAGCGCGTTCCGCCAGCGTGTGATGCTCACCGATTAGAGCGGATTATTCAGGGGGATCGTCGCGAGGTTTTGCAGGCGGGCGGCGTTGGCGGCCGTAGGGAAAAAATTGCGAGAGTTAACAGGAAAACAGCACCATGATGACAACCATCATAATTATCGCCGCGTTTCTCGGCACCACGGCGTTGATTGTCGGCCTATCAAGTATGTTTCAACAGCAGTCGGCCACGGCGGTGGAAGACCGACTCGACATGTTGGCCGGAAACTCCTCGGCCATCGCGGGCAACGCTCGCAAGCAACCCAACCTGCTGACCGCCGGCTGGGATGCTCCCGGCATGATCGAGAAATTATTTTCTCGGTTCGGGAACCTGCGAAATCTTCTCGAACAAGCCGACCTCAACCTCCCTCCGTCTAAGTTTTTTATCATGACCGGCGTGTTCGCCGCGGTGGGAGCGGCTATTTGTGTCGTTACGCCTTACGTCAGCCCTTTCTTCGCGCCAATTTTCGCCGGCGCATTCGCACTAGGGCCGTTTACGTATGTCGTTTTCAAACGCAAACGCCGACTAGCCGCCTTCGCCAAGCAAATGCCCAGCGCCTTGGAGTTGCTGTCGCGTGCTTTGCGAGCCGGGCATAGCCTGGGAGCCGGGTTCCAATTGGTCGCCGATGAAATGGATGCGCCGCTGGGCCCCGAATTCGGCCGCTGTTTTGAAGAGCAAAACCTGGGCATCCCGCTCGACGAATCCTTGGAAAACATGACCGCTCGGGTGCCCAATCTTGATCTAAGATTCTTCGCCACCGCCGTCATTTTGCAACGCCAGACCGGCGGCGATCTGGCCGAAATTCTCGATAAAATCGGCTACATCGTTCGGGAGCGTTTCAAGATTCTCGGTCAGGTGCAAGCCTTGACCGGTGAAGGGCGACTTTCGGGATCCGTTCTGTTGGCCCTGCCGCCGGTGCTGTTCGTGGTCATGCTGCGGCTCAACTACGACTACGTGATGATGCTGTTTGAGGATCCGATGGGCAAGCAAATGCTGGCCGGGGCGATTGTGAGCCAAATTCTGGGCGCGCTTGTTATCAAAAAAATCGTTGATATTAAGGTCTGATTCCACCATGTCGTTGTCAAACATAGATATCGCCGCGCTGACGCCGTTCGCCGTGTTCATCGCGATTGCCGCCATTGTCTGGATCTTGATCGACGTTCTGTCGCCGAAAAAGGATCGCACCGAGCAACGGCTCGACGACTTCCGAGATCCGCTCAACCGGCGCAAGGGCGAAGGGTCGACAGGGAAGGCATCCGACGCCATGACCCGCCTTTTGGAAAGGGCCAGCCCGGCATTGGCCAAACCCTTGCAACCGAAAAACGCCAAGGAAGCCGGAAAACTCAAGGCGCGTCTGTCGCATGGCAATTTTCGCGGCGACTCCGCCACCACCATTTTTCTAGGATTTAAATTCGCCGCCCTGATGTTTGGCCTTTTTATCGGCGGCGGGCTGTTGCTCTTCGACGGCGCCATGAGCAAAACAGGACTTTTTCGCTTGGTGTTGATCGGCGGCGGCATGTTTTACGTTCCGGACATCATTCTCTGGTTCATTAGCAGGAAGCGGAAAGAGTCCCTTTTCCTAGGCCTGCCCGACGCCCTCGACCTGATCGTGGTTTGCGTGGAGGCCGGCCTTGGTTTGGACCAGGCCATGAAGCGAGTGGCCGACGAAATGAAACGCTCCAGTCCGGTCGTGGCGGACGAATTCGGCCTCTGCAACCTGCAATTACAAATGGGCCGCACGCGCAGCGACGTGCTTCACGACCTTGGCAAACGCAACGGCGTGGACGACCTCCGCGCTCTGGCCGCAATCATCATTCAAGCCGACAAATTCGGTTCGAGCATCGCCCAGGCATTGCGCGTGCAAAGCGACTCCATGCGCACGCGCCGCAAGCAAATCGCGGAAGAGAAGGCCGCCAAGACCGCCGTGAAACTCATTTTCCCGTTGGTCATTTTTATCTTCCCCGGCATCTTCGTGGTGCTGGTCGGCCCGGCCGCCATCACCATGGTGCGAGAAATGTTCCCCGCCATGAACGGCGGGTAGAGGCCGCCACCGTTGGAGTTCACATTGGTTGGTTGCGGGTTTGCGATAGCCCAAGATTGACGGATACCGGATGGGTTGATTTTACGCCACTAATTCCGGGGCGTTTTCGGCTTCGTATTGGTCGGGAGACTTGCACCCGAGCGTCTGGTGAATTCTCTCTCGATTGTAAAACGTTTCGATGTATTTGAACACACTCAGTCGTGCATCTTCGAGAGTATCAAACTGTTCATGCTTGGTCCACTCATGCTTGAGCGACCAGAAGAACCGTTCCATCACGGCATTGTCGTAGCAGTTGCCGGTGCGGCTCATCGAACATTCGATGC
>QIKY01000289.1 GCA_003233175.1 Planctomycetaceae bacterium | reverse complement strand
TCTGTTCCGGCTTGTGCTTCTTGCTCTTCATCGAAAGTCCTTCTGCCCATTCGGGCGGTTAGACTCT
Source organism: Planctomycetaceae bacterium (assembly GCA_003233175.1). Classification (GTDB taxonomy): domain Bacteria; phylum Planctomycetota; class Planctomycetia; order Pirellulales; family Pirellulaceae; genus SZUA-33. The sequence continues at coordinate 21,275 of QIKY01000289.1, read as the reverse complement.
CATAACATATGGATCAACTTTTGGGGAGCACGCCACTCGGCCAAACCATGTAATGAATAATCAACGGAGCACACGGAGAACACGAAATAGTTATTGGACAACCACCCAGCTCATTCCATGGAGCCCTACGTCCTGTGCTTTTGGAAAGGCCAGCCAGACTGGGAAAGTCGTATTTTCCTGCTTAAGTCGTTTCGATAAAGCACTTACGACCTAAAAACTCCCACAACCTTTGGGAATCAGCCAGCCTCTGATTACAATAGAGGGCAGGCGGCGTTTTTTTGCTCCGTTCTTTTCTCCGCCAAGTCATCCATAAGCCCCATTTCATATAGGCCTAGGGGGTCGGCATGTCGAACCAAGACCGCATCCGCCGTCAACAGCGCTTCCGGGAAGCGGAAGGTTATCTGGATCTGGCCACATGTTTGTCCGAACGCTGGCCGTTAGACCTCGCCTCGCGCCTCCGATTGGGAAGGCGCGCCGTACGCACGCTTGATCAGCTCGATACGGAAGGTCGTGGCCGACCTCGCGCGCAGTGCCTTCGCGGCCAGGCGTTTTTGCTGATGGAAAAATATGGCGAGGCGATCCGATGTTTTCGCCAGGCCGCTTTGTGCGACGATGAGAATGTGCATATTTGGCTGGCGTTGGGCGCGTGTTATCGAAAAACCGACCGGCTTGATCTCGCCATTCAAGCCCTCGAACAAGCCGCCGCGATCGACTATTGCAATGCCGCGGTGCAGTACAAGTTGGCCTGTTATTGGTCGTTGTTGGGAAAAGTCGAACCGGCGGTGCGGCATCTGGGCCGGGCCATTGATCAAGATGCGCGTTTCCGCGAGCGGGCGTTCAACGACGCCGATTTCGACCTCGTCCGCCGCGACCCTCTTTTTTTGGCGGCCACGACGGCGAGCGTCTGATTCACCGCCCGGCAATCAATTGCCGCCGGCGGTTGCCCGGTTGCATTTCAAGTCGAATTTCAACACGCCGCCGACGAACGTTTTTTCCACGCGGCCTTGCAACTCCATGCCGAGAAAGGGCGAATTCGCGCTCTTGGAACAAAAAGCCTCGGCCTTCACTTTCCAGCGGGCCTGGGGATCGATGATTACAAAATCGGCGGCGGCGCCAACTCGCAAATGGCCTCGGTCGAGTCCCAGCACATGTGCGGGATTGATGGTCATTTTTTCCAACGCTGCTGGCCAGTCGAGGCTGCCGGTGTGGATCAGATAAGTCGCGACCACGCCCAGCGTGGTTTCCAACCCCACGGCGCCGAACGGCGCTCGGTCGATTTCCAACGCCTTTTTTTCGGCGGCCCGGGGCGCGTGGCCGCTGCTGATCACATCGATCGCGCCGTCTTGCAATCCTTCAATACAAGCCGCCAAATGTTCGGGCGAACGCAACGGCGGGTTGACCTTGAAGTTGGCGTTGAACGACCGCAGCGATTCATCGGTCAGGGCGAAATGGTGAGGATGCACTTCGGCGGTCACGCGCACGCCGCGTTTTTTTGCACGGCGGACCGAATCGACGCTCACCGCGCTCGACAGGCTGAGCAAATGCATCCTGCCGCCGGTGGCTTCCGCCAGACGCAAATCGCGGCCGGTCATGACATCTTCGGCGTCGGCGGGCATGCCGGCCAGTCCTAGAATCAAGGACGTCAGCCCTTCGTGCATTACGCCGCCCTGGGAAAGTTCGACCGCCTCCGGCCGATTCAAAATCGGCTTGTCGAACATCAACGCGTATTGGAGTGCGCGGCGTAAAAGTTCGGAGTTGCAAATCGGCGAGGCGGCGTCGGTAAAGCCGACCGCGCCCGCTTCCACCAAAGCGCCCATTTCGGCAAGCTGCTCGCCTTGGCGGTCCTTGCTCACGCAGGCCAACACAAACACATTGCAAAGATCGGCCCTGGCGGCCCGCTGTTGGATGAACTGCACGCCGGCGGGCGTATCGACCGGCGGGTCGGTGTTCGGCAGGCAGGCAATCGAGGCGTAGCCTCCCGCGACCGCCGCCCGACAACCGGTTTCGATAGTTTCGTCGCCCTCTTCGCCCGGCTCGCGCAACTGCACATTCGTATCGACAAAACCGGGCGCAACGATTTTTCCCGCCGCCTCGACCACGACCTTCGCAGCATTTGCGTCGGCATCCCAGCCGGCGACGCGGCCGTTTTCGATCAGCAGATTCGTAATCCGATCTTCCGCTTGGGCGGGATCAATCACGCGACCGCCACGCACTACGAAGCGATTCATTGGTGTTCTTTCCTCTGGTCACGTTGCGCGTGGCAGAGCAATCGCAACACAGCCATGCGCACCGCCAGCCCATTGGTGACCTGTTCCAGAATGACGGAGTGGGCGCCGTCGGCCACCTCGGGCGTGATCTCCACGCCTCGGTTGATCGGCCCCGGCGCCATGATGAGTATGTCGTCCTTGGCGCGCCGCATCCGCTCCCGATTCATGGCGTACAGCAGAGCGTATTCATGCACCGAGGGAAACGGCCGCGTGGCTTGCCGCTCAAATTGAATTCGCAGCAAATTCAGCACATCGCAGCGATCGAGTATGTCGTCGAGGCGGTAGACCACTTCCACGCCGAGCTCCTCCCACCGCCGCGACACCAGCGTCGAGGGACCGCAAACAATCACATGCGCGCCGAGCTTCAGCAAGCCCCAAATGTTTGAACGGGCGGTGCGGCTGTGGGCGATATCTCCGACGAGGGCGACCGTAAGGCCGGCGATATCGCCGCGATGTTCGCGGATCGTGAGTATATCGAGCAAGCCCTGCGTGGGGTGCTCATGAGGACCATCGCCGGCGTTGATCACGGCGCACTGGAGTTCTTGGTCGAGCAGATGCGGCGTTCCGGGCGTGGAGTGTCTGACGATGATTGCATCGACGTTCATCGCTTCAATCGTCTTGGCGGTATCGATAAACGACTCGCCTTTGGAAAGGCTGCTGCCGGCGGCGGAAAATTCGATCGTGCCGGCGCCCAGCCGCCGCGCCGCGAGCGAGAAACTGGTCCTGGTGCGGGTCGAATTCTCGAAAAAAAGGTTGGCCACCGTACACTCGGAAAGTAACGAGAGCTTGGTGCGGCAGCCGTCGGTGGCTCGCTTGAGCGAAGCGGCGACGTCAAGAATGGTGTTGATTTCCTCGGCGGAGAGGTTCTCCAAATCGAGCAAGGAACGGCGGGTCCAATGTTCGGGATAAGCGAAGTCGGGATAAGCTCCGATTGCGTCCTGTGCTGGTTTCATGTCGGCGCCGCCGTGTGAGTTCGGCTGATCCAAGGTCGTTTCACCCAAAGTGGTGTTATTTCAAGCCGGCCAAAGATGAAGAAAGCCTTGGCGCTGTGAAGAATTCTAGCAGCCAGCAGCCAGCCTGCAAGAAGGCGATTGGGGCAAGGCCCTTCCGCTTCGCCAACACGCTTTGGCCCGCAGAGCGATCAAGCCAGATCGCGCGGGATCCAAAAATGGGCCAGCACGCCGGTGTGGTATTCACAATCCGACCAAGATTGGCGCGTGAACTGAATACAGGCTATGGCCGCCGTGGGCATGCGGCGGCTCTCGCCAGTGAACCGCCGCAGCATGATTTCCCAAGTGGGGTTATGGCCGATGAGCAAGATGGTGGAAAAGGCGTCCGACGTATTTCGGACCAGCTCCAGCACGTCGGGCTCCGCCGCGCAATAGAGGTTGGCGTGTTCGGCGATCAGCCCTTGGTATCCGCAACCTTGGGCGACTTTTTCGGCCGTCGTTCTGGCGCGAATGGCCGTCGAGGCGAGAATACATTCGGGTGTGCATTCCTGTTCGCTCAGGTGCGCGCCCATTCTGGGAGCGTCGCGTTGTCCTCGCTCGTTGAGCGGGCGGTCGTGATCGGAGAGGTTCGCGTCGCTCCAACTCGATTTGGCGTGGCGCATGAGCAGCAAGGTCTTCATTGTTCGACGATCCCGGTAAGAAAGCCTATCAGACAAAATTTATCGAGCGGTCCTCATTCTTCCACGATTTCCGCCTTGGTGGTTTCGATGAAACCAATCACCTCCTCTTTCTCCGTGGCGGGAACTTCGAAATGTTCGAGTGTGTTGCGCACATGGCCGATAAAAATTCGCCAATCGTGTGCGCTGATTCCCATACCGCGATGCGTCGTGGACATGTCGCGCCCGGTATAGAAGAGCGGCCCGCCGGCGCTGGCGCAGAGGAAATCGATCAGGAGTTGTTTTTCGCGTTGGAGGCCGTCGTCGCCCCGGTGGCGCCAGAACCGCCCGAGTTGGGCGTCGGTCGTCAAACGCGCGATGAGATTATCCGCGACCGCCGCAATGGCATCGTAACCGCCGAGGCGGGCGTAGAGGGTGGCGTTCGATTCGATCATCTGTTTTTTCCTCCGTGCGTGTTTTGTCTTGAATCACGTATTGAACAGTTACCTATCGCTTTCGTTTCGCCAGCCGGTGGCGTCGATGCGGCGCAATTCCGCCGCGATATCGTCTCCTTCATAAAAGGAAAGCCAACCCCGCAGACGCCGCGTTTCTCCGGGCGGGCAATCGGGAAATTGCGGGTCGCTATGCAAACACGGGCAGGGCGGATTGCCCCACGCTCGCTGGCAGTTGGTCCAGGCGGTGATCACCCAGCGGCGGCCATCGGCCGACTTGCATGCCGCGTACGGCGGCTGCAAAATTTTATTCTCATTGGTGGCGACGGCGAATTCGGGCGCGGCTTTGAGCATCACGCAGTTTTGCACGCGCATGCCGCTGAGCGTGTGGGAGGAGCCGTTTTTGAGCCACATTTCCATATGCACTGCGTCTTGGGCGGGGCTGATCTTGGCGCCAAAAGCCACTTTGTTGGGCAACACGCGTTCGATCGAAAGGCGCCCCGCAGCGCCCCGGCGCCATTCCAGCGGTTCAAGCGAAACGCCTTGTTTACCCCAGAGCGTGGGAATATGCGTGTGCGCCAAGTACAGCAGATTTCGCTCATTTTCGATCACCACCCAAATCGCCTCCGGCACATCGACCACGAAATACTCGCCGCGGCTCCAGGGCGGAAACACGCTGAACTTCGTTTCCCGCTGGGGACGAATCGCGCCTTCGAGAAAACCGATGCGAGGATGCCGCCCGCCAGGATACGGCAACACCAATAGCGGCGCGTTTTCGTCGCGCGGAGGACGCGTCTCCCGGCGAATATTCCAGCGTTTCAAGGCCGCCCCAACCTCCTCCCGCGAAAGGCCGGTGGCCTGCCGGATTTCCGCCCGGGAAAAACCGTGCCGCCACACCATGTTCTCCAGCCAATACCGCAGCTCTTTCTCATTGGCGGGCCGGCGAAAATTCTCACGGCCGCGATGCTTCGCTATCGCCTGCTGGCGGTCTTTGATCACTCCCATGGGATCTCGCGGCGGGCGGGCGGCGTCGATGTACTTGTGAAGATCTCGCACGGCGATCACATGGTATTCGTTCACCGCAAGATATTTCATGTAGGCTTCGAACTGCTCCGGCGCCGTATGCACCCAAGGATGCGCGCGATCGGGAACGCCATGAAATTGCAGCACGGCAATTCTCCCCAACTCCGCCATGGAAACAGCTTTGATGAAGTCGTCGAGGCTCCAGTCGGGGCGGGCGTCGCCGGCGGTGGGAATCAGCAGCGGATGATCAAAACCCGGTTCATACGCCGAACCGCCGCCGGTTTTGTAATCGTATTCCGGAGCGCCTCCGCGGCGGGCGAATTGGATGCCCAACTTCTTCAGTATCGGCAAGGCCTCCAGCACAAAACGATTGCCTGGATAAGCGAAACTCACCGGTTGCGGGATGCCATGTTCGCGGCAACGGTTGGCGATTGCCAGCACCTGCTCTTCCAGCTTCTCAAGGTTTTTTGCCGTGACAGCGAGATGATCTCGCGTGTGGTTGCCAATTTCAAAACCGTCTTGATGCAACTTCGCGATTTCCTCCCAGGTCATGTAGTCGGTTTTGTTGTCAGCAAAATCGAAACCTTCGGTGATGAAGAACGTGGCCTGGAAGCCGTACTTCTTCAGAATCGGCCGCACCACGGTAAAGTGGCTCTTGACCGAATCATCGAATGTCAGGACGACGACTTTATCAGGCGCGGCGCCGGGCGATTGGGCGCGCGCCGAATGAACGCTCCCTCCCCAAAGGGCCCACGTTAACAGCACCGCCCACACGGGCAAGTTGGCGAAGGGTGAAAATCGGTTGGTCATCGCGAAGCGGCTCCTGCTAGGTGTTTTGCAGCTCATGTTTTTTGGCGCTCGCGCGCTCACGCCCTTACTTTTCATCTTGCCGCGTTCAGACGCTCCTGGTAGATACCCCTGGCCGCCGGTTTATTTTCTTGCGGTGGGTCTAAAACCCTCGCCTTTAGGCGAAACCTTGAGGATTTTTTTGAGGTGGCAAGGGTTCGGTTGCCATGAAGAATTCTCGTAGAAGGAAGATTTACCACAGAGTACACAGAGCACACAGAGAAAAAAAGTGCTCTAAAAAATCTCTGTGCTCTCTGTGTACTCTGTGGTAAATCTTCTTTTTCCTGGGAAGGTGGAGTTGTTTTTTTGTTGTGTGCGAAGGACTTCAGTCCGTAGCTCACAACTTCTTTTTTGAACCTACCGGCTTCTAGCCGGTAGTCGTTGAGTTTCTTGGGGAGGTATCGAGACACTTGTCGTGACAGCATCATCGCCGCTCCCATCACCTACGCGCCCGTTTCTTTTGGGCAAACAGCTTTTCGGTAAACAGAACAGCCGCCGTCGGACGTGGCGTTCTTTCGTTCTATTGTGGTTCACGGTGTTCGCCAGCGGCTGTGCAAGTTTACCCGCCGTGCTCGAACCGCCGGTGCAAATCGTGGCCGCGCCGGTGACCGCCAGCGTGGCCGCTTTGAAGCAGATCGACAAAACCATTCTGCCGGAAAACGCTCGCAACTGGGCGCCCGATCAGGTGCTGTTGCCTCGCGCTGAATTTCGCGGCGAGCAGGTCACGATTTACAACATTCGCAACAACGAACACCTCTCAGCGAACGAATATATCGTACGCCATTATGACAAAACGTTCGACCTCAATCAGGTGCGGACCGTCGATTTCATCGTGGCGCCGTTCAAAAAGACGCCCGCCATCGCGCACACCATGCTCAGCTTCGGTTTTGAAAATGGCGACTATCTCGGCGTTTCGGTCGAAATTCGCAAGGAGCAAGGCGAAGATTACGGCGCCGTGAAGGGCTTCTTCCGCCAATACGAAATCATGTATGTGATTGCAGAAGAGCGCGACCTTCTGGGCCTCAGCGCGGTGCAACGGCAAGACGACGTTTATCTGCATCGCACGCGAGCCACGCCCGAACAGGCGCGGGCGATTTTCCAAGACGTGCTTCGCCGTGCGAACCAACTCCGCGAACGTCCTGAGTTTTACAACACGCTCACCAACAACTGCACCAACAATCTGGCGCGGCATGTGAATGCGCTGCACCCCGGCGCCGTGCCGTTCAGTTGGCAGTTGGTTTTGCCAGGCTACTCCGACCGTCTGGCCCATGAACTAGGACTACTCGCCACCGACCTGCCCTTCGACGCGGCGCGCCGCGAAGCGCTGATCACGCCGCTGGCCATCGCGCACCGCAACGACGCCGATTTCTCCCAAAAAATTCGCCGCCGATAGCGCGGGTTTGCCGGCCGGGCGTTCAGGCGTCGAGCAAGTTTCTTAATTCGTCCAAGGCTTCGCGCCAGGGTTGCTGCGGACCTTGTTGGAAGTTCCCCCACCAGCTTTGCAGCAGGTGGGCCAGCGGGAGCGTATCGGCTTGATCACGTCGCCAGATGCTGAGTGCTTCGGCGATCGTTTCGACATTGCAACCACATAGTTCGACACGTTCGCCAGCCGCCAAAACGAGTGGAATCGCGGCTAGTTGCAGAACTTCGTCGAGCGATGCTCCGGCGGCGTTTGCCGTAGGAGCGCGCGAATAATCAGCCAACCCAGCCGCAAGGTCTCTGGTGTCTGGGGACTGGCATTCGCCAGCAACACTTCCAGGCAAACAATGCGTTGTTGCGGACCGACCAGACTAAAACCTCCCAGCTTTGGCGACACGGCAATCACGTCCATTTCGCCATCGAGCGAAACGCCAGACATCTGCGCCGCAGCCGCCAACAACCCCGGCGCCCGCGACTCCCATTGCATTCGCAACGGGCCGATGCGCAATTCCAACTCTCGCCGCCAGTGCGGAAATTCGAGGAGAAAAGTTGCTTCTAACTGCTGTTGTATTTCGATGACGTGTTTTTTTCTCGCCGCGTCGGCCTCTCGGCTGAGTTCTCCCAGTAGGCGAAAAACTGCATCGGGCGCCCAGTCTGATCGTGCGGCGCGGCCGATAGCCGCCGGCCAGAAGACGTCGGGCGAAACTCCGCGCGCAGTCATTTCGTCGGCTAAAGCGTGCGCTCGGCGCGAGAACTCACCGCTGTTGTGGGCCAAGTGCGCACTGCCGCCGCAGCGCGTTGCGCCCCAGGCGGCATGCAGGCAGGAAACCTGTTCGTTGCTGCGCCATGTTGCGGTTACACCCATGGTTGCTTTCTCGGCTTCTAGGTTGCTTCTTCAGAGACGACTTTGGTCAACGCCTCGACGAAGAAGAATTCGCCCCACATCACGGATTCGTCCACGCCGAGGTTCTTTTCGGTGTGGTAGACGCCATGCTTCAAAATGCCCTCCCAGCCGGGCGTTTCGTTCGCCAAGTATTCCGGTTCGACCAGGGCGTCGAGCATCGCGAGAGCACATTCGCGATACCGTTTCGACTTCTCGGCTGAATCTGTTTGGTTGGCTGCTTCTGTTTGTTGCGCCAAATCGAGCAAGCCGCTGGCGGCAATGGCTGCGGCTGAAGAGTCTTTTTGCGCGCCGTGCGGGGCGGGGAGTGAAAGGTCGGCGTCAAAATCCCAGTAAGGCACATGGTCGTCGGGCAGATGCGATAACCAATAGTCGGCATTGCGTTGCGACACTTCAAGATACGCCGGGTCGCCGGTGAGCGCGTAACATTGGCTATAGCCGTACAGCGACCAGGCGAGTCCTCGCGCCCAGGCGCTATCGCCGCGCAGTCCTTGATGTGTGGTTTGGCGGAGGAATTCACCGCTTTGGGTGTCGAAAATTCCTTCGTGGGCGGTGGAGCCGTCTTCTCGAACGAGGCGGTCTCGCGTGGTTAGGCAGTGTGCGTCGGCGATGGTTCGCAACGATGGGTCGTTGGTTTCGTTGGCGGCGAGGAAGATGATCGGCACATTCATCATGATGTCGATGAACAATGATTCCGCCGCCACGAAACTCCGCAGATATTGCCCCCGCTGCTGGAAACGCATGGCCAGGGTGCGTCCGGCTTGGATGAGTACGTCGTGCAGTTCCGGGTTGCTGGTCAGTTGAAACCAAGGCAGATACGTATTCAAAAAGATGAAGCCTAGGTCGTGTACATCGCGGTCGTGCTGCCGATGTTCGAGTAATTTGGAGTAATGCTCGGCGCGGGTTCGCCAGTCGGCATTACCGGTGCGGCGGTGAAATTGCCACATCATTCCGGCGAGGAATCCGCCTGTCCAGTCGGTCCAGAGTTGGCCATCGTGCTTCCACGAACCGCCTTCGGTGTAGATGGGGAAGTAGTCGGGATATTTTTCCACGACTCGGGCCACCTGTTTTTCGGCGAAGCCTAGTGCTTCCTGGTACTTATCGCCGCGGGTTCGATTTGTCATGCTGTTTTTTTCCATCAGTGCGTTCTTTTGTGTTCTTTGAGTAAACCACGGAGGGCGGCAGAGCGCGGCCAGCGGCCGCAACCGAAAAAACGTTTTTGCCACAGAGCACACAGAGGACACCGAGAAGAGGAATGTGGAACTTCATGAACTGGCGACAACGCCTGAGACATCGCACTCTGAGTGCTCTGTGGCCTCTGTGGCTAATTTTTCGTCATTCGCTCGCGTTTCCCGTTCTTGTGAACCATCTGGAATACCATCGCCCCGTCTTTGCCATTCGTAGCCGGCATCTTATGTCAGAAGCAGCAGAGTGGGAAACTGCCTCCCGCGCCCCGGTTGACGTTTCCGCCCAAGCCGCTACTTTCGGACATGTGAACTACGAACCCCTTTTACATATTGTTTTGCACCAGCCGGAAATCCCGCAAAACACGGGAAATATCGGCCGTACTTGTGTTGCGCTAGGGGCAAAATTGTGGCTGGTGCGACCGCTGGGGTTCCGGCTCGACGAACGCTCTCTGAAGCGCGCCGGCCTCGATTACTGGCGTCATTTAGACTGGCAAGCCGTCGACGATTGGCCTGCTCTGTGCGATCAACTCGCCCCCGCCCAAATGTGGTTTTTCACCAAATTCGCTGAACGCAACTACACTTCGGCGAGTTTTGAGCGGGGCTCGGTGCTGGTGTTTGGCAGTGAAACCAGCGGCCTGCCACCCTCGATTCGCGAAGCTTTCGAGGCGCGATGCTTGCGCATTCCGTGTCGAGACGATGTGCGCAGTTTGAATCTTTCGGTGTCGGCTGCGGTGGCGGGGTATGAGGCGGCGCGCCAGATTGCCTTGCCGTGAGCTGCGCTCTAGTCGCGATACATGCTTTCAGGCGAGCGATGACGTAAGCAGCCGGACATTCTCCCGCGAAGTCGAACTCCAACCTTATCGACGCACCGCGACCACGCGATGGAAGTGCAGTTGCACTTCCCGATTGACCACGCGCCGCACGCCTTCCAGCAGGCAATTCGGCTCGTTGTCTTGTTGGCCCATGCGAATGATGTCGTCGAGCTTCGCTCCCAGCGGCGCGGTGAACGTCGCCTGGTGGATGATCTGGTTGCCGGCGTCCAGTTCGGGAACGATGAAATGGCAGGTCGCGCCGTAGGTCAGCATGCGGCTGGAAAATGCTTCGTGGTAGGGACGCATTCCGGGAAACCCCGGCAGCAGGCCGTGATGCAAGTTGACAATCCTACCGCCGGCGTACTTCCAGCAGGTTGCCGCCGGCAGCACTCGCATGTAGCGCGCCAGGATGATGTAGTCGATTTCGTGTTCGTCGCACAGTTCGACGATTTTGGCGTCGTCGGCCTTGCCGTTCTCGTCGCCAATGTTGAACCACGGCGCGCCGAATTGTTCAGCGACTCCCCGGCAGGCGTCTCGATTGCCCAGCATCAGGGCGGGCTCGGCCTGCAATTGACGATCGCGAATCGCTCGCAACAACGCCAGCGCCGGCTCCGGTCGAAAGGTCGTGAAAATGGCCAAACGCGGCCGATGGGCGTGCTCTTGGGCAGACCACACTCGCACCGAAAGCCCCTTGTACTCGCCAATTTGTTGCAGTTCCGTCCGCAGCTTTTGTAGGTCGATGTCCGCCAAGTCGACTCGCAACAGCATGGCGAAGAGCGATTCCTCGTCGTGATTGTACATCTGAATTTCGGCGATGTTAGCGCCTTGGCCGGTCACGTAATGAATGATCGGATCGGCCAGACCGACGTGGTCCGGTCCGACGGCTGTAATCACGATTTGCATAGTTTGGAACGTCGACAAAAAAGGGAGCGTCTGCTCGAAAGAGTTTGCAGCGTAGCATATCCGAACATTGCCGTGGAAACGCCGGTTTTCCGGATATCGCGGGTTGTACGGCTTTTGATTTCCACCTCGCTGATGAGCGCCAACGACGCGACTCATATTCTTTACGTCACGGCGCGACGCCGCAAGCTAGGTTTTTGGTGCGACTCTCCAGCCAGAAAGAACGCCGATGAAAGACAACCCTATGCACGCCGAACAAATTCGTGTGCTTTTAATTGAAGACGAACAGGTTTTGGCCGATGTGACGGCGTTTCGGCTTGAACTTCTTGGTTATGAGGTGCAAGTTGCCGCGACCGCCGCCGCAGCCCTGCAAATCGTGCAACAAGCCGCGCCGGATTTAGTGATTCTTGATTTGAGCATTCCCGATGTGTCGACCATCGCGCTGATCAGCCAACTGCAGAATGAGCCGGAAACGGAACACGAATTGCCGGTATTGGTTTTTTCCACCGACGCCGATCTCGACCTAGTGCAACAAGCCTACCGCGCCGGCGCCCGCGATTATCTGGTCACGCCCTACGACCCGGCGTCGTTGGAAGGGAAAATTGAGTCGCTGCTGGCGGTGAAAGTCTAACGCATCGGTCTGGCTCTCGAACCAGTGCCTCGAACTACTTACGGAACTGCGACATCATGGCGGGACGCCTCGGCGACATTCTGGTGCGAAACGGCTGCATTTCGCTAGAGCAGCTAGAGACCGCGCTGAACAGTCAAGGATCGGAACGCGGCATGCTGGGCGCTATTCTTCTGCGCCGGGGGCTGATCAGCCTGACGCAATTGGGCGAAGCGCTGAGCGAGCAATTTGAAGTGCCGTTTCAGGAAGTGGTGCCCGAAACGCTCAATCCTCAAGTGGTGCGATTGCTTCCGGAAAACTTTTCCCGAGAGCACGAAACCGCCGCAATCCACATTCAAAAAGGCGTGCTGACACTCGCCATGACCGCCCCAGACGATATCGAAACGATTTCCGAAGCGGAACTGCTCACCGGATACACGGCCAAGCCCGTGGTGGCGTTGGACGTCCACGTTTCGGCCGCGCTCGACCGTGGGTTTGACGATCGGATTGTCGCCCGCCAGACCGTGGTCGACATGAAACTCGCGGAGTTGGCCGACGAAGAGGCGACCCAACACGACGACGTGCTGGTATTCGACACCGAAGACGAAAAAGCGCCCGTGGTGCGATTGGTGCGCGCCATTTTGATGGGCGCCATCGACGCCCGCGCCAGCGACATCCACCTCGAGCCGCACGTTCCGGAAATGCGAGTTCGCTACCGGGTTGACGGCGAACTCCAACAAGTGATGACGATCACGAAACACATCGAAGACCCGGTCGTGGCGAGAATCAAAGTCATGGCTGACATGGACACCACCGAAAACCGCCGCCCTCAAGACGGCCATCTGAGCGTCGAGGAAGACGGGTCGAAGGTCAACTTCCGGGTGAGCACCATTCCCACATCGGGCGGCGAGAAGGTCGTGTTGCGATTACTCGACGAAGGCAACAAAACCTTTGAGTTATCGAAAATCGGGCTGCCGGAACGTGAAATCACACGCATTCAAACGCTGCTCGACAAACCTCACGGAATGATCGTCGTGACGGGTCCCACGGGGTCGGGGAAATCGACCACCATGTACGCCATGCTGGGCCAGTTGAACGAGGTCCGACGCAATATCGTGACCGTCGAAGACCCGGTGGAATACAAACTGCCGGGGGTGAATCAGGTGCAGGCTGACAACGAATTCGGGCTGGGGTTCGCCAACGCGTTGAAGTACATCATGCGGCAAGATCCTGATGTGATCATGGTGGGCGAAATTCGCGATCACGAAACCGCCGCCACTTCGGTGCAGGCGGCGCTGACTGGGCATTTGCTGATCAGCACGCTGCACACCAACGACGCCATCGGCGCCGTGGCCCGCCTTTCCGATTTAGGCGTCGATGGCTTCAAGATCGGCGGCGCTTTGTTGGGCAGTATCGCACAGCGATTGTTGCGGCGTATTTGTCCTGCCTGCAAGGAGCCGGCCAGAGCGAACCCGGCGTTGGTGAAAACGTTATCGGCGTTTGCCGAAATCCCGCCGGATGCAACGTTCTATCATGGCCGCGGGTGCAAGAAATGCCTGGGAACGGGGTACGCCGATCGCTTGCCGATTTTCGAGGTGATGGTGGCGTCGAACACGCTTTCCGACGCCATCGAGCGCGGCCTTCCAGCGACCAAACTACGAGAATTGGCCGTCGAGGAAGGCATGATGGAATTAGGCGGCGCGGGCGTGGAGCAGGCGTTGGCCGGCCACACCACGTTGGAAGAAGTGTATTACAAAACATCGATCTAGGGCAAAGGTGCGGTTTCATGTCGCAAGAGGCAACACGCAACGGTTCGCAGGCGGAGCCGCGTCCGTCGTTTCTAAAAACGCTGCATTCGATCAAAATCGGCGGCGGTAGTGAAACCGACGTAAAAGTGCCTCGCCGCGACTTGGCGTTCATGCTGCGGAGCTTGGCCACGCTGGTCGAGAACGGCATCTCGCTGCGCAATTCCATCGCCACGCTGGAACGCGAGAAGTCGCTCAAAAAATACGCCCACATGCTGGCCACGCTGCGTCGGCGGGTCGACGCCGGAGAGTCGTTCAGCGCCGCGATGGCGGAATTTCCCGTCATCTTCAACTCGTTGATCGTGAATCAGGTTCGCACCGGTGAACGCTCGGGGTCGATTCCCGAAACACTCATTCGAATTGCCGATCAGGTTGAATCCGGCAACGAACTGCGGCGAAAAATCATCAAGCAACTGAGTTACCCGGCGGTGGTGTGTGTCGCCGGCAGCGCGGTCGTGACGTTCATGCTGATGTTCGTCATTCCTCAATTCGAAGAGACCTATAAAAAAACCCGCGTGCCGCTTCCGCTCGCCACCAAGGGGCTGATCGCGGTTGGCAATGTCACGGCAAAATACGGTTGGATCGCGCCGATCGTGGTGATCGGCGGCCTGTGGGCGTTTTCCCGCGCGCGGCGCAATCGTCGTTTCGCCGCCGCAATGGATCGCGGCGTGCTGCGGCTTCCAGTGCTCGGACAATGGGCCCGAGATATTGCCGTGTTTCAGTTTATCGATGTATTGAGCGTGATGATGGAATCAGGATTTAAGTTGGTCGACGCCCTGGCGGTATCGGTCGATTCGATCGCCAACAGCGCCGTGCGGCATTCGGTCGAAGACCTGCGTTCGGCCGTCACGCGCGGCGAGCGGTTGAGCCGAGAACTCGAACGCCACGGCGATATGTTCCCGCCGATTGTCAGCCAACTGGTGATTGTGGGAGAAAAAACCGGCAATTTGTCGAAGTCTACACGTTACATCCGAGCCCATTTGCGAACGGAAATTGAACGCAAGGCGGAAACCATGGTGGCCGCCTTGGAGCCGATCCTGACGATCGGCATGGCGCTCGCGATTGGCGGCATTCTGCTCGCTATTTACCTGCCGATGTTCGGCATGGTCGATACGATCGATCAAAAAGGACCTTAGGATTTTCGGAAAGCCAAACCGCTAGGCATCGCCCCGGAAACAAATGCGACATCCCTTGTGTTTGGCCGAAGGCCAAGATCATCGTAGCCTGGGGCATCGCCCCAGGAACCGAAAAAGATAGTCCTCATCTTGGCCGAAGGCCAAGTTCACCCGCCATCCTGCAGGATGTGAATAAGGCCTTCGGCCAACAGGAACAAAAATGAACATGGCCATATCGCGACCAAGAATCGAAAGACGGCCGCCTCCCGCGCGCGGCGGGATGTCGTTTCTAGAGCTTTTGACAGGAGTGCTGATTCTAGGGGTGCTGGCCGGCTGGGCGATGCCGGCAATTTTTGCTTCGTCCGACGCCGCCAAGGTGAATGCATGCTATGTAAATAAAGGTGAGGTCGAACTCCAGATTCAACTCTGGCGCCGAAACAAAAACACGTGGCCCGCCGCCAACCTCGGCGACGTCGCCGCAGATATCAATTATTTTCCCGAGGGAATGGTTGTTTGTCCCGTGGATAACCTACCCTATACCATGAACCCGACCACGCACCGTGTTTCGGGTCATAACCATTGAGAAAACGACCGGTTGCACCACTCGCAAATGAGACGCCATTCGACAGCGGTCGTGAAAAACGGTTTGTGTCGCGAATAATTGGGGCAGATCGATTCGGTAACCGAAAAGTTGTCGATTGGAAACCGAATCGCATCAAGAAAAAGAGAAACAAGGTAATCCAGAAAATGAACACTCGCAAACGTCGAACAGCATTTTCGCTACTCGAACTTCTGGCTGTCGTAACCATTCTGGGGATCATCGCGGCAGTCGTTTTGCCGCGTATGTCGGGAGCGACCGACATGGCCAAGAAGAAGCTCAACGCACACAACAAGGCCGTGATTAACTCGGCAGTCGAGCGATACTACCTGGAAAATAACACCTGGCCTTCGACGAATATTTCGGAGTTGTCGCCCACCTATTTTCCTGATGGCATTCCCGTTTCGCCTCACGACAACACGACCGCCTACACAATCGACGGCACGACGCACCGCGTCGATAACAATCCAGACCCGTAGCCGAGCGATGCCGCATGAAACGCAACCGAGCGTTTCATGCGGCTGTTGCGAGGCGGCGTAAGGCGAGCGGAGTGAACACGCGCCATGCAACCGATGCTCGAACATCATGCCTTTTGTCATCGCTCCACAGCCGCGCGACGCTCCCGCTGCGGCTATTCGCTGCTGGAATTGATCGGCGTGCTGGCCATTATCGGCATCCTTTCCGCGGCCACGGTGGCCACCATGGCGCCCGAAACCATGCAAGATTTGGGCGCCCAGACCGAAGCCCGTCGGATCGCGGCCGATTTGCAACACGCCCGACGCCGGGCCGTCAGCACCGGCGACAACCACTACTTGCAATTGCAAAGCAGCGGCGGGAGTGTTGTCGGCTACACGCTGATGCAACGAGCATCTGGCGGCGATGTGGCCGTCGATGCATACCGCCCGACGCCCGCGAACCTTTCGATGACGGTCGCGCCGAGTGGTCCCGAATTTGATTTTGAAGGGGCCTCGCTTTTCGGCTACACGCTCGAACTTTCCGGTCCTAACCGCAATTGGCGGATCACCGTCTACGCCGCGACCGGCTCGGTCGATGTGGTCGAATTCTAACTGGCTATTGAGCGCGCTGGGGCACGCTCGATTTGACCGCCCACCGCCGCAAGCTACCCTTTCACACGGGATTCTCACCGCGCGGCGCCCGCCGCCGTGATCGTCTTCAAGGGCTGTTTTCACCACCAAGGGCCGCAATGGGATGTCGTCCAAACGAAATAAAACGCGCCGCCGCGCTTACACGTTGCTGGAATTGGTCATGACCAGCGGACTCATGGCCATGGTGCTCGTTCCCGCGTTGGCGTTGATGCGCGATGCGGTCGAACTGAGCACCACCGCGGAAACCTGGGGCACGCTCACCACGTACGGCGTGGATAAAATCGAGGAACATTTGGTGTTGGCGGCCGCGGGGTTTCAAGACGCCAGCGTCTCGGGAAATTTCTCCGCCGATGGTCGGGCCGAATTGCGGTACGTGGTTGTTCGTTCACAGAGCCCCGTAAGCGGCGGCATTACCAATCGGCTCATGACAGTTATCGCCACTGTGTGGAGCGATGAAAACGGAAATAACCTCCAAGACGCCGGCGAACCGAGCATCACGTTGAGTAGCAAGATCGCCAAAGTCGTGAGTTATGAAAACGAAGCTAATAAGTAAAACGATTAAAACGAAGCGACGCGCTTACAGCCTGCTTGAACTGGTCGTGACGACGGCCATGATGGCCACGCTCGTGACCAGCGTTTCGGTTGTGTTGCGTTCGAGCCGCGTGGCCTGGGAAGCGCACGCCTCCGACCTCCGGCTGCGCGAGTCGGCGCACGCCACGCTGCGGCATTTGATCCGCAAGTTGCGGCAGGCGACCGCCGTCGAAGCGATTACCGCCTCGACCGACCCGGCCGGCGCGCTTTCGGCCCGCATGACCAACAACGACCTCTACGTTTGGGCCTGGAGCGGAAATCAGGTGAATTTTGGCGTCAATACCGCCAATACGCCGCTCGGGCCGGGTATCTCCTCCCTGACGTTCGTTGGCTACAAAGCCGACGGCGTAACCGTTACGGCTACACCCGCCGATGTTCAAGTGGTGCGCTGCATCGTTAAGGTACAGTTGGATCGAGACGTCAACCCCGAACAGACGTATAGCTGCCGCGTTTGGCTGAGAGCCTGGTGATGAAAAATCCGATCAGAAAATCCGTACTGAACAATCGCCTCGCTGGTTCTCCTGAGCGGCGCCGCGCCAGCAGCGCGCGCAGCAGACGCGGCATGTCGCTGTTGGTGTGTTTGTTCATTCTCTCGATAGTGTCGCTGCTGGTGCTGGGAATGCTCGATTCGGCCACGCTTAATTTGTCGACCGCCCGCAATACGGCCGACTACGAGCGGGCTGCGTATCTGGCGGGGGCGGGCGTCCATCATGCGTTGGCGGAACTCGAACAAAACAAAAACTGGCGGGGCGTGATTCCCTCCACGGAGTTTCCCTCGGGAAGCGGCCGCACCTATTCCGCGACGATTGTCGACGGCGCGGCGAACGAAGTGATCATTACCGGCATTGGCCTCTCGGGCGGCGTCGCGCGGTCGTTGCAGGTTACTGTCGAGATTGGAGGGTAGCCCGGCCATGTTCGGTAAACGTAACGCATCGCACCAACGAACGCTGGCCATCGAACTGTGCCATTCTTCGTTCTCCGCCGCCATACACTCCACCACTTCCAAGGGCGTCGAAAACACGCTCTCGTTCACGACGCAATGGCGAAACGAGAGCCAAACCTTGCGTTCCGACGCCGGAAAACGAGAGTTTTCCAAAGCGCTTCGCACATTTGTCGTCGAACATGGGCTGCAAAACGCACACCTCACGATCACCCTCAGCGGCGATTTTTGCGTGACGCGGGTTGTCTCCGGCGACGCGCAACACGTCCGGCGGGAGCTGGCCGAGATTGAACAACGCAGTTCGCTCTACCTGACCTTGGGCCACGGCCAAAAAGCCGTGGGCGCGAGCATCCACAAGGTCAGCTCCCAACGTCAGCACGCCTTGTTGAGCGTGGTCAATCAGCGAACGCTGGACGTCTTGCTGGAGGCGGCGGCGTTCGCCCACCTGGTGCTGGATCGTATTGAACCTTCGTTGGTTTCAGTGGCCCGCGTGGTGGGAAAACTGAAAACCGACAGCGAACAACCGGTGTTGATCGTTAATGTCGCGGAGCGCGGCGTCGAACTGGGCATTTCACTCGAAGGCCGGCTGTTGCTCGACTACCGTCCGGCGGGCAGCGACTCTCGCGAAAATGTCGCGAATGTGGTCGCTGGCCATCTCAACCGCCTGCGCCGCTATTGCCAGCGGTATGTTCAGTTGGAAAACAGCGAACTGACAACGGCGGTGCTTTGCGGCGACGCGCGCGGCGTCGATCTAGTGAAAAAGGCGTTTGACGAAAACGATTTGCTAACCGTGCTGCCGTTGCACTCTTTGGTGAACGAGGAAAATTGGAATCTTGATACAAAAAACCTCAGCGGAGACCAAGTTGCGGCGTTGGGCGCTAGCCTCCTCGAAGATCGGTTCAACACCACCGACGCAGGCCCCAACCTGATGGAGCGTTTGCACGCCTTGCATCGAGAGCCGCTTGCGCCCCAGTTGGCGCGCACCTTTTGGCCGTTGGCGGCAACCGTGCTGTTCGCGGTCATCTTATGGCTGCACGTCGAGAAGGTGGATCGGGAAACCACGGTGCTCGCCAAGGAATTGGAAAGCCATGAGGTCGTGCAGCAGCGGTCGCGCATCTTGCGGCATCAAACCATAAGCAACACCGAAAAAATTAAGCATCTGGAACTGCTCGCGCGCAACATCTCGACGCCTCGTTGGCGGGAAATGACAACCACCGTTAGCCAATGCCTGCCGAACGACGTGTGGGTGGAGGCAATCTCGGTGTCTGACGGCAAACAGATGAGAATCTCTGGCGAAGCATACACCGAAGACGGCATTTTCGAGTTTGTCCGATCGCTCGAACAATTTCCCTCCCTGCGACAGGTTTCGCTCATGGGCACGCGCCCCGCCAGAACCTCCGCCGGACCTTCCACGCGTTTCGATGTTTCTTGCGAGATTATCAACCAACCTGACTCACCGGAGGCGGCGCCCGATGGAAACAACTGAACTGATTCTACGCCAGTTCCTGGAGCATCCTCACAGGAAACGGTTTGTCTTCATTCTCACTTGCCTAGTCGCCGCGATTGGCGTGTGGCCGGTGGCCGAACGGTATTTTGACTTGTGCGACTACGAAGAGACGCTGGTTTTGGAGTTGGAAGAAGCCATCGTTCAAGCCGAGGGCGTCGAAGCGTTGGAGCGAATCGCCGCCAAATGCTCCAATAATTTGATCGAATGGGAGAGTCGGATCGTGTCCGAAGACCAGACCTACCAATTTCGCAACTCGCTGGTGGCGCTCGCCCGCACCAGCGGTTGCCGTGTTCGGCGGGTTGACGTCGGTCCTTCCATGAAAACAAAATGGAATAACGACGATTTCATCATGGAAAACCCAGCCGCCGCCAAGACCGCCAAAAAATCAAATTACCACCTGCGAAAACAGAGCGTGGTGGTTACCGTGGCTGGCGAACTTCCCCAGATCTTGGCGTTTCTGGAAGTGCTCGACAACAAAAATCTCATCGAACATCACCAAGCCTTTTCACTCAAACTGGCTTCCCGAGGACGCTCCGAAGTTGTTCTCGACATTGAACTGGTGCTGATGGAGCCCACCACGAAAAAGGCCGCCTAGGTTGCTGTAACAGTTTAGCCCATTCGGCCATTCTCGGGGCGGCGAGCAGATTGCTTAGGAAAGATGGGCTAAACTGTTACCGCCTATTCACTCCATCCTCCTAACCATGCTCGGTCGCCATGCCTAACTTTCTCTTGACCGTAACCGATGAAGTGGGAAAACGCGACACGATGAGCGTTTCCGCCGAAACGGCGCAAGAGGCCGTCGCGCTGTTGGAATCGCAAGGCTGCACCGATATCACGTTGCATACCGAAGATGCCGGAGCAGTGTTCACTTCGGTCGATGTTCTCGAAGGAGGAAACATCACGGCGGCCGACATCGTGGAATTCCGCCGTATGTCCGACGGGGCTTTCCTTTGGTGGGTCACGGCCATGCTTTACAAGAAGGCGTGGTGGTTGATGCTTATTGCGTTGGCTCTGCTGGCAATCAACTGGCTCCTCAGCGATGGATTCGGCCTCACGTTTTTCTTGGCTTGCGGTCTGTTTCTGTTTCCACTGGCGATTGCCTTTTGGTCGACCTTCACGGGCTTCGCGCGTCGCTACAACCGAATGCTCGATTGCTTCGCCTGGGCGCGGTGGGAGCGAGTGCTGGAGCAGATTCCGGCCTTGCGCGGCAGCGTCCCGGAGTTTGAACTCGATGGGCGCGAAGCCGGCGCGCTGGCCGGTTTGGGCCGGCTCGATGAAGCCTTGGCTTTGACGAAAAAACACGCCGAGTCCGAGGAAATACCCCGCTGGATGTACTACGGCCGCGTGGCGGAAGTGCTCGATGTCGCCAAGCAACATGAGGAGGCGATGCGGTATCACCAACTGGCGCTCGACGACGCTCCGGAAAACCCCACCGCGCAACTCGATCTCGCGATGTCGCTGCTCGCCAACGAAGCAGAACCAGACCTTGCCCGCCGTCTCATCGAACAGGCCCAGCAGCAGCACCTGAGCGACGTACTCCAACTCGTGCTTCCCGGTATTGAAGGTCTGCTCGCGCTCAACGAAGGCCGATTC
>QIKY01000181.1 GCA_003233175.1 Planctomycetaceae bacterium | reverse complement strand
TCGGTGAAATTGTCACATTCGCGAAATAGCCAGGAGGACACGACACCCCCAAAGCCTTACTCTGAAACACTTTACGAAATGCACTTGATATTAGGGCCCTGATCTTCCTAGGATGGAAGTGGCCCTTGAGCGTGGTTCAAGGCGAATGCAGACCTTCTGCTCTCTCCAACCGGGAACCGTTTCGATGCATTCTCGACAGGCAATCAGTCGCAACTCAAACGCTCGGCGCAACGCCGTGACGTCGGTGCGCGGCAGACGGCGCGTCGAACCGTTCAGCAAACGCACGCGGGGTAAGGGCGTTCAACAAGGTCCGTTCATTCCTCCGGAAAACTGGTATGAACCGAGCGGCGCCAGCGCCGCCGACTTCACGGTGATTGAGCAATCGCCAGGACTTGGGTTCCGCCATGTCGTGACAGCCAGCGAAGTTCGCGAGCGTCTGAGCCTGCTTCCGCGTGAATTCATTGATCCGCTGGAAGTCTTGCAACTGAGCCGCATGACGCGGAAAAAGAAAACGTTTCCGTGTTATGGAATGCAATGGGGCAGTGCTCTTTATCTGTATCCGATCGAAGAGAGTTTGGTTGAGGAGTACGGCGCGCCGCCCAAGCCGGCTCAAATCACGGAAGCACGGATGTATGGCGGCGTTTGGGAGCAGGATTCATCGAACGGCTGGTGTCTTCGTTGGACTGAAGCCACGATCAAGGATTATTACCTCAATAATATATTGATCCATGAGTTGGGGCATTTGCTCGACGACCGCAATACGAGCTATGTCGATCGAGAACGGTATGCCGAATGGTTCGCCATCGAACACGGGTATCGCCGCAGTCGTCAGGAAATGGCGCAACGGGCGGGCCAAAAAATCTTCCGTCGCCATTCGCGTAAATAGGGCCAAAACCGTAACTTGAGTCGCCTTGGCGGCGGCGGTGGGGCGAAACCCGGCGAGCGAATGAGTACACGCCGGCCGTTTTTTCGCTTTCGCAAGTGAGGCTCCGTTCCGGGCTTTCGCTTGTTGGTAAATTGCACGCGTTGCGCATAGGGACTGGGCGCGTCGCTCACGTCAATTTCATTCGTATGGAAGAGAGTTGTGATGAAACGAGTCGCCTGTCGCCTGCTGCTGTTGTTGTTCCTGCTCAGCGGCGCCTCCATTGCCGACGCGGCGCCGACGGCTGACCAGCGGCGAGACGTCAACCGTCTGAGCGTGGCTGTCAAGAAGGCGGTGAATCTTTACGGCCAGGAGAAGTACCGAGAGGCATTGGCGGCGGTGGTTGGCGTTCAAGGCGAGTATGAAAGGCTTGTTGGCGGCGGAAATGCCGAGGTCGTGAAATTGTTGCGGCCGATTTACACGCGTTTGCTGAATGCACACGCCCTCTTGGAGCTGGAAGGTTATGTGCTTCCCGACTTGAAACGTCCTGACGGCTCCTCCGCCAATTCACCCCAGGGCGCCCCCGGTTCGAGTGGACCGGTGGGCTTCGTGAAAGATGTCGCGCCGATTTTGGTCGGAAAATGCGGCCGCTGCCATGTTTCGGCAAATCGGGGCATGTTCAGCATGGTGAACTACGAAACACTGATGCGCGGCGTTTCGGCGGGCGTGGTTGTCATGAAGGGCGACGCCGCCGGGAGTCGCATCATCGAATTGATCGAGGAAGGGGATATGCCGCGCGGCGGCGGAAAAATCAGTCCCGAGGAACTCTCCGTTCTAAAACGTTGGATCGACGCCGACGCCAAATTCGATGGTCCCGATCCTCGCGCTAATCTGGCCACGCTGGCCCCCCAAGCGACGGGCGACGACCAGCAAATGGCGATTGCCATGGCCACCGGGAAGGAAACCGTCAGCTTCGCCCGAGATATCGCCCCCGTGTTTGTCAAAACATGCACCGGCTGCCATGGCGGGAATCAGCCGGCCAACCGCTTGGGGTTGCTCACGATTCGCAGCCTCTTCAACGGAGGCGATAGCGGACCGGCGCTCGAACCCGGAAAGCCGGCGTCGAGTCTGTTGATCAGCAAATTGAAAGGCGCGGCCGAGGGGGAGCAGATGCCGCGCCGTCTGCCGCCGCTCGACGCCAAGACCATCGCCCTGTTTGAAAAGTGGATCGAAGAGGGCGCCAAGTACGATGGCCAAGATCCTGACCGGAGCGTGGGGCAAGTTGCCGCCTTGTATCGAGCTGAACATGCGACCCATGAAGAACTCAGCCTCGACCGGGCAAAACTCGCAACCTCGAATTGGAAACTCGGCTTGCCCGACGAAGCCACGCCCGAAGTGCAAACGAAAAACTTCCATCTTCGCGGCAATGTCGGGCAAGGTCGGCTGGAGGAAATCGGCCAGCAGGCCGAGCAAGTGGCCCCCAAGGTTGCGGAAATTTTCGGCGCCTCGGCCAACGCTCCCCTGGTGAAAGGGAAAATGGCGTTGTTCGTTTTTAAGCAGCGATACGATTACAGTGAGTTCGGCCAGATGGTGGAGCGGCGCCAGGTGCCCAACTCTTGGCGAGGTCATTGGAAATTTTCGATCATTGACGCCTACGGCGCGATTGTGCCGCCAAAAGCCGACGAATTCTCCCTCGACGCCTTGCTCGCCCAACAGATGGCCGGCGTTTACGTGGCCCAACGCGGCGAGAGCCCGCGCTGGCTCCGAGAGGGCGCCGCCCGCTTGGCGGCTTCTCGCCTCGCCCCGGACGATAGCCGCGTGGCGGCGTGGAATCAGGCGGTGAAGTCGATCGCCTCCGGCATGAGCAAGCCCGACGATTTCATGACAGGCCGCCTCTCGCCCGAAGATTCAGACATTGCGAGTTACAGTTTCGTCAAATTTTTGATGTCTGACAAACGCCGCTTCGCCACACTTCTCGACGCCCTCAAGCGGCCTGGTCCATTCGCGCAAAAATTCGCCGGGGCCTACGGCAGCGCACCGGTGAATGTCGCGGCGGGGTGGGCCGCCAGAACCGTCGCCGGCAAGTGATCGCTTCACTCACATTCGCTCAAGCCGCCGGCGCCGAGCGCCGATGAAAGAAGCGGCGCTGTGTAGGCGCCTCACGGTTGAAAATAGCGCACGCACTTTCGTTTAACGGCTAGCCGAAGGCGACTGCGTTTTTCCGGCTTGCCCGAACGCGTGGGTTCAAAACGCAGCCGCCTTCGGCTTGCCGTTAAACGAGCTATTGCAAGCCGTGTGAAGTATATGCACTCCAGCAGCCGTAGTGGCGGCGTCTGCATGTATAGGATGCGATAGCGTCCAGCCGAGCGCAACATATCACCCGGGCCGTATGGTCATCGTTGGGAAGGGCTTTTGGCCGATGTACAACCAATATTGGAACTTCGGTCACCCGCCATTTCAGAAAACGGGCGACCTTCCCCAAAACCCCGGTTTTGAAGAAGCCTTGGCCCGGCTTGAATTTGTAATCGAAAATTCTCGTCGCGTAGGGCTCGTGTTGGGCGGCCAGGGCTGTGGAAAAACTCACCTGTTGCAGGTGTTTGGCGTCTATCTGCGAAAGCAATGCTGGCGGCAGGCGGCGGTCAATCTGCGCACGCTCGACACGCGAGGTTTTCTTTGGTTGCTCGCCGCCGGACTCGGCGTCAACCCCGCCGACGACGCGGCGGAATTCGCTTTGTCGAGAGCCATCGACGACCAACTCTCCGCCAACCAGCACCAGCAAATTCATACGGTCTTTTTGCTCGACGACGCCGACCGGGCTCGCCCTGAAGTGCTGGAGCAACTCGTGCGATTCGCCTCGTCGGGCGAGGTCTCGCACGAGCGGCTTTCGATCGTGTTGGCGGTCCAGGATTCGGCCGCGCATCGCCTGGGCGGGGAGTTGCTGGAATTGGCCGAACTACGCATCGACTTGACGCCCTGGGAGGCGGAAGACACCCAGGCCTTCCTGGAGCAATCGATGCGTCAGGCGGGGCGCGCCGACGCTGCCTTCTCGCCGGACGCCGTTCAGCGATTGCACCAACTCGCCAACGGCTCGCCGCGGCGCGTCACGCAACTGGCCGAGCTTTCGCTCCTCGCCGGCGCTGGCAAGGAGTTGGAGCGCGTCGACGAAGAAACCGTTGTTTCGGCCTACGCGGAACTAGGCGCGCCGCTCGGCGGTTGAGAATGTCAGCCGCGCGACGTGTACATGAGCCCGGCGTTACGTCGGCGGCTGTAGATAAGAAGCCACGGCTTTCGTGTAATTACCACGCACGAATGCGTCCGCTTCGCCACTGGCGCGGCGACTGATACAGCCTCGGAACTGATCGACGGAATCGTAACCGCGCATCTCCAACCAATCTCGAACGCCATTGCGCATCACCGTAAGGCGGCCAATGCCTCCCTGCAAGAGCGCCGAGCAGGTCATCACGACATCCGCCCCGACGGCCAGCGCTTTGAGAACGTCTTCGGCTTCATGGATTCCCGTCAAGGCGGCCAGCGAGCGATCGGTTTGATCTCGCAGAATGCCGATCCAACGCAAGGTTTGGGCGAGTTCGCTGCGCGTGCTCAAATGGATGGAGGGCGCCACCGAAAGGTGTTCCAAATCAATATCGGGGGCCAAGTAGCGGTTAAACGCGACCAACCCATCGGCGCCGGCTTCGAACACGCCTTGGGCAAAATGCGGGAGCGCCGAAAAGAAAGGCCCGGTTTTGATCGCCAGCGGTATCGTGATCTGTTTGCGAACCGCTCGCACGACGTTCAAGTAACGCTGTTCGACGTCGTGTCCGGAAACATGAGGCGAGACGGGAACCACAAAAATGTTGACTTCGATTGCGTCGGCTCCGGCGCCTTGCATGAGCGCGGCGAATCGCACCCAATCGCCGGTCGCGGCGCCATTCAAACTTGCGATGACCGGTATGCTTACCGAGCGTTTGATGGCTTCGACTTTTCGCAGGTAGAAATCGGGCCCGGTGTTGTAGTCGTCGAGTTCCGAGCAAAGCGTGGCCGATTCGAACGGCGGTGCATCCAGCAGCCCCGCCGGCGCGTCGAACATATCGAGCGCTTCGCCTTCGATTTGCTCCTCGAAAAGTGAAGGCAAGACAATTGCGCCCGCGCCGGCTTCCTCCAGCCGCTGCGCGTTTTCCACCGTGGCCGTCAGCGGACTTGCCGCCGCGACAATCGGGCAGCCCAGCGTTAGGCCCAGGTATCGAGTTGTTAGATCTACGCTCATGGGGCGTCTCCCGAACGTGCGCGATTCCTGCCAGCGAGATGCTTACGAAGAGCCTTCTTTCTTCATTATATCCCGCCCGCCCCGGTTTTGCGCCAATGTTTGGAAACGGTAGGGAGGAAGTCGGAGCGCCACGGCGATAATCCTGCAAAAACCCGACCGATCCAACCAGACACTTTCGCCTCCCGTCAGCCGGTTTCGGGTAGGAACGATGGCAAATTGACGCCAGCGTAAGGCTGGTAATCGCCCAGAACCTGACAAAAATGAAGTTCGCAATTTCGCGCGCCTAGGCCGTACATGTGTCGCACCAAGTGTTCGCACTCCACGGGAATCAAGACCACCGGCGCGCGCCCGCGATGAAAATCGAGTTCGTGGTCGATCAAGGCCGCTGCCTGTTCTTCGCTGCGTGAAAACCCAGGGCCGATCATATTCATCGCCGGATGGCTACAAGAGATGAGGAAGCCGTCGATGCGGTTGGCGTCGGCTGCGTTCACAAAAACACTGGTTCGCCATATTCCGCCTTGATTTTCAATGCAATAGCGGTAATCCTGCTTGCGCTCCAAGCCGCTGACCTCAAGCTCCAAGGCGGCAATCGCATCGATATCATTCAGGTTGGCGTCTCGTATATTATTCCCAGCCGCGATATCCCCAGCCGCTGGGCGGGAAAAACCAGCTTGGGGAACTTGAACATACATATCTTGATAAGCCAGGCGGGGTACAAAACCGGCTTTGTTGTAGAGCGAGAACGAATCGAGATTGATCGCGCTTTGTGTCAGACGCAAAGGCTTGCCGGCTTGCCGCGAGAAGTCGATCACGTATTGCAACAGCTTGCTCGCCACGCCGCAGCCGAAATAATTGGGATGGCAATTCATGATTCCCAACGAAACATGCCGCTGCCGAGGATGGATGAAACACGAGCCCATCAGGGCGCCGGTGCGCGTGTTTTCCGCGACAATCCCACAGCCGGGGTCGAGCGCTTCGTACACCTCGTAAAAGATTTCGGTCGTTTGGGGACCGCCCTGAAAAATCGGCGGCCGACCGTTGGTCTGGTACCAATAATTGATCGACGTATAAATCAATTCCGCGACGCCAAACCGGTCGTCGGCTTCCATGGTGCGAATGCGGCAATCAGGCATCACTCTTCCTTTAGGCGAGCGGCGGAAAATAACGTACCCACATGCAGCGGGAGTCTGGGAGTGTTTTTTTGGGCCCCGCCTAGGCGAGAATGACCGTTCGCTGATTCACTCGCTTGCGCTTCGGGCTTGTATTAGGCAAATTTTCAACTGTCGCTGGCGTTAGAATAATTCTATTTTATCCTGCTTGTTGTCTCGCCAGAGCGTGCATCCATCGCACAAGGAAATCTCGTTCCTGGTTCCTTCCAAATGTTTTTGCCTGACTTTGTTCAATGCCTCGCCCCGCCAGACTTCCTCAATGCTCGACGTAACGACGTCGCCGAGTGGGAATTCGTTTTCGCTGTCCATGCAACACAAGCTAACGGTTCCATCGACGTGAATGCATAGCGTTCCCCAGAGGGCCAGGCAGGGAATGTGGTTGACGTCCGCTTCGTCGCCAAATTGCATGGTGTTGATTTTGTTGGCCCAGTTGTGTTCTTTCTGAACCACGATCTGATCATTCGGTTTTAACAGCGGCTTCCAGTGGTCTTGGAAGTCATCTTTCTCGGTATGATTCAACTCTTGTTCAATCAACTGAAGCCGGACCGCCAGTTCCGGATTCATTTCGTTGCGAAGTTCGATGAAGCGGCGGATATTCCGATAAACCACCTCGTATTTTAGCCCCACTCTGATCTTCTCGTAGACTTCCGGAATTAACGAATCGAGCGTGATGTAAATTTCGTCGAGCCCCGCTTCGATTAAGGCGATCGCGTTTTTTTCATGCAAGAGACTCGCGTTGGTCGCGATATTGACCCAGCGAATGCCCGCCTCTTTTATCTTCCTGATCTTTTGTGGCAGCGACTTATCGAGCAGGGGTTCGCAGTCTAGGTAAATCATTACCTTTTCAACATGTTCTTTATGACGGGCGATTTCCGCCACGATCTTTTCGAAGAGTTCATTTTGCATCTTCGCTTTGACTTTTGCGTCGAAGTCGATGCCGCACATGATGCAGCGCGCATTGCAGGTATTGATCGGCTCTATTTGGAAATACTTCGGGAATGCGAGCAAGGTCGGCATGGGAAAGCCGATACGGCGCTCGAGATAGCTCGCGGCTTCTTGCGATTGCGGCCTCAGTTCGTTTGCCATGCTCCGTCTCTCTATTGCAGTACGGTATAAAATGTCGCATGTAAGAACGTATCAACGCAATGCTTACGTACAGCATTCTCATCTGTCCCCCGAAATACTACTGCAAAGCCAAAATGCCGCTGACCGAGAATAGCCATTTTGAGAGATTCGTGGTCGAAAAAAGGGAATACCCTTCGGCTTCGCACGCGTTCCAAAGCAAGGGCGAGTCCTTTCCGCCGCCCGCGCAGCTTCATACCATTAGATTTCGCTGGACATTTGCTTTTATCATCTTTGGCACACACGACTTCCGACTGCGTCACGTATGAAAATCGTGAATCGCCCCTGACGCGTGACAATGCTAAGATATACTATACGCGGTTTTCCGGCCCTATGCACAATAGGCTGGGTTCTCCGGCCTTTTGAACAACTGGCTGGCGCTCCCCGGCTGATTTCGCCGCGCATCTTTGAGTGAACAGTTGTTGTCTTCTGAATGTTTTTTTCCCGCAGTGAATGTGGGATGACTGTAATAAAACCGTCTTGCGCCGACAACAGGAAGGGAAAGTCTCGGTCATGTTATTCAACTGGGAGCCTGGCGAGAGAATTAACCGACTCCCAATATTTCTACGCCCTCTGGCGCTGCTTTGGCGAAATATTCGGTACTTCACACACAACGTTCGCCTCCATCGTGCGCAAACGCGGCTCGAACGCTCGGCAAGTGGGAAAGAGATTGCCAAACATCTCGCGATGGCGGTTGAGTACGTTGAAGGTTCAAGGGTCAAGGGCGATATCGTGGAGTTCGGCACCGATACCGGATTTACCGCTGGTGTGCTCGCCCAACACACCGCCCGAACAGATCGGTCGCTTTGCCTCTTTGACTCTTTTGAAGGACTCCCCGACGCCACTTCTGAGGTCGATCGGAATTGCCCTTGCATTGCCCAAGAAGGCCTGTGGGGTCAAGGAGAATGTCGAGGCCTAAGCGAACGTCAGTTACGACGACGCTGCAAACGCTGGATGCCAGACTCCCGTCTCCTCACCATGCCCGGCTGGTATTGTGATACTGTCCCCGAAGTGTCAGGTTCAATGCGGTTCGCGCTCCTCCACGTCGACTGCGATCTGTTCCAGTCAACGCTGGACGCGCTGGCGCCGCTGTTCCAGCGACGTCTCGTCTCTACTGGTTGCATTATTCTGTTCGACGACTGGAACTGTAATGCATCGTCGCCCGAATTCGGACAAAAAAAGGCTTGGGCGGTGTTAGTTGAGAAATACAACATTAGGGCTAGCGACGAAGGGCCCTACGGCTGGAGATGCCGGAAGTTTATCGTGCTCTCCTACAGCGGCATAGATTCCCACTCAAGCACCACGATCCAAGGTCAACTGGAAACAGAAGTAAGCTAATCTGGGCTAGGTCTTTCCAGGACTTTTTCCAGGTATCTCGGCTATCGCTTTAAGGCCAGCGGCGGCGCGCGGGATAGATTGTTCTCCCACTGTCGGCGGGCTGCTTTGAGGTTGGGAATTGGGCGGCGTTACGTGTTGACGTTGGGTCGAAAGTCTGCCTGCACAACAACTTCGGTTGCTTGACTTGTCGGTGCGGTCTCATTACGATCAATTCGGCGGACAGAGTTTGCCCGCTCACTGCCAGGAAGGGCGGCATTTCCGGGGGCGTTTCATCTCGTCGAACAGGCAGTGTGTCGAACAGGCAGTGTGTCGAACAGTT
Source organism: Planctomycetaceae bacterium (assembly GCA_003233175.1). Taxonomy (GTDB): domain Bacteria; phylum Planctomycetota; class Planctomycetia; order Pirellulales; family Pirellulaceae; genus SZUA-33. The sequence goes on along the minus strand of QIKY01000181.1, from coordinate 4,360 downwards.
AGCGGTGAGAACCGCCTGAACAAGAAGAGTTTTTCCAATGTACGATTCGCTCATTCGGCGTTGCGCGAGGAGTGTCGCATTCTCCCTGATTGCGTTCGTATGGTGCGCGACCCCAAATACTGCTTGGGGTTATAACCCGAAGAGCCCAAAAGTTCGGGCCATCGTCCAACGCGCTCGGACATTTTTGGCGAAGTCGAAGCCGCAGGATTTGGGGCACAAATGCTTGGTCGGTTTGGCGCTGGTAAAATCAGGCGATAACGACAAAAGTCCACAAGTGCAAGCCGCGATTGCAAGCTGCCGCGCCGCGATCCGGTACCCCAAGCGACACCTCAGGAGCCATGCCAACTACCAGATTGCCCTCGCGACTTTATTCCTGGCCGACACCGATAGCCAAAAGTACCGGCCCGAATTGGAAGCGTTCTTCAAGATGCTGCTGGCGAATCAAGAGAGTCACGGCGGGTGGAGTTATCGGCCGGGCGAAACCGCGGACTTTAACGGTTCGACCGGCGATGCCTCCCAGTCGCAATACGCCACGCTTGGCCTTTGGGCCGCCATGCATGCGGGGCTGAACGTGCCGCAGGACTCAGCCGAACGTGCCTTGAATTTCTGGCTGAAAACACAAACACCGGCCGGCGCCTGGGGGTATCAAGCCGTACCCGGTCGTCCGGCAACGGCGGGCGTTCGGCCCTCGCTTACGGCCGCCGGGTTGAGCAGCGTTTACGTTTGCGGCGATATGTTCGGCTTGGGCGCGCAAGAAAAGAAAAACGACAATGGCGTTCCGATGGCGCTCAAGGAAGTGACTGCTGAGGCTGAGCGAAATTCTTTCAAGCCCAGGGGCGTTGATGTCGGTCTTTATCGCAATGTGCAGGCGAGAGGAGCCGCCCGGCTGAACGCAGGATTCAGTCGTAGTAAATACGAACTCGGCATGTGGTCTATGTACTACATGTATGCGATGGAGCGCTATCAGAGTTTTCGTGAGTTGGCGGCCGGCCAAGTCGTAAAAGATCCTCCCTGGTACAACATCGGCGTCGAATACTTGGAGAAAACGCAGGCCAAGGATGGCTCCTGGACGCGACATATGGGCGCTGAGGTCGATACCTCCTTTGCACTTTTGTTTCTGATTCGCAGCACCAAGAAATCAATTGTGAGAACTTTTGGCGAAGGGTTTCTCAACGGAGCGCGGGGTCTCGACCAATTGGCCGATGCGGCGAATTTAAAAATCAAAGATGGTAAAATCGTGCCGCCGCCGCTTTCCGGCAGTGTGGAAGATCTGCTCTCCATTCTCGACAACCCCAGCGATCCCAAAATGGCGCAGATCGCCGACGACCCCGACTTTCTCACCTCGCTGGTCGTCAAGGAAAAAGACCCCGTTAAGAAAAAGTCGCGTTTGCAGCAGTTGAAAGGACTGGTCTCCGGCGGAGATTACCAAGCCCGCAGGGTGGCCGTTCGCGCCTTGGCCAGAGCGGGCAGCTTGGAGAATGCGTCCACGCTGATCTACGCCCTCTCAGACCCCGATCCTCGCGTTGTACTGGAAGCCCGCGATGGGTTGCGCTTCATCAGCCGTAAATTCGAGGGCTTTGGCTTGGGCGCCAAACCTTCGAAGCAGGAAGTGGCGGCGGCAATCGCGAAGTGGCAAGCGTGGCTGAAGTCGATCAGTCCTGAAACGGATTTGAATGAGTAACGGGTTGTACGAAATTGACATGGCGCATTAAAAGCCCGGCATTTTGAAAATGTCGGGCTTTTTGCGTGCGTCGCACCTGACGGTTTTTTGCCGCTCGGCTTACGTTTGAATCGCTTGTTCGAGGTGAATCAGGAGGCGGTCGATCTCTTGCTGGGTCTCGATGTCGAGTTCCCAAGAGTAGGGCTTTCGGCGGAAGTCGGTATCGAAGAGACCACGTTTTTTCATGATGTATTTTTCGATGGCCAGGAAGCCGTCAAGTCCGGCTTGCAACTCCAGGGCGACCAGCGCACAGATCGGAAAGTAGAGCCGATACATGGCCGGTTCCTCGCCATTTTCGAGTGCTCGCCAAAGCGCCGCCACGCCATCTAATAAGTCGCACCCCGGCATGGTTCCGGCAATGCCGCGGCGATAGGCGTCGATCAGCAGAATACCGCCCGACCCATCAAAAATGCGCGCTCGGCCTGCGGTGGCGTCGCGCAGCGCCGAAAGATTAGGACCGTTGGGCGAAGCCTCCGGCTTGAAGAGAATTTTTTCAGCGCCAAACCGATCGAGTAGCCGCACGTAAAATGATATTGGCAACGCCCGCCCGACGTACGACGAAGCATCTTGCACGATCAGCGGCAGATCGATTTCGTCAGCCAAGCGGCTGAAATACTCCCCAAGTGCGTCTTCCGGCAAGGCGGTCGTGACTGGGGGAATGGCCATGATGGCGTCGCAACCGGCTTGTTCGGCACATCGTGCAAACGCCAAAGCCGCCGCTGTGCTTTCAGCGCCGACGCTGGCAATCGTGGCGCCGCGCCCGGCGGCGCCTTCCACCATGAGTTCCGTTAATTCAAAACGTTCGTCGGTCGTGAGCCGCAACAACTCCGAGACCATCGCACAGCACACGCCATTGACGCCCAATCCGAACGCCCAGTCGATTTGCCGCGTGAGGCTTTCACGGTCTATCTGGTCGTTTTCCAGAAACGGCGTATGCAGAACAGGCAACACTCCCTCAATGGCGTGGCTCATGAGATATTTCTCTTCAATCAAACTGGTATTCTAAAAGCCCGGCATTTTTGAAATGCCGGGCTTTTTCAGGTAACAATCGGCAACGAAATTATTGCCACGACGCCCACTGTTTTTCTTCAACGGGGACGGCACGGCTGCCGCCCCATGACCGCCGCTTCGCGGTCTTGGTACTGGGGGAAGCGGGAGTCAAGACGCGTCGAGCGGAGAACGCTCTGGTTGTCGTCCGACATTCCGCTGAGCCGCATCAAACCGCCTTGCGTCTGCAGCCGTTTTTGGAGTTTGACCAACTGGCCGATCAAGGTGCTGGGCAACAAGGGAACGTCGTTCATCTCGAGCACGAGCCGCTCTGCCATGTGTTGCTGCAACAGGTGGCAAACCTCATCCGCCAGCACATCGGTTTCGGCGGGTCCGCCGTGAGGACCATGCAACCGAAGGAACAGCCAATTAGGGCCGCGGTCTACATCTGCCGACCACCCTTGCACCAAATCCGCCATGATCTCGCTCCGTCGTTAGGGTTGTCGGGTAAAGATCCGCCGTGGGGTCAATTAGTCAATTAGATAGACCACCGGCGTCTCAAAACGCACCCGAACTTCCGTACCATTTCAGCCGCCGGCAAGCAGCGACAACTCCCCTGATAATACCGAACTTTCGTTCTTTGGCAAACCGAAAACTTGCAAATACCGAATTCGCCGCAACGGTTCGCCGCTTGCCAAAACGGTCGGCAAAACAGATACTAGCCGTGCGTCTTCGACCACCATGCGTGCGAAACCGCCCACTTTATCGTCTTGCCGGCCGGCTCTACTCGCAAACCACCCACTGGAGATGTTTGCCTAGCCAACCGCAGGCGAATCGTACCACCCTTATTGAAAGAGGAATGTTTGCTATGTCACGTTCTGGAGTGATCACGTTTTTGGGAAACCCACTAACCCTTGCAGGCGAGGCGTTGGAGGTTGGCGCCGCCGCCCCCGACTTCACTTTGCATTACTTTGCAGACGGCATGAAGACCTTGACATTGGCCGACTTGAGCGGTCGCCCGGCCTTGATTAGCGTCGCGCCATCGCTCGACACTTCGGTTTGCGCCATCCAAACCAAGCGATTCAACCAGGAGCTTGGCGGTCTGGGCGATCAGATCCATTCGCTGACCGTGACGGTCGACCTGCCCTTTGCCCAGAATCGTTTTTGCGGCGCCGAAGACATCGCCAACATGAAAACGGCCAGCGACTACCAAACCCGTAGCTTTGGCAAAGACTGGGGCATGCTGATCGAAGAACTCCAACTTCTGGCGCGAGGCGTGTTCGTTCTCGACGCCAACGGCAAGGTGGCCTACGCCGAGACGGTCGGCGAAGTCACTCACGAACCCAACTACGACGCCGCCCTCACAGCGCTTCGCTCCTTGCTCTGAAACGCCCCGATAGCATGAGCCACCATGAATGGCGAGAAAAAGCCCGGCAATTTCAAATTGCCGTAGTTCCAAGTTAGGCGGTCAGACGCCGTGCGGCGTAAGCCTTATACGCCGAAGGCGTTGTATTCCAAAGCCCCATGTCGCAAACGGAGTGAGCGCACATGGGGGTCGATAGCGAAAACCAAGCCCAACCCCACGGGGGTTGCACAATCGTCAAGGCAGCGAGGAATCGGGAGGTTTCACGTTGTGGAACCCCTGTGGGGTTC
>QIKY01000423.1 GCA_003233175.1 Planctomycetaceae bacterium | reverse complement strand
GGCGATCAGCCTGCCGGCCGCATTTCGCGATTCGCTCGCGCCGTTTCTGGCCGAGGACTAGCCAACGAAGGGTTTTTAGGCGTTGGCGACGTCCGGCGCGCGCCGGGCAATGATTGCGGCGGTGCGGCCTTGTAGCGGCGTTAGCAACAGCACGGCGGAATGCTCGCCCTTGAGTTTGAGCCGCTTTCGCAACGTGTGTGGGTTTTCCTCCACGGCTCGTTTCTTGATTTCCAGACGGCCGATGCGATGCTGTTTGAAATAGGCTTTCAACTGTTTGATGTCGAACGGTAATACGTCCAAGATTTCAAAGCAGCAGACCGCCGCATGCGACACAGCGGCGTCGCCGGTCAGATACGCGACTCCCGGCGCCACGGCGTGTAGTTGGAATTCCGTGGCGATGGCGGCTGTTAGTCGGGCCGCGATCACTGCCGCGTCGGGTTCGATCAAATACCGCCCCAATGGGAAGGCCACTGGCGGCCGCGTTTCTTCCGTATCCTTGGCGAAGAAATGAGTCGCTTTTCCTTGGGACGAAATCATGGTGGCGCTTCTGGCGCCTTCGCGGCGCGCGAGCCCACCCCGCCAAACGACCTGTTGTTTGCATTCGCCTTGCCGGCTGATCCACTCGCGCTCGCACGACGCCCGCCAAGCGACGGGAATATCGGCCGCCGGCGCCAGTTTGATGGCTGCATGAGGATTCTCGGCCAGCATTTTTTCGACCGCTTCGATCGGCGGGTTGTGCCAGCGCGGGTTGGTCGAGCGCCCTTTCTCGGAGCGACGATCGGGATCGAGGTGCCAGGCGTCGAAATCGGCCAGGGGAATCGTCGAGACATCGGCCGAAAGAATATTCGCGTCGACGCCCAGAGCACGAGCATTGGCCGAGGCAAACAGCGCCACGGTTTCGTCGTTATCAACGCCGCACACCGACCCCTGGCGAGCAAGGCTGAGTAAATCGCCGCCGATGCCGCAGCATAAGTCGGCGATGCGCCGCCCAGGTTGAAAACGCTCGGCTTTATGGGCGGCGGTATGTTGGTCGGTCGCCTGTTCCAACGAGCGTTGGGTGAAAAACATGTTCGCCGCCGCCGAAAATTTTCGCAAACCGCGCACGCGCAGTTCGGCTTGCCTTGTCAGCAAGGGCGCTCGCGCCGCGCCGACCGAACGCCGCAAACGTTCGATGCGCGTGTGCAGGGAAACGGTGGCGTCGCCTGCCTGCTCCAGCCAGGGCGCCGCTTCAGGGCTCACCAGCCAGGCAAGATCTTCCATCGCGGGTGGGTTCACGTCGACGCTTTCCGGTTAGGGCAAGACTTGCAAATTTTCCGCTCGCGTGCATGATAAAGAGCCGTGTGTCTCGCTTTTTCAACGGAGCGCGGGCTCCTACTGCCGGCTTGTTCTAGACCGACGCGGAAACGCATGTCTGACCCTGTCCATCTTTTGGGAACGTTTCTCCATCTTGCCCGAGCTAGCGGGCAGCGCCAACGCCCTTTGGTGCGAGATAAACTGCTGGTGCTCGCCGGCGTGGTCGCGGCGCGCATGGAGTTGCCGAGGATTGCCGCGTTTTGTCGGTTCAAGGTGTTGCAACACAATCCTCAGCACTTGGTGCGTCGGTGGCGTTCCCTGGAAGAAGCCCTCGAAGACGACGAGTTTCTCCATTTTCTTCGCCACTTGCAACGCAGCTATCCCCAGGAAAAAGCCGAGCGGATGCTGGCCACCTTGGGAATTGAAATGGCGCGCGAGCGGGAGGCGTACTATTCGGACGACGAATACGCCGCCTCCCTGTTGGGAGCAACGCTGGCGCAACTTGACGAAATGTTCGGCGATGCGCCGGAGAAGTAAGGACCGTTCGGAAAATGAGGACAAACATGTTTGATCTTTCGGGCAGAGTGGCCCTGGTTTCCGGCGCTGCGAGCGGCATGGGGAAAGCGGCGTCGCTCGCGCTGGCGGAGGCGGGCGCCGATGTGGTGTTGGCCGACATTGATCAAGACGGCGCGCGAAAAACCGCCGACGAAATCGAAGCAATGGGTCGCAAGGCATTGCCCGTGCGGTGCGATATCTCCCAGCCAGACGACATTCGCGCCATGTTCGCCTGCATCGACAACGCCTTTGGACGTCTCGATTTCGTGGCCAACATTGCCGGTGAGGCGATTCGCAAAAAACCCGAAGATATTTCGCTTGAAGAAGTCGAATGGACGTGGCGAAATTTGGTGTTCGGGCGGTTTTGTATCTGCCAGGAAGCGGGCCGGCGCATGCTGGCCGCCGGCCGGGGAAGCATTGTGAATCTTGGCTCGCTGGCGAGCATCACCGCACTCGGCAGAGGACATATCGCTTATAGCATGGCGATGGGCGCCGTCGTGCAGATGACGCGCGAGTTGAGCACCGAATGGAGCGGACGCGGCGTGCGCGTCAACTCCATCTTGCCGGCGCAGGTTTTGAACCCTGGTTTGCAAGAGAGAATTGACGCCGATCCTCGCATCAAGGATCGATTCCTGAGCGGGATTCCCGCCGGCCGATTTGGCCGTTCCGACGACATCAAAGGGCTGATCGTGTTCTTGGCCTCTGATGCGTCGTCCTGGATCACCGGCGCGATCATTCCCCTGGACGGCGGCAACCTGGCCATGAACGCCGGCGGCTCGGTTGGCAGTGAAGTGTTTGGCGAGTGAATTAATTAGAAACTAAATATGCCAACGGCAACAAATATGGAACTCGACAAACAAACGTTACTCTCACTTTTTCGCACCATGCAGACCATTCGGCAGTGCGAGGAGCGGCTGGCGAAGTCGCACCAACGCGGCTTGGTGCATGGAGCGTGTCATACGTATGTTGGGGAGGAGGCCATCGCGACCGGCGTGTTCGCACACCTGCGGAAAGAAGATGTGGTTTTTAGCACGCACCGGGGGCACGGCCACGCGCTGGCCAAAGGTTTGCATCCTAAAGAACTGATCGCCGAACTGTACGGTCGGGCAACGGGCTGTTCACTCGGCCGCGGCGGCAGCATGCACCTGTTCAAACCCGAGATCGGCATGATGGGAACGAGCGGCATTGTCGGGCCTTGTATCCTTCATGCCTGCGGCGGCGGATACGCGTTCAAGATCAAGAAAACTGATAACGTCGCGGTGACCTGCTTTGGCGACGGCGCCGTCAACAATGGTGCGTTTCATGAAGGCCTGAACATGGCCAGCATTTGGAAGCTGCCCGTGATCTTTGTCGTGGAGAACAATCAGTTCGCGACCGAGGTTCCTTTTAATTATTCGAGCGGCATTCCCGACGTCGGCCGCCGCGCCGAGAACTACGGAATCCCTGGGTTCGAACTCGACGGGAACGACGTCTGTGAGATTCATCGGGTGGCGGGCGAGGCCATCGAGCGGGCTCGTCGTGGCGAAGGGCCGACCTTAATCGAATGCAAAACATACCGCACGCGAGCCCACGCCGAAGGCATGGCCGATTTTACCTATCGCACCAAGGAAGATGTGGAAGATTGGAAAACGCGATGTCCGCTCCAACGGTTGCGAACCCGCATCGTTCAAGAGGGAACGGCGTCTGGCGACGAGTTGGACGAGATCGAACAACAGGTTCGCCAACTCATTGAAGATTCCCACGCATTCGCCGAAGCGAGCGACTACCCAACGCCGGAGTCGGCCAGTTTGCATGTGTATCGGGAAACTGACGCACCGCGAAGCAACGTTGCGACAAATTCCGCCCCGCCGCTGGGCGAGCGAGAAATAACGTTCGTCGCGGCAACGCTCGAAGCCCTCGATCATGCGATGGCGAAGAACCCGCTTATTTTCGTGATGGGCGAAGGCGTCGGCGTGCGCGGCGGAAACTTCATGACCACCAGCGGACTCTACGACAAATACGGACCCGATCGGCTGTGCGATACGCCGATTTGCGAACGCGGTTTCGTCGGACTCGGCTGCGGCGCCGCCGCGACCGGCGCCCGACCGGTGATCGATTTCATGTTCATCGACTTCATCAACGACGCCTTCGGCGAGATGATCAACCAAATCGCCAAAATGCAATATATGAGCAGCGGCCGGCTAAAAATGCCGATTTTATTGCGTGGTTGCGGCGGCATTGGCCATTCCGCCGCCACGCATCACTCGGGTTTGTATCACTCGATTTACACCCATATTCCAGGGCTGCGCGTCGTGATGCCTTCAACGCCTTACGACGCCAAGGGGTTGATGGCGCACGCGCTGCAATCGAACGATCCGGTGCTTTTTTTGGAGCATCGGGAGTTGATGGCGTTCAAAGGCCCGGCGCCGGAAGAGAATTATGAAATTCCATTCGGCCAGGCCAGAATTGTGCGGCAGGGCGCCGATGTTACCGTCGTCGCGATTTCGCTCATGGTTCACCATGCAATCGAAGCCGCCGACGTGCTGGCCACAGAAGGCGTGTCGGTCGAAATTATTGACCCTCGAACGGTCTCGCCGCTCGACATCGAAACGATACTGCAATCGGTCGCCAAAACAGGGCGTGTGCTGGTGGTCGACGAAGCGTTCCAACCTTGCAGTGTCGCTTCGGAGATCGCGGCGCAAATTGCAGACGCCGGCTTCGACGATCTTGACGCCCCAATCAAACGCCTTAACGGCGCCTTCACCCCGACGCCGTATTCGCCCACGTTGGAGAAAGCGGTCACGCCGCAAGTGGCCAATGTTGTACAGGCGATTCGTGACCTTCTGAGCGAGTGATGCAATGCCTATTGAAATCATAGTTCCACGGCTTGGCTGGTCGATGGAGGAAGGCGCCTTTGGCGAATGGCTCAAGAAAAACGGCGAATACGTCAAAACGGGCGAAATGATTTTCGTGCTCGAAGGCGAGAAAGCGTCGCAAGAAATTGAGTCGTTCGACAGGGGGATTTTATACATCCCACCGAACGCGCCAATGCCCGGCGAGACCGTTGCCGTGGGGCAGGTGCTTGCTTACTTGCTGGCCGAGGGTGAACTGGCGCCGCAGCAAAAAGATTCCTCCGTCGTCGATAAGCCGGCGCGTTCGGTTGAAATTCGGGCTGCCGTAAAACGCGTCGCCGGTCCCGCCGCGCGGCGCCTCGCCCGTGAGCTTGGCATCGACCTCAACGCAGTGCAAACGACCGATCCCACGCGGCGCGTTCGCACGGAAGACGTTCACATCGCGAACACGCCCGGCGCTGCCGAAGCGTCAAACGCGCGCGGCGGAGCAAGGTTTACCATCTCGCCCCGCGCGCGACGAAGAGCCCGCGAACTAGGCATCGAAAAAATCGAGTCATCAGGAATCAACGGCTCTGGTCGAAACGGCAGGGTTCGCGAACGCGACGTGCTAGCCTTGGCGAAACAAAGCCGGCATGCGCCGCCGCAAATGTCGCCGCCGCCTGTTGCTCCCGGAACGCAACGACCGGCGTCCCGGCTCCGCCGGGCGATTGCCAAGCAGATGTTGGCCGGCGTTCAACAGACAGCGCCGGTTACCTTGACCACGAAAGTCGATGCGCGAAGATTGACGGCGCTTCGAGAACAGTTGAAATCTGAACCGTCCAAACAGTCTGACGGAACCGCGCCCACCTACAACGATATTTTGCTGAAGCTGGTGGCGGCGGTTTTGCCGGAATGTCCCGAATTAAACGCTTGCTGGCACAACGACGGTGTTTACCTTTATGATCAAAACAATATCGCGATTGCGGTCGAGGTTGAGGGCGGGCTGGTCGCGCCCGTGATTCATAATGCGGGGGCTCTCTCGTTGGCGGAAATCGCCTCGCAAACTCGTAGTCTTGTCGAACAAGCTCGCCGGGGAGCGCTCTCGCAAAGGCAACTTCAAGGCGGCACGTTCACGCTCACCAACCTAGGCGCGTTCGGCATTGAATTCTTCACGCCGATCATCAATTTGCCCCAGACCGCCGCCCTGGGCGTGGGGCGCATCGCCGAGGAGCCCGTGATCGAGGACGGACGCGTGGCGCTCGGCAAGACACTCTCCCTCAGCCTGACCTTCGACCACCGCGTGATCGACGGCGCGCCCGCCGCTCGCTGGTTGCAACGGCTTGGAGCGGCGATCGAAAACGTGGAGTTTCAAACAGCTTCCGCGAATTCAGCCAACCCAAACACGACCTGACCTTCACCGCCATGGGCCCGGCCGGCGGTTATGCCTCAAACGGTTGAAAATGCGTCATTTACAATGGCTACGATGAACCTTTATCAATCCTTGCCGCGCGGAGAATGCACCGGAACTTCGAAGGAGATTTTTCCAGCGTCTGATTCTGCGGCTTCGGCAATTGTGAGCGGAACCGACCACGCCACCACGCCAACCTTGCAAAGTCCTTCGCCGCCTTCCTGACAATAAAAATAGTTCAGTGTGATATCGAGTGCGTCGGCGCCATCGCCCGAAACCGGCAACACGATCTCGAATTGGGCAGCCGGTTTTTCCAAGCGAACCGTCTTGCCGATGGCCTTGCGGTCGATCGGACCGGCGTCTTGCCCGGCTTTCACTTGGTAAGTCATGGGCGCCAGCGGATTGATTTTCCAACCTTCGGGCAGCGTGAGTGCGACTGCAAGGCGAATGTTCCCCTCGACCGGCTTTACGGTGAGCGGGTCGACTTGAATTTGCGCCGCGCCGCTGAGCGAGAGTTGGTCCGATTTCTCCAATGCCGCCGGAGGGGCCAGCCCGGTAATCGTCAGCGTGCCGACCTTGCCGGAGGTTATCTCGACGGTGCGAATCATATGATTGTTCGTGTCCGCGACATACAGCTTGCCGGCGGCGTAGGTGAGGCCCTCCGGTTCATCGAAACTCGGCGCGGCGTCGTCGGCGCCCGGCTGGCCGGTTCCCGCCAACGTCGAGACGGTTGGTCCGGCTAGGTCGATGACTTTGATTTTGTTGTTGTAGGTGTCGGCCACGTAGAGTTTGCCGGCGTGGTACGCGACGCCCAAGGCGTGTTGTAGGCGAGCGGTTTCGCCGTCGCCGTCGACATCGCCGAACGTGAACAGACGCGCGTAGGGCATGTGCGCCGTGCCCACGATCGTACTGACTTCGCCCTGGTCATCGAACGGCACGGCGCGAATCGAGCTGCCTTCGCTATCGGCCACGAACAAAGTTTTGCCGTCCGACGCCAAGCCGCTGGGTTGTGCGAACGAGGAAAAACCTTCCCGGTATGGAATACGCGGCAGCAGCGGGCCGTCGACGATATCTTCCCGGCCGTTGCCCGCATAAGGACCGATTTCGGCGCCGCCCATTTCAGAGCCATCAAGCGTCATTTTCCAAATTTGGTGCGGCCCCGCCATCGCGATGTAAAGATCATCGCCGTGCAGCCACAACGCCCAGGGGCTATTGATTCCCGTTTTCAACGGCTTGCCCACCCAGCGGTCGGGCGGCGAATCGCCGGGGCCCAGACTCTCGGCGCCGGGCCAAGCGGAACGCCCCTGCCGGCCGCGTCCTGCAATGGTGCTCACATTCTTTTTTTTGAGATCGACCTTTCGCAGCAGATGGTTTTCCGTATCGGCCACATACAGTATGTCGTCGCGCAGAGCCATGCCCTGAGGGTGGTTGAACGTGGCCTGTTGGAAGTTTCCGTTGTTGGCGCCAATGGCGCCGGAGCCAATGATGTCGAGCAGCTTGCCGTCGAGCGTGGAAATCACGATCCGATTATGGTTGCTATCGCTGATGAACAGCCGGTTCCCGGCTTCATCGGCCAACACCTTGCCGGGGAAACGGAGCGGCGTGGCCTTGAGTTTTTCCTTGGCCAGGTTAAATCGGATGGGCGATTCATCGAGCGCGCCGCGGGCCGCATAGTACGGCATCGATTGCTTGATAATCGCGTCGACGTCTTCAAATTTAGTTTCACCGCTCTTGCCCCAAATGGCGTTGCCTTCGGGGTCGATCAGAATCATGGTCGGCCAACTTTGGATGCCGTACGAATTCCAAATGCGGTGTTCGTCGTCGTTCACGACGGCATGTTCAATCTCATAACGCTGCACCGCTTCCTCAATGTTCTTCGTGCCCTTCTCGGCGTCGAATTTCGCCGAATGGACGCCGATCACCGCCAGATTACGGGGATACGCGTGTTCCAGTTTCTTCAGTTCGGGCAGCACATGCATGCAGTTGATGCAGCAGTAGGTCCAAAAGTCGAGCAACACGTACTTGCCTTTGAGGTCTTTTAATCGCAACGGACCGGCTGTGTTGATCCACTCCATATCGCGCGGAAATTCAGGCGCTTCGAGACGATTAGGAAACGGGTGCGGCGGTTCGTCCACCGGCTTTTCAGCCGGTTCGGCATTTGGCGGTTCGGCATTTGGTTCGTCCGCCGGATTTTCCACCGACGGCGCCTCTGACGGGGCAACGGGCTCTGCTGCGGAGGCGGGCTCAGGTTTGGGTTGCTCCTTGGGCTGCTCCCTGGGTTGGGGCGAGGGAGGAATCTGGGGTGTTTCTTCCGTAACTGGCGGCGCATCGTTGGGCGTCTGCGGCGACGATGGCTCGGCAGTCTGTTCTGCTTCCCCTCGGGAGGCTGCATTCCCCAAAGCGACTTCGGCCACCGTGGGCGATTTGGCATTCGCACCGGTTGGCGCCGCAGACTGCTTATTACAACCGGCGGTGAGCACACCGACCAGCAAAATAACAAGACTCGCATGGGGGACGAGGCGGGCGACTCTCATATGAAACTCCTCGGGGGTGCATCCTTGGCGTGCGGCTAGACAGAGGGCGGCTTCGCTGGGCGAATCCGGTTCTTTCGAACGCCTTTATGGTAGCCGAACGGGGGCCGTAGGTGAATCTGTCTTCTGGCGAAGTTCGCCCGGCAGGCGAGCGGCATGAGCGTCGCGACGCCTATGTTGGGAGGGCGTCCGCGACCGACGGAATATTGCCGAATTGGAAATTCATCGCACGATGCGCGCACGTAGCTCACTCCATTGCTGGGGTGGGTCGGTCAAGAGCGACCAGCCCGTTTGACGCACCTTGCTTTTTGCACCGACCTTTTCACCGCTTTGGTGTTTACTGCTTTGGTCGGCGTCTGGGAGATAGTCCACCGGACTTTTTCCGTCGACTCTGGCAATCAGACATGCCCCCAGATTCCTCAAAACGCGTTGCGGCAACAACTCCAATTCACGAGGCGCGATGCCCGCCGATAAGATGCCCGCCGATAAATCGTGTAGGTAACGCGTCCAAAACACGTCAATCAACTGCCAATAGGCATCGAAGGCGTCGTCGGCTCGAATGGCCTTGATGACCAGATGCGTGAGGAAAAAGCCCAAGTCGAAGGCGGGGTCGCCGAAGTGTCCGACTTCAAAATCGAGCAAAATCACTTGGTTGTCGGTCACGAGCAGGTTCTTGGGGCTGAAGTCGCCATGCACTAGGCAGCGTTTGTGCTGCTGCAACGATTCGAGCAATTCCGCCACCGGTTGCCGGAGCCCGCCGTGAACACGCGAGATTTGCCGGTAATAGGGGTCGAGCCGGAGGTCGTCGAAAAAGGTTGTGTCATCGAGCAAGGAACAGACTTCCGGATCGAGCCAGGAATCTCCGTGTAGCTTGGCGAGCATGTGTCCACACGCCCTGGCAATTTCCACGTTCGCCGCCCCGGCCAATAATTGTTCTCTCCAAACAACGTGTTGTTCGGGGGCGGCAGTCATGGCGAAGACAAAATTCTCCCGGTCTTCAAACACCAGCCTCGGAACGGTCGGGGCGAAGGCCAAGCTGGCGTCGACGCCGTTGGCTAGAATCTGCTGGCAAATTTTCAGCGTGTCTATTTCACGAAAGACCCGCTCCATGCCACATTCCCAGAGCTGCGCGACTTGCAATCGGCGACGAGCCTGCTTGAGCACCAAGGCCGGGGGGTTCGCCGTTTCGCAGCGCGCCAGGATGACACGATTGGAAACGCCGCCGGAAAGTGTTTCGGCCGATACGCGAAACGCCGCATCGGTCCAACCTCGAGCGACCAGATATTCGGCCGCGGTTTCGGCTTCGAGCACAATCATGGTTGGGAAATCAAACAGTAAGAAAAAAACGGCGGCGACCGTTGCGGGTCGCCGCCGTTTGCGTGTTGTTTCTGTTGTCTGAAACGCTGATGGCTGAAACGCCGACTCAGTCGCGAGGACGCCCCACTCAGTCGCGAGGACGCCCCACTCAGTCGCGAGGACGCACTGCGCCTGTGAGTCCGCTATAATCGTGGCGGTCCTCTTCGTGCCAGAGCGGCAAACCCATTTCGATTCGGCGGCGCAATTCGTCAATTTTCGACTTGGTGCCGGCCGGTGCGTCGGTGCCGGCGAAGTCGTCCGCGGTTCGAGGGGCGAAGTCTTCGTCGTGCCCATACTTCAAAATGGCCTCAAAAACGTTGTTTACCTTTGTCATGACTTTCGAATCTCCGGGAATAATGGTGAATGAGCCTGTACTACAATTCTCACTCAGGTTGAGCGACCCACTCGCCCGAGCATCGCTCGATGCAACGGGGAGCGTTTTTGGTTTTGTGAACCGTAATCTAGGCCAGATGTTTTCAAGAGCGGTTGGATGGTTGCCAGGCGTTAGCTTCGTTGAGGCGTGGAAAGTTGGCGTCGTTAAGGCGGGTAAGTAAGGAACGACAGCGGAAGGAACAGCACCAACACCGACGAGACTATTGTTTCCTCAAAACCGGGCGTGTCAAGATTTTTTTTCGCAACCGAGGCGGCAATGACCGCTGTTAAAGGCTATTTCGCAAACATCTCACTGCGGAAAGGCGGAGTGCTTGGTGCGACGTGCTAATCTATAACGACTTCAAAACAACGACCGGGTTCGCACAAAAAAACCCCTTAGGTAAAAATCCCTTCCATAAACCGAACCTTGGGGCGGATGAACTTCTCTGTCGGCGCATTGCGGCGCCAGGCGAATCTTTTTGGATCGATCCGACTGGCCAAACTAAGGCGTTTATCGCAATCGTTGGCGACTCTTTGTGCGTCGTGCAACCGCGGCCGAAAAAAAAGGAAATTATTTTAGACAATCGCCGCGCACCGTCAGGCATCTACGCTGCTTGAACGTTTTTTTGATAGGTTCGGCTTTGTTCCCAAGGAATGAAAAATGCCCTGGATCCAACGTTTTATTACTCTGCCCCCCATGCGGCGTGGTTTTCATTTGATCACCCGCCGTATCGAAGCGGCGTTGCCGGAACTCGGCTCGCTGGAAAGTGGCCTGCTGCACGTGTTCGTGCAACACACGTCGGCTTCGTTGACTTTGAATGAAAATGCAGACCCCGATGTCAGGGTTGATTTGGAGATGGCGATGAATACCATCGTTTCGGAGGATTTCCCCTATATCCACACTCTAGAAGGCCCCGACGACATGCCGGCGCATGTGAAAGCGTCGCTGCTCGGTGCGGCGGTGAGCGCGCCGGTGAGCCAGGGCCGTTTGGCGTTGGGCGTCTGGCAGGGAATTTACCTTTGTGAACATCGGGACCATGCTTCCAGCCGGCGCCTTGTGCTCACGCTTCAGGGTGAGTGAGCAGGGGAGCGCGTGGGAACTTGAAATAGGATTGGAACCAGGGCGGCGAGCATGGTAAGAAGGTGGTAGCGGCGTTGACAAATCCAAACAGACAGAGGCCCTGAAATGAAACGCCGGCTGTGGTCTCGATATTTTTCCGGAATCGTCACGCTGGTAGTGGGGCTGGGGCTGACGCTGGCCGGTTTCTTGCTCACCCGCCGCGTTGAAGAAGCCCAACGGCTGAGTGAATTCAATCGTCTCGCGACACAACGCGTCGCGCAGCTCCAACGAGATATCGACGCCCGGCTGAGCGCGGTGCGAGCTCTGGCGGCTCAAATGTCGGCTGTCAAAGACCCTGATTCGGAATATTTTGAAACGGCGGCGCTCGCGCTGCTGGAGTCTTTTCCGGGATTTCGCACCCTGGAATGGGCGCCGCGCGTGCCCCGCGCCCGGCGAGAGGCCTTCGAGCAGGCGATGCGAGCATCGGGGCGGCCGGATTTTGCCATTCGCGACCTCAACCAGGGCGTCTGGACCAAAGCCCCCGACCGCGACGAATATTTCCCCGTGAAATACTCACTTTCCAATAACGCCCAGGACCTCGCCCTGGGCCTGGACCGTCAGTCTGAAAAAAGCCTCTTGCTGGCACGCGCTCAGCGAGAAGTGGTTGGCAGTCGGCCTAACATTCCCCTGGCTGGCGATGGCAACACCATGGGCGCCATGCTCTTCGCGCCCGCGTTGCGTTCGACGAATTCGTCGTCTGGCGAGCAGGACGCGCTGGTGGGGTTCGTGACCGCGTCGTACCACGCATCGGAATTACTCGCCCGCTCCCAACGCGGAAAAAATACGTCTCCCATGTCGGTGCAAATGTATGATATCACCGAGCCGGATTCACGCTATGTTCTTATCGACGATTCACTCGCCCAAAGAGGGCCTTTTCAATCGCCCTCGCAAGAAGGACGCGGCGAGCCCTCGGGCGGGGTGTTTTACACCGATATCGTGGTGTTCGCCAAACGCAAATTGTGGGTGGGATTTCGCCCCAACGAAGACTACGCCATCGGCAGCCGCTGGGGCTCCTGGGCCGCCCTCTGCGTGGGGCTGGCGCTGACCATGGGGTTGTCGCGCTACTTAATCGTGAAAGCGATCGAAACGCATTGGATTGGAGAACTCGTCAAGGAACGCACCGCCGAACTCTCCGCCGCGAACAAGGCCCTGACCGAAGAAGTCGCACATCGGCGAGAAGCACAACGCGAACTGCAAACAGAGAAATCGTACTTGCAGCATTTGCTCACCGTGCATGAGCGAGACCGCCAACTGACAGCCTTTGAAATTCATGACGGACTCGTTCAAGATGCTACCGCCGCTTTAATGATGTTGGAGGGGATGCTGGCCCGCCAAGAAGAAAAGGGCCAACCGGCGCCCGACCTGCAAACGGCGGTCGACTCGCTCCGAAATCTGATCCAGGAGGCCCGGCGGCTGATGCAGGGCCTGCGCCCGCCAGTGCTGGACGATCTCGGCGTGGTGGCGGCAATTTCCTGTCTGATTGAGGAGCAGCCTCACGATTGGGGGCGCTTTGAATTCCAGCACGAGGTCGAATTCTCGCGTCTCAACCCGCTATTGGAAAGCACCATTTATCGTATCGTTCAGGAATCTTTGGCGAATATTGTCTGGCATAGCAAGGCCACGCGCGCACGCGTGTCGTTACGACAAAACGGTAATCGTCTGCTGTTGGAAATTCAAGATTGGGGCGTCGGGTTCGACCCCGAAAACGTCAGCGGCAACGGTTTCGGGCTACAGGGAATTCGCAAACGCGCCGCGCTGTTCGACGCGGAGGTCAGAATCGACAGCCAGCCCGAAGCCGGCACGCGAATCGCGATTGTGTTTCCCGTCGTCGACGATTCCGCCGGAACAGAACAGGCCGCCGCCGATGTCCGCCAGACAACGGCGGATCTGTAAGAGCCTGTTGTTGAATGCGCTTTCAGGCCCAAGGATGAGCGAATCATTCCCTCGCAAGGCGTGCGAAGCAGATCCATGAGATTCGTCGATGTAGCACAACGCCGCGACGGGATGATTGTAGCCATCCGACGGCGAAATTGGTATTCAAAAACAGGCTCTAAGGCGAGCGGCAGATGAAAATTTACCTAATACAAGCACGAAGCGCAAGCGAGTGAATCAGCAAACGGTCATTCCCGCGTAGGCGGGAACCAAAAAAAACTCACAGACTCACGCTGCGTGCGGGTAAGTTATTGTCCGCCGCCCGCCTAAGAAAAAGATTGAAATTTAGTCGCCGAATTAACAGCCCGGCATTTTGGAAATGCCGGGCTGTTAATTCGGTAGGTAAATCCGGGACCGTTCCGTAATGAAGTTGGGGCGGGTTCAGCTTCGCATTTCGGCTGACGTCTTTGCATGAGGCGGCTGCGGCGTTAGAGTTACCTTTGAACACCACACCCCCCGAAGGCCAACGAGCACTTAAGACCGTTCGAACATTATGGACAATTGTCTGATGTGCCTAGGCAAGGAAGAAATTTAGCGAGCGTGGTTGTCTGTTGTTCGTTTCCAGAATATTCCGTTGTTCATTTCCAGAAAATATAGAATCTTCCCACGATGACCATTGAAATCAAACTGCCGGAAATAGGCGACGGCATCGAATCGGGCGATGTGCTCGACATTCTGGTTTCCGAAGGCGATGTGATCGCCAAAGACGCAGACATCATCGAACTCGAAACCGATAAGGCCACGCTGTTTGTCCCCAGTAGTCATGCCGGCAAGGTGCTCAAGGTGCATGTGGCGGTTGGGCAGACAACGCCCATTGGCGCCACGTTGCTTACGCTGGAGGAAGTTGCCGCCGACGCACCGCCCGCAGTCGAAACCTCGCCGCAAGAATCAGCATCTCACGCGACAGCATCTCAGCAACCGATAATCGAGAAGCCAACGCCAGCGGTGGCAAGCAATGAAACGCCAGCACTCCCTGAAACGCCAACGCCCATACCGCCGGAAAACGTTGCCGCTTCCCAGCAGCCCGCTGTTCATCAGCCTGCTTCTCAGGCGTCTGCTTCGGTGTCGGACCTGATTCCCGCAGGCCCTGCCGTGCGACGTTTTGCTCGTGAAGTGGGCGTCGATTTAAGCGGCGTTTCCGGCTCTGGCGAGAACGGTCGGATCACCCGAGACGACGTCCTGAACGTCGTCCGCCATGCTAACCAAAAAACAACGCCGCCCGCCAGCGAACCAGCCGCAGGTTCTCCACCGGAAGAGAATCCGCCCGCCGATGCCGAAATGCCTAGTGTTGAAACGCCGCCAGCCGCCGTGCCGCCGGGGGAGACGCATTTGCGCATCGCCGCCGAGGAAAACGTCATCGAGCAAGACGAATGGGGGCCGGTGCAGATCGAGAAAATGTCGCGCGTCCGCAAGACGATCGCGCGGAAGATGCATCAATCCTGGACGACCGTTCCCCGCGTGACCAACTTCGACAACGCCGATATCACCGAACTGGAACGCATCCGACAGGGCAGCAAAGCCGATTACGCCGCCGCCGGCGTGAAGCTGACATCAATGCCGTTTGTGATCAAGGCGGTTGCCCAGGCCTTGTTGACCAACCCCGAACTGAACGCCACGGTCGACCTGGAAGGCGGAGAAATCACCTACAAACAGTATGTGAATATTGGCTTGGCGGTCGATACCGATCGCGGGCTGATCGTGCCCGTACTCCGCGACGCCGACCAACTCAGCGTCTCGGAAGCCGCTCGCGGCTTGGCCGCGCTGGCCGACCGCGTGCGTACGAATCAGTTCGGTCTGGAAGACCTGCAAGGCGGCGGTTTTACGATCAGCAATCTGGGCGCGATCGGCGGCGTGTATTCCACGCCGATCATCAACACGCCCGAAGTGGCCATTTTGCTCGTGGGCCGTTCGCGAAAAATGCCGGTCGTGGTCGACGATCAAATCGTCGTTCGGCTGATGATGCCGCTGAGTCTCTCGTACGATCATCGGCTGGTTGACGGTGGCGCGGCGGCCCGATTTCTGAACGACGTCATAGCGCTCTTGGAATCGCCCAGCCGTTTGCTGCTTGCGCCGTGAAATACGGAACGCCGCCCACCGTGTTGGAGTTCAGCCTTCAGAGATCATCCGGTTTGTTGTTTCGTAACCGTTCATTGCGCCGCGGGAATTTGCGATAGCAATCTAGCCCACAGCGAATAACCGATATACGGTCACGAAGACAGGAAACGCAGAGGCCGCAAAGAAGAACGAAAGGCAAGAAAAAAATCTCGATGATGTTCATCGGCTGTGCGATTGATTTGCATCGTCAACTTGAGCCGAGAGGATTGCAGCCCGTCCTCTGCGGCCCTCCGCGCCTTTGCGTTCTCTGCGTTGAAATGTCCGCCCAAAAACCGCCGAACAATATCTGAACTTCCGCCGCCGTTGCGGGAAATTGCGATAACATCCAGCCGACAGTTCAGAATCTGCGAACGGTTGCTATTTTTCTTTCGTGCCATTCGTGTATTTCGTGGTTGTAAAATGACCCCGGCAAAAGGATGGAACGAAAGAATGTCGCCACGCAGGTTGTTGTAAGGCGAGCGGCGGAAAATAGCTTACCCGCACGCAGCGGGAGTCCGTGACTATTTTTGGGTTCCCACCTACGCGGGAATGAGCGTTTGCTGATTCACTCGCTTGCGCTTCGTGCTGGTATTAGGTAAATTTTCATCTGCCGCTCGCCTAAAGGGAACCACGAAAGGCACGAACAACACGAAAACGTCGACGGCGGAAAGAAGGCAGCGCTCCTTTCTCTCGTCTTCCTATTCATTCTTTGTAGCCGTTCGCGGCGCCGCGGAAATTTGCGATAGCAATCTATCCGACAGATCAAAACGCGTGAACGGTTTGTTGTTTCAGTGCAAGCGGGAGAAAAGGTTTTTCGCACGCCTTGGCGGCTGGCCGAGATATTTTCCATGCAATGGCGTAATGGAATAAAACCCTTGCGGTGTATTTTAGACGTGGTGGTCAGCGTCATCGCCGCCGGCAGCCGCCCATGAAACGTTCCGACTACGAAAGCAAGTCTTCGTCGGAGCCGAAGAGGTCGTCGAGGATCGATTCGTTGTCGAAGCTTGAGGCGACATCTTCAGCGATATCGTCGACGACAAAGTCCATCTCCAGTACGGCGGGCCGCCGTACTGCGGAACTCGAACCGTAACGAGGCATCTCACTCTGTGGGACGCCCGCCAGGTTGCTGTTCTCCAATACGGGTTTTTGTTCACTACCGCCCGCGTTCGGCGATATCTCGCTCGTGGTTTGCGAGGCGCCTGAACTGGCTGGAGCAGTCACGGCGAAACCGGGGCCGCTCAATGGGGCCTGCGTTTCACCTTCACCCAAGGCTTGGTTTCGAAGTTCTTGGATGATCAGAGTAATATCGTTGATGCTGACCTTATCGTCGCCGTTCACATCGACCCACGGAGCTTCCAGCGGCGCCGGCGGAACCAGGACGCCGTTCGGGTCGTCGCGGAGGAAGTTGATCACCAGCAACACGTCGGTCAGGCTGACGTCGCCGCTGGCGTTGACGTCGAGATTGTTGACCGGGTTCTGCCACATGTTCTCCAGAGCGCCGATGGTAACCGTCACCGTTGTGGGGGCGGAAGTCGCGCCTTCGTTGTCGTTGACGGTATAAGCAAAGGTGTCGGTTCTGGCCGGTCCCGGAGACGCCGTGTAGGTGATTGTCAGATCGTTGTTTATCGTAATGAAACCGCTGCCCGGTTGTTGCACGATTTGCAGCGTGCCGGCGAGAATCGTCCCGTCGATATCTTGGTCGTTCGCCAAGACATTGATCGTTACCGGCACCGGGCCGGCCGTGGAAGCGATATCCGCCACGGTGCGGGGAGCGTCGTTCACGCCGCTGACGGTAATCGTCGCGGTCGCGATATTCGAAAAGGAACTCCCGTCGGTAATGGTATACGAGAACGTGTCTTGCATCAGGCCGCCGCCGGTCATGGATTGGAGCGTGGCGGAATTGCGAGGATCGTAGCGGAAGGTTCCGTCTGGGTTGACGACCAGATCCGCTCCCAGGGTGGTGGTAACCGAAACGGGAAGGCCGGCGAAGCTGATTCCGTTGACCGAATTCAAGATCACGGTATCGTTCGCATCGGGTTCGATATCGTTACCAAATAAGTTCGCCAAGGCGTTTACTGGAAGAACGGTGTCTTCGTCGGTGGCGAAGTTGGCGTCGCCTGGAGTCTCTGGGTCGTTCACCGCGACGGGAACATCGTTTCGCCCGGTCACCGTGATCGTCACCGTGCCTTCGCCAATCGCGAAGCCGTCGCTAATACGGTAGGTGAAGGTGTCTTGCACGATATCGCCGGCGCCCAAGGCGTTCAACGCCGCCGCCGAAGTGGTCGGATCATAGCTGAAGGCGCCGTCGCCGTTCACAATCACCGCTGCGCCCATGGCGCTGACGGCGTCGAAGCTATCGAGTACAAAGGGGTTGTTGTCGGAATCGAAATCGTTGGCGGTGAGGCGAACGTTTGAGCGAACGGGAATGGGCGTGTCTTCATCGGTGGCGAAGTTGAGGTCACCCGGATTGGCCGGGTCATCCACCGCGACGGGAGCATCGTTCACACCGCTCACGGTAATCGTTACGACCGCCGTGTCGGACCCAACTCCATCCAAAACGGTGTAACTGAAAGTGTCGTTGGCGAGCGCTCCGTTATCGAGTTGTTGCAGCGCCGGCGACGAAGTGGGATCGTAACGGAAGGTTCCGTCGGCCCGTATTTCCACGGTGGCGCCAAATAGCGAAGTGATGGTTTCGGCCTGGAGTGTAAGTGGTGAATCAGGGTCGATGTCGTTGGTCCGCAGGTCGACCAACGGATTGAAATCGAGAACGATGTCTTCGGTGGTGTCGTAACCGAAGTCGCCCGCGCTGGTGGGATCATCGACCGCAATCACCGGGTCGTCCAGGCCGGAGAGTTCAATCGATACGGTCGCGGTGCTGGTGGCCTGGCCATCGGTAATGGTGTAGGTAAAGGTGTCGATGACCACATCGCCGGTAGTCAAGGCTTGGACGGGGCCCGCGTTTCGAGGATCATAGGTGAAGGTTCCGTTTGCATTGACAACCACCACGGCGCCCATCGCGCTGAGAGCGTCGAAACTGTCGAGGGTGATGAAATCGCCGGCGTCGACGTCAACGTCGTTGTCGAACACGCTCATGGTTTGGCTGTCGTAGGTATCGTCTTCGCTGATCGAAATATCGCCCACCGTCATGGGGTCGTCGGCGGCGAGAGGAGCATCGTTGACGCCCGTTACGGTAATGTTGACCGTGCCCAGGCTGATGGCGGCGCCTGAGAAAAGCACGTCGGTTATCGTGTAGGTGAAGGTGTCGACGACAAGATCGCCGTCGTCCAAGGCCTGCAATACGGCGGAGTTGGTTGGGTCGTAGCTGAAGGTTCCGTCGGGTTGGACCACGATCGCCGCGCCAAGCGTGCTCACGGCGTCGAAACCATCGACGAAGAACGCATCGCCATCGGCGTCGGAATCGTTGGCCCTTACGTTGGCAATCGCATTGAAAGTGAGGGGAGTATCTTCACTGGTGAAGAAACCGGCCGGCGGCGGAGAAACGCCGGGATCGTCAACGGCTTGCGGCGGCGTACCGGCCAGAATTTCAACCTGGTAATCTTCCACTTCTCCGTCGGAGGCCAAACCTTCCGGCTGCAAGCCGCCCAAACTACTGAAGCGGAAACGAGCATAGGTGAAGCCCGACACGGCAGACAATGGCGCCTGGGTCATCAGCGGTGCGTTCACTCCGCCCTGCAGGGGAACGCTGTCGAAGATTTTTTCGCCCGGGTCGCTCCAATCGCCATCGCGGTTCCAGTCGATCCAGGCGTCGAGCAAACCGGCGCCGGAGGCAACCACCGTGATCGGGGTTTGAATGAAAGGATTGAGCGGACCATTGAAAACGACGCCGTCGTCGTCGCCTTGCAGATTGATCAGGCCATTTCCGCGGTTGCGAGCCGAAAGGGCCAAACCGGCGTCGTTGATGGCCGTAATAATGGAAACAGCGATATCGTCGGCGGTGGCGCCGTTGGAGAACGGTACCGCAATGGCGCCGGCGGCCACCATGCCGTCGCGATCGAATTCCAAGACAAAGGTCTGATCCAGGTCGACCTGCCGAACGGTGAACGTTTCGCCGTCGTCGATGCCGCCGGCCACGCCCGCCTGACCGACGTTCAGAGCGGCAGAGGTGTTGAGCACCACGTTCGCGTCGCCGGTGAGTTGCACCGATGCGTTGCCGAGATTCTTGGCGTTCAAACCGATGGTCGCAATTTGCGTGACGATTTCAGCGGCAATTTCGTCGGCCGTGCTGGAAGAACTGAAATTGATGGCCACATCGCCCAGGATGCCGCCGCCGCTATCAAACT
>QIKY01000422.1 GCA_003233175.1 Planctomycetaceae bacterium | reverse complement strand
CTCTGAGTGCTCTGTGCCCTCTGTGGCAAATTGATTGCCTGATTTGTTCGCGGGAAATTTACTGCCCGCCGGCGTTTCAAAACGCTGATTGCCGAAAAAAACTTGTTGAAAAAACAAGTCAAAATCCGTGAACGGTTACCAGCGGTAAGTGTGCTGAAAATCTTTATTCGAAGGCTAGTTGGAACCATGGAACGAACCGTGACTGACCGAAATCTACTCTTTGGCCTGATCGCGATGCAAAGTGATCTGATCGAGATGCGCCAGTTTGTGGATGCCTGCACTTTATGGGGCTCTCGCAAGGAGAACTCTCTCGCGGATGTTCTGGTCGAACAGGGCTGGCTACTTTCCGACGACCGAGAGCACGTCGAATACATTCTTAAGCGTCGCATGCAGAAGACCGACGGAGACGTGAAGAAGTCTTTAGCCGGGATGCCCGACGAAGTGAAGAATACACTCGCGCGTATTGGCGACCAAGATATTCGAGAGTCTTTGAGTGGCGGTCGTCAGGACGAGCGAATCAAGACGTCCGTCCAGATCTCGCCGATGGCGAGATCGGAGGATCGCATCACACGTCGCTGCCTGCATTCGACAGGCGGCGTCGGCGCGGTCTGGCTTGCGTACGACAAGGTCCTCGACCGCGAGATTGCGCTCAAGGAACTCAAGGCGGAGCAGGCGGGGTCGGAAATCAACCGACAGCGGTTCTTTCGCGAAGCGCAGATCACTGCGTTGCTGACCCATCCGGGGACAGCGCCCGTCTACGACTATGTCGAAGATGGTGAACGGAGCTACTACACAATGAAGTTCGTGAAAGGGCGGACATTGACCGAGGCAGTCACCGATTATCACGACTGGCGCCGCGAGCATGCCAAGACGGGAGTCACGAGTCGGCTAATGCAGTTGCTGAATCAGTTTGTCAGCATCTGCAATACGATTGCCTTCGCCCATTCACGGCGGGTGATTCACCGTGACCTGAAAACAGAAAATGTGATCGTCGGCGACTTCGGTGAAGTCGTGGTTTTAGATTGGGGCTTGGCAAAAAAAATTGATGAGAAAGAGCCGCCTCTTGGCATGGCGGTGGAGCAACTTGAAACAACCCTCGCCAGGGAGGAGCATAACACACAGACATCTTCACATACCATGCAAGGCGACCGATTGGGAACGCCCGCCTACATGTCGCCCGAACAGGCGCGTGGCGAAGTCAGCATCATCGACGAACGCACCGACATCTACGGGCTCGCGGCAATCTTGTATGAAATACTCGTGGGTGAACCGCCTTTTCTGGGAAAGAGCATCATTGCGGTGTTGGAAAGCGTTATTCACGACAAGCCCCAGACGCCTAGTGAACGTATCGACGGAGTACCAAGAGAACTCGAACTGATCTGCCTGCGAGGACTGTCCAAAAAACGCGACGACCGTCAACAATCCGCGGTGGAAATGGCCGATGACATTCAAAACTGGATCGCCGAACGGGCCGAACGAAAACGCACCGAGCAGGAGCGCGAGCGATTCTTCAACCTGTCGCTCGACCTGCTCGCTATTCTCGACGCCGAAGGCCAATTGACGCAGATGAACCCGGCTTGGGAATCTGTGCTCGGCTGGAGACCAGAAGAATTGCATGGTAAACCTATTTGGGATCTGATTTCTCCAGAAGACCACCAGCGCGCGAACAAGAATCACATGCGAATTCTCTCCGGTGAATCGCTGACGGAGCTCGAATACCGATGCCTGTGTAAAGATGGCGGCTATCGCTGGATATTGTGGAATGCCCGACTGATCCCCGGCGAATCATCCATCTATCTCGTCGGCCGCGACATTACCGAGCGGAAGCGGTCTGAGCAAACGTTTCAGGACCTGCTCGAATCCGCGCCGGATGCGATGGTCGTTGTCAATGAATCCGGCTCCATTGTGCTCGTGAATGCACAACTCGAGCGGCTGTTCGGCTACCCGCGAAAGGAACTCCTTGATGGTCCTATTGAGAAACTTGTTCCGAAAGAGTTTCGCGTCGATCATCCGCGGAAGGTCGCCGGGTTCATGGCGAAATCGGCCGTCAGGCCGATGGCGGCCGGCCTCGAACTGTATGGAGAACGGAAAGACGGCACGAGATTTCCCGTCGAAATTAGTCTGAGCCCCGTCGAAACCGAACAGGGTTTCCTTGTTTCCTGCGCCGTTCGCAACATTACGGAACGGAAAAAAGAAGAGCAAAAGCTCCAGGCCATTCTGGAGTCCGCGCCGGACGCCATGGTCGTCGTGGACAGCCAACGCAAAATCGTGCTTGTGAACGGCCAAGTCGAGCGATTGTTCGGATACACGCGAAACGATCTCATCGGCGAACTCATCGAGACGCTGATCCCCGAACGATTTCGCGCCGAACACCCCGAGAAGTTCGCCACGTTCGTTCGCCACGCCCATGCTCGACCAATGGCGTCGGATCTCAAACTGTTCGGCAAACGTAAAGATGGTTTCGAGTTTCCAGTTGAAATCAGCATCAGCTCCGTCGAAACGGACGATGGCCGGTTTATCTCCAGCACGATACGCGACGTCAGCGATAGAGACACCGTCTAGAGGGCGGTTAAAGCCTCGGCTCATCGGCCGGGCGGCGCCGTTTCCATGGGGGTAGCCTCGTTTTTGTTTGCCACGGTGGAGTGAAGGCCCTTGAACTCCCCAACGCTCTTCCGTTCGAGGATCGCGCGCTGGGAGAGACCGTGATCCTCGAACGGAAGAGCGTCGGAAGCCCGCCTTCAGGGCGGTTTTGCTCGCGGCGCCTAGCTTGGGTTGATAGAATATGCTTCACGCGGCCTGCCGTTAAACGAAAAATGCGACATTTTTCACCGTGAGCGGTATAAGGCGAGCTCCCTAACATAACCCCTGTTTGGCGGTTCAAACACGGAGTGTGACGCCGACCTACCAAGTTGTGTTAGAAGGTCAGCCTAAGAGCTCCTAACATAACCCCTGTTTGGCGTTCCAAACACGGAGTTTGATGCTGACCTACCAAGTTGTGTTAGAAGGTATAAAGGCTGAACTCCAACGGCGCGGAAAAACCTGTCGGAGCGTGAACCACGGCGGTGTTGATCGGTTGTCGCAAACGTAATAACACCCTGGCGTTTTGAGGGAGCCGAAACTGTGTGCAAGTACACACGAGGTTTGATCGCGAAGCAGGTTTTGTGTTTGGCTATCGTTTTTCCGTTGTTGGCGCCGGCCCTGATCCGCGCGGCGGAAACGGCGGGCTTTGAACAAGTCGGCAAGATCCTCACGCGGCGTTGCTTGGAGTGCCATAACGACCGCCAAACCTTGGGCGAACTTTCGCTGACCACGCTTGCAAATGCTCTGGAAGGCGGCGATAGCGGCCCCGCGTTCGCACCCGGCGATGTCGACCAAAGCCTGCTGCTGGAGCGAATCATGGGCGCCGAAATGCCGCCCGAAATCAAAGGCCAACCGCAGCCGCTGCCCAAGGAGGAAGTGGCCCTGCTGCGAAATTGGATCGAGCAAGGCGCGCCGTGGCCGCAGAGCATCGTCTTAGATCCTTACGCCTTGACGACCGAAAGCCGTGGCGGGCGGAATTGGTGGTCGTTCCAGACGGTGGTCCGGCCTGTTGTGCCGAAACCGGCGTTGGCGGCGCGCGTGGTCAACCCAATCGACGCCTTTATTCTCGCCAAGCTGGAGCAGGACGGTTTTGAACCAGCGCCGCCGGCGAGTCGGCGAACGATGATTCGGCGGTTGTATTTCGATGTCGTGGGCCTGCCGCCCACGGCCGCTGAAATAAATGCGTTTCTCGACGACGCCTCCCCGCATGCGTATGAGAAGTTGGTCGACCGTTTGCTCGCTTCGCCTCATTTCGGCCAGCGTTGGGGCCGCTACTGGCTCGATTTGGCGCGGTTCGCGGAAACTTCGGGCTACGAACGCGATCAGCCGAAGCCGAACATTTGGAAGTATCGCGACTGGGTGATTCGCGCCATCAACGAAGACAAACCGTTCGATCGTTTTCTGATCGAGCAAATTGCCGGCGATGAACTGCCCAACCGCGATGAACAAACGGTCATCGCCACCGGCTTTCTGCGTTTGGGTTCGTGGAACGATGAACCCAACGATCAGCACGAATACAAATACGAACGTTTGGAGGATATGATCCACGCCACGTTCACCGCCACGGTGGCGCTGACGGTGAAGTGCGCGCGTTGTCATGACCATAAATTCGACCCCATCCCGCAGGTCGATTATTACCGTGTTGGCAATGCGTTTTGGGCCGGCTATCTGGAACCGGGCACGGGCAAATTGTTGGGCGGCCCCGATAAAACGCAACTCGGTTTCGATGTATTCGGTTGGACCGACCGCGCCGGCCAAACGCCGCTGCTGCACGTGCTTCGGAGCGGCAACCCCAAACAGCCCGGCCCCGTGGCGCAGCCGGGGCAACTCTCGCTGGCCACGCAGCTTGACGCCAACGTGGCGCCTCCTCCAGCAGACGCCCCCACCACGCAGCGCCGCTGGCAACTGGCGCGTTGGATCACCGCTGCGAAGAACCCGCTAACGGCCCGCGTGGCGGTGAACCGTTTGTGGGGGCATCATTTTGGGGCCGCCTTGGTGCGCACGCCGAACAATTTCGGCTTCAAGGGAGAGCGGCCCACGCACCCCGAACTATTGGATTGGCTGGCCGCGGAATTGGTGGCGCCTTCGCTGCCGCCGGCCGGTCCGGCGTGGTCGCTGAAACGACTGCACAAGATGCTGCTGATGTGTTCGACGTATCGGCAGTCATCGAATCATCCTCGGCATGACGAGTACGCCCAGCGCGACTTTTCCAACCACTATTGGTGGCGCGCCGAGCGCCGTCGTCTCGACGCCGAAGCCCTCCGCGACGCCATGCTCTCGGCCGCCGGCCATCTCGACCTCCGCTTGGGCGGCCCCAGCTTCAAACCCACCATTCACCCCGAAGCGCTCGAGGGCCTCTCCCGCAAAAGCTCCGCCTGGACCGCCTCTTCCCCGGACGAGCAACTCCGCCGCAGCGTCTATATCTATACACAACGCAGCATGCCCGTGCCCTTGATGACCGCCTTCGATTTTGCCGACACCACGCTTCCCTGCGGCAGGCGGGATGTCACCACGGTGGCGCCGCAGGCGTTGGCGTTGTTGAACAATCGGTTCGTCCATCTGCAAAGTGAAACGCTGGCCCAACGCGTGGCCGATGCCGCGGCGGACAAACGCCAACGCATTGAAATCGCCTGGAGCATGGCGTTGGGCCGCATGCCATCGGCTGTCGAAATACAGATAGCCGAAAGCCATCTTGCTCGGCAGCAGGCGCGCTTCACCGCGGCGCTCGCACAGCAGCAACCCTCGGCGCCGGCAGATACTCCCGACGCCCTCCCGGAATTACCCGGCCTAGCGTTGCGATTGCGGGCCGATTCCGGCGTCGAAACCGACGCCCAAGGCCGCGTCGTGGTTTGGAGGAACGCCGCCGGCGCTGATAGCGCGCGGCAAGATCAACCGGCGCGGCGGCCGTTGTTAGTGGAAAAGGGCGCAGGTGGAAAGCCGGCCTTGCGGTTCGATGGCCAAGGCAAGTTTCTGCATATTGGGGCGCAGGTGTTGTCGTCGCAGCAGTTCTCGATTTTCGCCATCGCGACCGACAACGGCTCCTCGGGACACCGCGAAATTTTCTCCAACTGGAACGGCGCCGCCGGCAACTCCGTCAATTCGGTTTTCCTGGGGCTGACGTCCGAAGCCACGGTGCGTTTCAGCGATACATTCGCCCCGGCCGGAAATATCAAAAACCGCCGTAAGCCGTTCATGCTCACATCGGTTTCGGGAGCGTCGGAGGCGATCGTCTTTCAGGGCGCCCGCGAACTGTCGCGCAAGAGCCAGCCGCTGCCGCGGCGCACGCTCGAAACCGCCTACGTGATCGGGCAGCAAGGCAATATCAATGGCGAATTTTGGCACGGCGATATCTCGGAACTGATCGTCTACGACCGCGAACTCAATAACGAAGAACGCCGCGAAGTGTGGGCGTATCTGGCCCGCCGATACGATTTATCCGTTGCGGACCCTCCCCAAGAAGAAAAATCACCCCGGCGTCTGGCGTTGGAGTCGCTATGCCATGTGCTGCTCAACTCGAACGAGTTTATTTATGTCGACTAACCCGCCGCGTGCCAAAGCATGCATCCGCGCCGTTGGAGTTCATGCTTCAGCATGTTTTGGTAGTCCTGGCATCGTACCGAACAGCCTCAAGGCTGAACTCCAACGGTGCAAAAAACAACCTCAAGGTTGAACTCCAACCCCGCTAAACGGCTGGCGAACGAAAAGAAACCATGAAAAATCCCCATTCCCCACGGCGGCTGTTTCCTTGTGGTCAAACGCGGCGAGAATTCGTGTGGCAAATGGGCGGTGGTTTTGCCGGAACGGCGCTCGCGGCGCTGCTCTCCGACGACGGCTTCTTTAGTCGCGTGGGGCATGGCGCGGAACGTGCGCAAAATCTTCCGGCGGGTCCGTTGGCGGTCAAGAAGCCGCATTTTCCCGCACAGGCCAAGAGCGTCATCTTTTTAATGATGAACGGCGCCCCCAGCCAAGTTGACACCTTCGACTACAAACCGGAACTGGAAAAGTACGCCGGAAAAACGCTGCCGCCCAGCAAGGACTACATCAACTCCGGCGGCCGAAAAGTCGGCTACCTCACGCCTGCTTGGCGAAAATTTCGCCCCGGCGGAGAAAGCGGCCTGCTCATTTCCGACTACTTCCCCCACGTCCGCAAGCACGCCGATAAACTGGCCGTGCTCAACGCCTGCCACACCGATAGCCACGCCCACGGCTCGGCGTTGGTGGCCATGAACACCGGAAAAACCTTGATCGGCCGGCCTTCGCTGGGCAGTTGGGCCGTGTATGGCCTCGGCTCCGAAAACCAAGACCTGCCCGGCTACGTCGTGATTCTCGACAAGCGCGGCGGGCCGATTGGCGGGCAGCCGAATTGGTCGAGCGGTTTTATGTCGTCCACGTATCAGGGCACGTTGTTTCGCCCGGTGGGCAATCCAATTTTGAATTTGCAGCGGCAAAAAAAAATCAGCCGCGCGGCGCAGCGCGAACAACTTGATCTGCTCGCGGAGTTGAACCAGCAGCATCTGGGCGAGCGCCAAGGCGGCCAGGAGTTGGCGGCGCGTATCGCGAGTTTTGAACTGGCGTATCGCATGCAGGCCGCCGCGCCGCAAGCGGTCGATCTTACTCGGGAAACGCCGGCCACGCTGAACATGTATGGCGTGGGCCAAAAACCGACCGATGAATTCGGCCGCAACTGCCTGATCGCCCGCCGGTTGGTCGAAAAAGGCGTGCGGTTCGTGCAACTCTATTCCGGCGGCGGCCACTTGGAGGAAACCTGGGACGCCCACGAGAGCATCGAGAAAAATCATGGCCGCCATGGCGCCGAAGTCGATCAACCAATCGCGGCCCTGCTCACCGATTTGGAACAGCGCGGTCTGTTGGAATCGACCTTGATCGTTTGGGGCGGGGAATTTGGGCGCATGCCGTTCAGCGAAGGACCCAACGCGCCGGGCCGCAACCACAACCCCTACGGCTTCACGATGTGGTTCGCCGGGGCGGGCGTCAAGGGCGGCATGACCCACGGCGCGACCGATGAATTCGGCTTCGAAGCCGTTTTGGGCCGCACCCATCTGCACGATCTCCACGCCACCATGTTGCACCTGCTCGGCCTGGACCACGAACTCCTGACCTACTTCCACCAAGGCCGCAACGAAAGCCTGACCGACGTCGGCGGCCGCGTGATCAAGGAAATTCTGGCCTAGCAGAACCGTTGGCGTTCAGTTTATCCGCGCCGTTGGAGTTCAGCCTTCAGGCTGCTTCTTTCCCATTGCCGTTTCCAAGCCAGCCGACAAAAAACATGCTGAAGCATGAACTCCAACCCGAAAAAAACATGCTCAAGCATGAACACCAACGGTTCGCAATTTGGTGGGTGCGGTAAGATTCGTTGGCCACTCGCCCAGGCTTCGCCTACACTGGAAACTTGCCCGCGAACCGAATCGCGTTTAGATCGCGTTCTTGTTTGGAAAAACCCGGAAGAAAATTCATGCCCTCGCCACGATTTGTTGGTCGATCTGTTTTGTTGGCCGCGTCGGCCCTGTTTGCCGTTTGCCTGACGCTGCCGCTGCCCGCCGCCAAGCCGCAAGAGCAAACGGCCGACATTGCCGCTGCGCCCTTCAAGCTGCGACTTCGCAGCCGCACCGAAACCGCCCCCAATAGCGGCCGTTTTCATACGGTGTTGGCATCGGGAAATTGGAATCCCGAGGAAACGGCGGTCGTGGTCTGCGATATGTGGGACCTCCACCACTGCCTCAACGCCACGCGGCGGGGGGCGGAAATGGCGCCGCGCATGAATCGTTTTCTCAACACGGCCCGCCGGCAGGGCGCGCTGATCATCCATGCGCCGAGCAGTTGCATGGCCGCTTACGAAGATCATCCTGCTCGTTTGCGGGCGCTGGCCGCGCCGCGTTCGCAACATTTGCCGAAAGAAATCGGCCAGTGGTGTTACAACATTCCGTCGGAAGAGCAGGGCGATTATCCGATCGATCAAACCGATGGCGGCGAAGATGATGATCTGGCCGAACACGCCGAATGGGCCGCGCAACTTGAGGCGCTGGGCCGCAACCCCAAGGCGCCTTGGAAAAAACAGACCGACGCCCTTGACATTGACGCCGCCGCCGACTTCATCAGCGACAACGGCGAGGAAATTTGGAGCGTGATGGAGCAGCGGGGCGTGAAGAACGTGATCTTGGTCGGCGTGCATGTGAATATGTGCGTGCTGGGGCGGCCCTTCGGCCTCCGCCAAATGGCCAAGAACGGTAAGCAGGTGGTGCTCGTCCGCGACCTCACCGACACCATGTACAACCCGGCCAGCAAGCCGTTTGTGAGCCACTTCACCGGGACCGATTTAATCGTCGAGCATATCGAAAAATGGGTCTGCCCGACCATCACCAGCGACCAACTGCTGGGCGGCCGTCCGTTCCGCTTCAGGAATGACCGGCGGCCGCATTTGGTGATTGTCTCGGCGGAGCGCGAGTATCGCACCGAAGAGACGCTGCCCGCGTTCGCACGCCAACATTTGGGCCGCACGTTTCGCGTTAGTTATGTGTTCGCCAACGCCAACGACCGCAACGATCTTCCCGGCATTGAAGTTCTGCGCGACGCCGATATCGCTCTGATCAGCGTGCGGCGGCGCGTGCTGCCGCCGCAACAGATGCAGGTCATTCGAGATTTTGTCGCGGCCGGCAAGCCGATTGTCGGCGTGCGAACCGCCAACCACGCCTTTTCCTTACGCAAACAAGAGCCGCCCAAAGGGTATCAAGATTGGACGCAGTGGGATCATGAAATCTTTGGCGGGAACTACAGCAACCATTATGGATCTGGGCCGGCGGTGCAAGTTAGCGCCGCGCCCGGCGCCGAAGAACATATCATTCTGCGAGGGGTTGATGCGGCGAAGCTGGTCAGCCATGGTTCGTTGTATGTGGTGCATCCGCTGGTTGCCGGCGCCACGCCGCTACTCCTGGGCGCCGTGGAGGGGCATCCGGCCGAACCGGTCGCCTGGACCCACCACACGCCGACCGGCGGCCGCGTGTTTTATATGTCGATCGCGCACGCCGACGACTTCGCCCAAGAGGGCGTCAACCGCCTGCTCTCCAACGCCTTGCACTGGGCGGCGGGAATAACGCCGCCCAATGCCGTGGTAAGCAAGGCGAGCGGCGGTTGAGAATTTACCCGCTCCAAGGCCGCGCCGTTGGAGTTCAGCCTTTAGGCTGCGTGTTTGAGTGAGCAGAAGAAAACATGCTAAAGCATGAACTCCAACGGCGCACGGAAATTCTCAACTGCCGCGCGCCCAAATGACGCGCATCCTGGTATCGCCCGGTTATTCACTGGGCGAAAATTTCGACCACCAATGGCTCGGTCCATTGCTTTTGCTCGGCCGTGTAATAGAGGTACGCGCGGGAGGCGGGACCGGTGTAATGGCCGGGAATTTCGGCCACCAACTCCAGCGGCAGGCTGATCTTTTTGTCGCCCTTAACGCTCGGCGCCAGCGACCGCCAATAGAAAATCAACTCGCGCGCCCGAACTTCGTAGTAGTCGTACTTGCCGGCGTCTTTAAGTTCCTCCAACTGTTCGGCGCGAGGCTCCAGCCCGGCCGGCAGGCCGACGATAGCCGTGGTCATCGGTTGGCCTTGGTCAGTGTTGTTTTCTAAGGTCACGTCGAGCCGCACCACGTCACCGACGCGCAGCTTGCTCTTGGCCAGATGCGTCGAGAGGCGTACGGCGCAGGCGGCGTCGTTGGCCGGTTGGGGTGAACGATAAGCAACATTCAGCACGTACGGCATTTGGTTATCGCCCGTGAGGTTGATCGTCAGTTTGTTCTCGCCGGACGTCAGTTCGGCGCCGATGCCGTCAAGCAGAATCGTTTCCTTCTCGCCAGTGGAAAACTCGCTGCGGCCCAGTTCATGGCCATCTCGCACCAAAACGAGCGCCCCGGCGGCGACCTCTTTTTGATTGGCCTTCGAATTCTCCACCAACGCCTTGAGCGCCAGAACGGTGGCTTGAGTCGAGCCAAAGCCACCGCCGCCTTGGCGGTTTTTGGTCAGCCACTCGACCGCCTTCTTGGCCGCCGCGCCGCCGCTGGGGTGTTTCATCCAGGCGATGGCCGCCAGCGCCGTGGTTTCCACCTGCATCGAGAGGCCGCCGCTACGCGTGATCGTGCCATCGGCGGCTTCCAAGCGGCCGTCTTCTTTTTGTAGGTCTGACAAACGGCTAAGCAAATCGACGCCGATTTGTTGCGGGATAATACTTTGATCGGCGTTCAAGGCGCTGGCCGCCGACAAGGCGATCACGTAAGGATCGTTCGATTTCTTCGCCGCCGCCACCAGGGCTTTCAATTCGGCGGCGATATCTTGCCGGCCCGCTTCGGAAAGCGCCCAAGTGATATAGGCGTTGGTCACTTCCTGCGACGCGCGGCCAAACGAATCGAGCGCGCGGTCGTTGCGGAGGAAGCCGCCTTGGCCGTCGCGCCGGCTGAGCAGCCACGCCGCGGTGCGGTCGACCATCGCGTGGTCAACATCCCACACTTGCTGCATGTCTTGAAATTCCATCAGGCCGTAGGCCGTCAACGCTTCATGGCCGGGGTCGCCGCCGAACCATTCGTAGCCCTTCTTGGAGCACTCGAAACTGGTGAGTTTGGCGTACCCTTTTTTCAGCAGGTCCTTGGCGCGGCGAGTGAATTGGGGATCGGAAACATTATGCTGCTGCATGTATTGCAGCGCCATCACGTTGGGATAGTTCGACGACGACGTCTGCTCGAAGCAGCCCGCAGGCTCGCGCAGAATGCCCTCGACGCCGCTTTGCAAATCGGCCAACGACGTGGGAAAGGCTTGCAGCGTGACTTCCAACGTGCCGGCGATCCAATTTTTCGGCAGATCGATTTCCAATTCTTGAGGACCGTCCAACACACCGGCGAACGACTGCGCGATCGGAAAACCGGTCGGCGTCACGCGCACCGAACGCTTGACTGCGTCCGACAGTTGTTGGGCGCCCGGCTGCTCGGTTTTGGCTTGTAGTACGATTTCCGCCTGGCCCTTTTGGCCGACCACATTGAACGTGAAATAGGCCCGGCTGCGCTCGGCGGCGGCAAGTTGGAAATTTTGCTGGGCCGGTCCTGCGAGTTGGAGCAAGTCGGAGTGCTGCAAGGCCAGGGCGACGTTCAGCGGGTGTTGCGTATCGTTGTTAATGGCCACCGGCAGGTCGATCCGATCACCGGCCGTGACTTCCAACGGCAGCTTGGGTTCGATGCGGAAGGGAATGCGGGAGACAAGGCCTTCGTCGTCGGCGCCCAATCGTCCGCCGCCATGGGCGGCGGTTTGCACGCGGAAGGTGGTCACGGAATCGGCCAGATCAAACTCCACATGCGCCTTGCCCGATGCATCGGCGATTAGCAGCGGATGCCAATACAGGGTTTGCGTGAAGTCGGAGCGCAGGCCGTCGTCGCTCGCCCGGTGGACGTGGGCGTATTGACGAATCGGCAACTTGGGTAGCTGCTGTGGCGTCCGGGCAAACGGGTCCCTGCCTCCCATCCCCATGCCTCCCATCATTTCGTCGCCCATTCCGCCAAAGCCCCCGCCAAAGGCTCCCATGCCGCCTCCGAATCGATTTTTGCCGGCCATACGTTTTTTGGCGGCGCCGAGCCTTTGCGCTTCGACGAGGGCAAAGCCGTCCGCCGCTTTTCCTTTTCTCCGCAGCAGGCGGTCTTTACCACCTTCTTGGCCCTGTTGTTGTTTTCCCAGAAAGTACCAATATTTATCAGCCGGGACGGCTGCGGCCTTTTCGTCCGGGGCCATCGCAGCCATTGGCATGGCCATCATTCCCTCCATTTTCTCTTCCATTCCGCCCATCATCCCAGCCATTCCGCCGCCAATCGCACCGCCCGTTGTAAAACTATCCTGATCGTAATCCTCATCGCTGGCAGTATCGCTCAATTTGTTCATCGCTACTTGGCCGGGCGCATCGGTTCGCACGTCCAACCAGAGCACGCCCAGCAGCAAACAGGCGGTGGCCACCACCAGCGCCGGGGCCCAGGTTTGAACGCCGCGCGCCAAACGCAGCAGCGCCGCCAGCAGCAACACCAGCAGCAAGGCGCCCGCCGAAGCGGCAATTAGGGTGGCGAAAAAACTCCGTTTGGATTCCCGCTCGACGTAATACCCCGCCAGCGCCGCTTGGTACTCCTGTGCGAGTTCTTCACCGTTATCGAACACGCTGGGCGGGTTGGTCGCGCCTTCCATGGCCAGCAGCCGTTGCAACTGCTCGCGCTGCTGTTCCCGCTCTTCCGGCGTGCTTTGGGCGAGCAGGTTTTCAGCGGCAAGATGATTACCTTCGCCAGCCGCTGCGAAAGAATCCAACTCGGCCAGCGATGTTTCGGCGAAGCGGCGCCAGCCCTGTGTGCCCAACAGCAGGTCGAGCGATTGGGCCGCCTGGGCGTCGTCGGAGAGATAAAAATTGGCGTCTTCAAGATCTTCGGGAGACTCCACCTCCGACGTTAAATAGAACTGCGTGGGCAGCACGGGCGTTTTGTCGTCGGCCAGATTGAGCAGCGCCGCATCGACCACCGCCACGCCCAGCGCCGCCGCTTGAGGACGGCCCGTTTCGTCGGTCACCAACAGATCGAACGACACATGCTCGCCGGGCGAATAACCTTCGCTGTGTCCGCCCATTTGAATGTTGAGCGTTCGCGCCGGACGCCGATACACCAGCCGCTCGGCCAGCGGTTTGGGCGGCGTTTGGGAAAAGTCGTACACGGTAATACGAATCACGCCGTCGGCCTGGGCGGCAATGGGAATCGTGACCGTATCGAGGTTCGACTTTTTGCCTTCGGCGAAGGCCGATGTTTTCAATTCGCGTTGGCCGACCGCCGCGCCGCGACAGACCGCCGTGGCCATCAGCGAAACATTCGGCCGCGCTGAAGCGATCTGCACCGTGAGGGAATCGTCGGCGGCAAACACGCCGCGACCGGTATTGAGCACGATGAAAGCGTCGTCCTGAATTTGCGGCAATTGCGGCTGTTCGCTTTCCAGCTGTTTCACCGCAGGCGCTGGGCTATCGATTACCACGCGGTACGTTTCCTGGGGATCAATCATCAAACGGAAGGCGCCGCGGCCTTCATGCACGGTTTCCAACTCAGCCACGGTGCGGTTTTGGGAGTCGAGCACGCGGCCTTGCAGATGCACCGGCTCGCCTAACGGGTCGCGACTAAAAAAGTAGATGCGGTTCTCCACGCCGGCTACCAAGTCGCCGCCTTCGGGATAAAAATCGACCTGCACCTTGCCGAGATTGATCGGAATGGTTTCGGTGATCGTTTCCCGCACGCCGCCATCGTCAATCGTGACGGCCAACACGCCGGCGCCCTTTTCAATTGCCTTGGGCAGCGAGAATTCCACTTTGTAGCCGCCGTGGGGATCGGTTTTTTGCGCAGCCGCATAAACAACCACGCCGTCGACCGAAGCCGTGACTTGCAACGTGGCTTCGGCGCATGCCCCGCCTTCGGCGCGATGTGCGGCGAAATCGGCGGTGACAAAATCGCCCGGCGCGTAACTATCGCGTCCTAACTCCAACTCTTTTTCCAATTGCGGCAAGCGATATTTCCGCACGAAAAATTCCCGCTTCTGTTCGGGGAAGGATTCGTCCAGACTGCGAACCACCAAGCTGTAGCCGCCGCCGACCGCTTCGACCGGTAACGCGTACGCGCCGCTGCCGACGCCGCGAACGGCGCCGCCCTGTTGCTGCGAACCGGCCAAGGGCGCGCCGGAGGGGTCGAGAATTTCGAATGAGAGCGCGGCGTAGTCTGGCGCTTCCTTGGCGAAACGCGTGAGTGTGAGCGAACGGTAGTAGATCGTTTCGCCCGGCTGGTAAAGCGGTTTGTCGGTTGCGAGCTGCGTGATTAAGTGGTCGTCAGCCACTTCGAGCATCGCACTCACCCGCCGATGTTCGCCCTGGTGCATGGCCAACACTTCCAGCCGTGAATTGGGAACCACCTTCTCCGCCGGAAGACGCACTTCCAAGCGGCCGGCGCCGTTCGTCTCGACGCGTTTAGGACCGACCAACGGCTGGCCATCGGCGGCGGAATAGAGCGTGTATTCGATATCGGCGGCCACCGCTTGGCCGTCCATACTGCTGGTGGTTACGGAAAACAGGTTGCCAGCGCCCGGCTGGAGTTGGTCAGGGCCAGTGACTCGCAGACGAAGCAAGCTATCAGCGACACGTTTTTCCGCCACCGCCACCGCCGATTCACGCAGCGGCGAATCGGGTCCGTAATAGGTATAGGTGGTAAATAGGAACAGCGCCGCGGCGGCGGTGGAGAGCAGCCAACGAACCGTTCCGGCCGCGCCCTTGAATGCATTCGGAGCCGCGTTTTTCGCGGGCAACGATTTTTTGGGCTTTGTTTCGGCAACGGGAGTAAAATCAACCGGCGGTACCGGCGGTTCCGGGGGCGTTAGTTCGACGTCTTGGGCTTCGAGTTTCGAGGCCTTGGCCAGCAGGTCGATTTGCTGCCGCACGATGGCGTAGGCTCGCGCCGTTTCAGGATCGGAACTGATCTGCTCCCGCAGGGCGGCCATTTGATCGTCGGGCAGAAGCTCGTACACAAACTCCCAAAGTATTTGGTGAAGATCGTCTTGATGGGTCATGGTATTATTCCTTCGCGTGAGTCGCGATCAATTGTTTTTGCGGCGTTCAACGCCTAAAGGTTCACAGTCCGGCCAGTGCTACGCGTAATTTATTGAGCGCCAGCCGCATTCTGGTTTTCACCGTGCCGGAGGGGATGCCAATCGCGGCCGAGATTTCGTCGTAGGTCATCTCGCCGTTTTGGCGCAGCAGGAAAACTTCCTGCTCCTCCGATCGGAGTTGGGCCACGGCTTGGCGAACCAAGTCGAGCCGCTCCTGGTGTTGTAGTTTGGCCGCAGGGCCGGAGTTTTTGCTTTCGATCATCGTGTCCCCCTCGGGCAGCG
Organism: Planctomycetaceae bacterium; assembly: GCA_003233175.1. GTDB lineage: Bacteria > Planctomycetota > Planctomycetia > Pirellulales > Pirellulaceae > SZUA-33. Next base: position 908 of record QIKY01000422.1, on the reverse strand, counting down.
ATTGTTTTTTACGGCGCCAGGCGGTCTGCCGGATATCTCGCCCGGTGTTGAGCGCGATGCGGAAGATCCAGGCTTTGAGGTTTTGCACCTGAGCGACTTGATCTGCGTTTCGCCAACATTTCACAAACGTCTCTTGCAGGGCGTCTTGGGCGTCTTCTCGGTTGCCGACCAAATAGAAGAGCGTGCCCAATAATTCATTCCGGTGCCGCGCAAAGGCCTCCTCCAAACGGCCCGTGGCCGACGCCGGATCGGGAGAATGCTCCGTGCGAGCGGAATGCGTCATATTTCGTACCTGTATCAAGTAAGACGAAAGCGATGGGCCGACCGTTTCGTCGGCGGGGTTATTTTGTCAGAAAACTTTCGCGGTTGAAGCACCTACCGCAGTATATCGGGCGGGCGCCGCGCCGTCGGAATTCACGCTTCAGCGTGCGTCGTACTGAAGAAAACACGCCGAAGCGTACACTTCAACGGCGCGGCAAGATGCGACCTCCGGGAACGTCGGTTTGGATGCATTTTGGGAGTTATTCCGCCCGTCGGCGCGATTCCCCTGTTTTCCAGAGGCCGCCAAACCGGCGCGAGCCTCTAGCGTGAGCTATCTTTCAGATGGCTCTCAAGAGCAAGCGTCTCTTGCGGGCGGTGGTTCTGAGCGGCTGTCGGCCTCACATCTTTGCTTGTCTGGAAGTTATTGGCGCCATGGTAAAACTACAGTTCGAGACGCTGGAAGATCGTCGATTTCTTTATGCGGGAGCTTTTGAGGCTCCCCTGGCCAACGAACTGATGCTTGATCAACGCCTCGATCAACTCAGCGGAGCGATTGAACAATATGAACTGATGACCGACGCAGCTCGCGGCGGCGCTCGGTTGGCCTCCGGCGGCGGGCGGGGCAACGCCTCGGCGAACGATCTGTT
>QIKY01000103.1 GCA_003233175.1 Planctomycetaceae bacterium | reverse complement strand
GTGTGGGCGCCGCTATTTCCTTGCCGTTGCTCGACGCCATGACGCCTGCCATCGCCAGCGCCGCCGGAGCGGCAAAAGCGCCCGTGCGAATGGCCTTCGTGTTCTTCCCCAACGGCGCTATTATGCCGTCGTGGAAACCGGCTGAAGCCGGGGCCAATTACCAACTTTCGGAAACGCTCGCCCCGCTGGCCGAATTCAAGTCAGACATTAACGTCGTGACCGGCTTGGCCCAAGATAACGGCCGCGCCAAGGGCGATGGCCCCGGCGACCACGCTCGCTGCGCTTCGACCTACCTCACCGGCGCTCATCCTTACAAAACTTCGGGGGCCGATATTCGCGTCGGCGTTTCGGTCGACCAAGTGGCGGCCGACCGCATCGGAAAACAGACGCGGCTGTCGTCGCTCGAACTAGGCACCGAACGCGGCCGCAACGCCGGCAATTGCGATTCCGGTTATAGCTGTGCGTACTCCTCGAACGTTTCGTGGAAGTCGGCGTCGTTGCCGATGGCCAAGGAGATCAATCCTCGCTTGGCTTTTGAACGACTGTTCGGTTCGGGAGATCAAGCAGCCAACAAGCGAAACACCCAACGGAATTTCTTCCGCCGCAGCATTCTGGATCTTGTCTCGCAAGACGCAGCCAACCTTCAAAAACAGTTGGGCCGCACCGACCGCCGCAAGGTCGAGGAATATTTCACCAGCGTGCGCGAGTTGGAACTGCGTATTGTTCGCGCCGAACAATTCGCGAATGTCGTACGGCCTGATATCAAATTGCCGGAGGAAGCCCCCGCCGATTTTCAAGAGTATGTCCGACTGATGTACGACCTGCTCGCCCTGGCCTTCCAGACCGACTCCACCCGCGTCGCGACGTACATGCTGGCCAACGCCGGCAGCAATCGCACCTATTCGATGGTGAACGTGAACGATGGCCACCACCAACTTTCGCACCATCGCAACGAACAAGATAAAATCGACAAACTCAAACGCATCGACAAATTTCATGTTTCGCAGTTCGCTTATTTCCTCGGCAAGCTCAAAAACATCAAGGAAGGCGAACGCACGCTGCTCGACAACTGCATGATCATGTACGGCAGCGGGCTCGGCGACGGCAACCGGCACAACCACGCCGAATTGCCCATCGTGCTGGCCGGGCGCGGCGGCAACACAATCAAACCGGGCCGCCATATTGATCTCAAAAAAGAAACGCCGCTGAACAATCTGTTCCTCACCATGCTCGACGGCGTCGGCGCCCAAGTAAAAAAACTCGGCGATAGCTCCGGCCGTTTGACGGCCATTCAAGCGTAAGGTCTTGGCGCCGTTGGAGTGTACGCGGGGGTGGCCCAGGTTCTTGAACCTGGGCCACCCAGCGATTGCAAGCAATGTAGGGTCCGCTATACGGACCGTTTATGCACCATGATTTTTGCTGGCGGCCCGACGATCGCTTTCGGTTTCCAGCGTTGAATACCGCTATTTCCAATACGGAAATCGAGGCAAATCCTTTTGGTCCGCATAGCGGACCCTACGTCACTGTTACCTTTATATTTGCGATGTATTTTGTGTGCCACTGGCTTTGCCAGTGCATTTTGAGGCATCACTGGAGTGGTTGTTCAAAAGTCCCGGCGGGCAAACAATGAACGTTTGGCAACGGCCGATTGGGTGGGTTATGTTAAGGTTCGATTCCTTGCGATGAGGTTGTTTGCCTTCATCCTGCCGGTTCCAGACGGCTGCCATCAAGAATGCAAATGGTCGCGACTCGGCATCAAGCGACTCGGCATCAAACTGAATTCGCACTGGCCAAGCCAGTGGCACACAAAAAGCAAGGCAAAAGCCTACAAAAACAGTGCCACCCAGCCGATAGCTCCGGCCGCTTGACGGCCATTCAAGCGTAAGGTCTTGGCGCCGTTGGAGTGTACGCTTCAGCGTGTTTTTTTCTTTACTTGAAAACACGCAGGGTGGCGCAGGTTCTTGAACCTGGGCGGGCGTAGCCTGCAAGAGGTTGATATCGCAAACTGAAGCGTCACGATGAAAGCATACCTGTCCGCAAAATTTGTGATGCTGAACTGTTCGCTCACTTCATCACGTTTTCATGCTACAAAAAACGTCAGATGTTAGATCATTGATCAGCCCAAGCGAATCGTACTCGGCGTGCTGTGCGAGCAACTACAGCGTCAATCGGCAATGTGTGTCGGGTTTGTCCTGGAACAGAAAAGAGAAATGAAATGAAATGAATCAACTACTATCCCACGATTTGTGGCCAATAATATCGAAGCTGGCGAAGAACGCTTCCAAGCGAGCAGCTATCGCCTACGTCAGCAGTGACGAACACATCCAGTTTGCCGACGGTGACCTCCTGGTCTGCGACGCTAGCCACAACGCGATCAAATCCGGACAGACTAACGCTACGGTACTGAAACGAGCGTCTGACAATGGAGCAATATTATATTCCCTTCCGGGACTCCATGCCAAAATCATTCTTCTCAATGAGAAGGCCTTCATTGGATCAGCGAACGCCTCTGGAGCGTCAGCAAGCAGTTTGGTCGAGGCAGGAATACTGACCGACCAACCATCGATCGTTGTTATGGCTCAGGCGTTCGTCAATCAGCTCGCCAGTCAAGCCACACCTTTGACTACTCGGCGGCTGGAGAATCTACTGGCTATTAAGGTTGATAAACGCTGGATGGGATCGGCGGCATCCAGGCCCAGGGTCAAGACTAAAGTAGGTGGCCATCGAACGTGGATCGTGGGGATTTCGGAGATTCTGAAAGAGTTACCTGAGGATCAAAGTGTGGTGGAAGCAACTGCAGAGAAATGCCGCGAGAAACTCAGCAATCCGGGAAGCAATATTGAGTGGGTCCGATTTGCCGGGAGTTCCAGACTCCGCAAGGAATGTGTCGAGCACGATTGGCTGATTCAAATGTGGAGCCACGGTCGGCGAAAAACGCCTTCGGATGTCTATGAAAGGATGCCTGTGGTGGGGAAAGAGGACTTCGGCACCGCAACATACTTCTACATCGAACAGTTTCCTGGGGCAGAATCTCGGGCGAAGAGTTGGGGGGACTTTAAGAGACTTGCAAGTCGAGCCGGTGTCAAACGTCAGATAAAGCCGGGAAGCCAGTTTGAGATCAAAGAGAGTCAGGCCGACGCTCTACAGGCAGTTTGGGCGGAGAAGTAAGAATGGCGGGGTGGCCCAGCCCGGTAGGGTCCGCAGGGTGGCCCAGGTTCTTGAACCTGGGCGGGCGTAGCCTGCAAGAGGTTGACATCGCAAACTGAAGCGTCACGATGAAAGGATGTCTGAACGCAAGATTTATGATGAGGAGTTGTTTGCTCACTTCATCACGTTTTCATGCTATAAAAGACGCCGGCTGTTAGATCATGATCAGCCCAAGCGAATCGTACTCGGCGTGCTGTGCGAGCAACTACAGCGTCAATCGGCAATGTGTGTCGGGTTTGTTCTGATGCCGGACCATGTCCATGCCATCGTCTGGTTTCCGCAGACGAAGCAGTTGAGCCGGTTTATGCACGGCTGGAAGAGGCGTTCAAGTTACGGGATACGGAAATGGCAAGAGCAGGTGGATTTTCGTTATTTGCAACAGACTTCGCCCAAGGAGCCCGTTTGGCAATCGAAGTACTATTCATTTGAAATCTACAGTAACCAAAAACTGGAAGAAAAGCTGCGATACATTCATCTGAATCCGGTGCGGGCTGGGCTGGCGGAGAAAGCGGTTGACTGGCGGTGGTCGTCGGCGCGTTGGTATGAGCAGCAGAAATCGGTCGGTGTTCCGTTGGGTTGGCCGCGATAGGTCGCCTCTTGCGGGCTTCGCCCGCCCAGGTTCAAGAACCTGGGCCACCCAACGGTTCTAAGCGTACACCCCAACGGCGCGGACCCCCAAGAAACGCAACAGGCTTTGGCGCCCCATGCAAATTGTTGACCTCAGCGCGCCGCTCGATAACGACGCCGACTGGGCGCCTTGGTGGGCGCGAACGAAAGTCAAGCGGCAGAGCCACCGTTTTGGTCGGTTCGTGGCCTGGCTGTTGTTCGGCGTCAAAAAGCAACACTTGGCAACGGGTCTCTGCTGGGACAACGACGTGCTGCAACTATCGACCCACGGCACAACGCATGTCGACGCCCCCTGGCATTATGGCCCCACTTGCGGCGGAGCGCCGGCGCGCACCATTGATGAAATGCCGCTGGATTGGTTTTTCGCGCCGGGCGTCGTGCTTGATCTTCGCCATCTCGAATCGCATGCCGCCGCCACGGTCGACGATCTTCAAGCCGGGTTGCGATTGGCGGAGCACGCGCTCAGCCCCGGAGATATTGTCCTCATCCAGACCGGCAATGATCGCCTGCTGGGAGACAAAAAGTATTTTGCCGCCGGGCCGGGCGTCGGCGCCGAAGCCACCCGCTGGTTGATTGACCAAGGCGTGCGGGTGATGGGAATCGACGCCTGGGGCTGGGACCAACCGCTGGCCGTTCAGGCGGAAGAGGCGCGTCGCACCGGCCGGGCCGACATTTTCTGGGCGGCTCATTTTGTTGGCGTGGAGCGGGAGTATTGCCAAATCGAACGTCTGGCGAATCTGGACCAACTGCCGCGCAGCGGCTTTCGCGTTTGTGCCTTTCCGCTAAAAGTGGTGGGCGGTTCGGCGGGACCGGCGCGCGTCGTGGCGATTCTCGACTAGCAAGACCGCCGGAAAAAACTTCCCACCTTGAAAACGGGGAGACCACGTTTGGTATATTCTCACTTGCCGCTCACATTAGGACCGTTCGAGAAATCAGTGTTCCATTTCACTTGTACGATGGCTTTCCAAGGCCGTCGAAACCAGCAAATCGACAGCCTTGGAAGGTCATCGTACGACAGTAATTTCTCGAACGGTGCTTAGCTGAGCTTGTCACGGTTTCCGGCTACGTTGATTTCCATGGATGCATTCATCAACAGCGACGATTTTATCGATGCGCTCGCCCAACGGCTGAGTCGTCCGCCGCCGGGCCCGAATTCGCAAAACGAGATGGCGCCGGAACTGGCCTTTGGCCGGCATCAAGGACCGTTGCCGGCAGTGGTTCGGCGAGCGGCGGTGATGGCTGTTTTTCTGCGGCGAAACGGCCGAAGGTGTTTGCTCCTGACGCGCCGCCCAGAGCACCTGCCCGACCATGGCGGCCAAGTCTGTCTTCCAGGAGGAAGCATCGAACCGGGCGAGAGCGTTCGGGAGGCGGCGTTGCGGGAATTGGCGGAGGAACTGGGGCCGCCTCCGGAAGCGGTGCGCGTGTTGGGAGAACTGACGCCGCTCTATGTATTCGGCTCGAACTTCTGGGTTTCGCCCTGGGTGGGCGTGCTTCCCGACGACTACGCGCTGGCGCCCAATCCGGCTGAAGTGGCGAGCCTCATCGAGCTTCCGGCTTTCCGGCTCATCGAGCCAACCCTTGTACGGCGGATGACGATCACGCGCGGCGAGGTGTCGTTCGAGGCGCCGTGTTTTCATTGGTCGGGCGACGACATTTGGGGCGCCACCAGCATGATTCTGGCCGAACTCCGCGCCGCGATTCGGCAAACCGCCGAGGGGAAATCGCCTCATCGTCGGCAAGATTCATAACAAGGAGCGAGCGGCGTTTGTTTCTCGAACGCGCCCTGGGAACAGTCCCGAATATACCTACCGAAATTAAAAGCCCGGCATTTCAAAAATGCCGGGCTTTTTTGAGCGACAACCGGGGCCCTTCCGGAAACACCGCCCTCGTCGAGCCGCAGGGAGGTCTTCGGCGCACCGCTCTTGCTCGTTTTAGCGACGCGCGCCTTCGATGGGAATCGCACGGGAGTCAACCGTCAAAATTAGCGAGGAACCGAAAACAGCGACGTTCGTTTCACATTTTCGTCAGTGACTCCAGCATGTAGAAACGCAACGGTCCGCTGAACGAGCATCCTATCAGGCGTTTGCCTTGTCTTACTCGGCTCGCTTGGGCGGCTGTTTGCCGGTTTTCGCCACATAGAGTTTCACGAACTTCTCCGCCCGCGACGGATCGCACTTGAAGCACTGCGATTCAGCCCGATCGTGCTCTTCACACCAGTCGCCTTTTTCCTTGAACTTCGCCGCCGCGACGGAGCTGCACATACTGCAATCGGCCTCCGGAACGCCGTGTTCGCTGCACCAAAAGCCGCCAAGATTATGCCCGGCGTCGGCCTGTTCGCCGTCTTCGTGTTCGCCGTCTTCGTGCTCGCCTGGTTCGTGATCGTGCCCTTCGTGTGATTCCTCCGCCGCTTGCGGCGCGCCGCCATCTCCACCACCTGACTGATCGCCACAACCGATGGTACACGCCAACAGGGCCAACGCAACTCCGCACATCGCGCTTCGTTGAAACATGACTAAACTCATTCCGCACTCCCTTTAGAGAAAACTAAAAACTGAAACAACTAAAACTTCCGCATACTTGGCCGACTTTCGGATGCCGCGCAAAAACGCCTCGTTACCAATCGCCGCCGGCGCCGACAAGATCGGCCTCTTCCTCGCTTTCGGCGCTCGGTTCCCGGCGCTCCTCGCGTCCGCCCACCGGTCCGGCAAAAACCATGTAAAGAACACGCAATACCAGCAACGACATAACGGTCGCGCTGATCACGCCGCCGATCACGACGGTCGCCAGCGGACGCTGCACTTCGGCGCCCATGCCGGTGTTGACCGCCATCGGAATGAAGCCCAACGCCGCCACGAGCGTGGTCATTAACACTGGCCGCAGGCGGGTCATGGCCGCCGTTTCCACCGCCTCTTCCAGCCCCATGCCTTGAGCTCGCAAGCGGCGAATCGTGGAAACGAGCAGCATGTCGTCCAGCACGGCCACGCCGGAAAGAGCCACGAAACCGATCGCGGCTGAAATCGAAAACGGCATGTCGCGAATCCAGAGGGCGAAAATCCCCCCGGTCCAAGCGAACGGCACGCCGGTAAACACCCGGATCGCATCCACCATGTTGTTGTAGGTCATGTAGAGCAGAATGAAAATCAGTGCAATGACGATCGGCACGACAATCATCAGGCGTTTTCGGGCGCTGATCATGTTTTCAAATTGGCCGCCCCATTCGAGATGATAACGCCCCGGCGGCAACTGCACTTCCTCCGCGATGCGGCGTTGCGCTTCGGCCACGAAGGTGCCGATATCACGACCGCGAACGTTCGACGAAATGTTGATCCGCCGATAGCTCCATTCTCGCGTGATCGTGGACGGCCCCTCGACCGTTTTGATATCGGCCAAGCGGGCCAGGGGAATGCGTTGCCCGGAAGGGGTGGTGAGTTGAATCTGGCCAATCGCGACGGGGCTGGAGCGAATCGCTTCGGGCAGTCGGATGATGAGCGGGAAGCGGAGTTGCCCCTCAAAGACTTCTCCCAATTCAAAACTGCCCAGCGCCTGGACCAAATTGAGAACTTGGTTGGCCGAAACGCCGTAACGGGCCAGTTCGTTTTGTTTGACTTTAATTTGCAGCACCGGCTGGCCAGTGACCTGCTCCACCGCGACATCGGCGCTGCCGTCGATCATGCGCAACACGGTGGCGATCTCCTCCGCTTTTTCGACCAACACCTCGAAGTCGTCGCCGAACAGTTTCACGGCCACGTCGGAGCGAACGCCGGAGATCATTTCATTGAGCCGCATTTCGATCGGCTGCGTCATCGCGATGCGCTGGCCCGGCATTTCCCGCAACGACTCTTGAATCAGCACGGTGAGTTCGTCTTGTGTTTTGGCGCGTGTCCACTGGCTGCGCGGCTTGAGCGTGATGAACATATCGGTGAGTTCGATGCCCATCGGATCAGTGGCGATTTGCGCACTGCCGATGCGGCTCCAGGTGTGTTCGACTTCGTCGGGAAATTCCTTGCGGATCGCGCGTTCCATTTGCGTGTTGTAGCGGATCGATTCGTCGAGATCGGTGCCCGCCAGTCGGACCACGTTAATAGCTATGGCGCCTTCGGAAAGCTTGGGCACGAATTCGCTGCCCAAGTTCGGCGCGATCAGGCCGAAGGCCACCGCCAACACGCACAAGGCGAAGCCGATGATGGCGGTTTTGTGGTGCATGGTGAAGTGCAACACCGGCTGGTAGAGGCGTTTGATGACGCGAATCAGCCACGGTTCGCGCTCTTCAAGATGCTTCGGCAGAATGTAGCTGGCCAGCACCGGCATCAGCGTGAGCGACATCACCATGGAGCCCGCCAAGGCGAAGATGACTGTGAGCGCCATCGGCCGAAATAGTTTTCCCTCAACACCCTCCAAGGTGAGGATCGGCAGGTAGACAATCATGATGATCAACTCGCCGAACATCGTCGGTTTGCGAACTTCGATGGCGGCGTCGCGGATGACATCCAACTTGGTTTGGCCGGGGGGAATTCCGTGCGACAATCGGCGCACGCAGTTTTCGATCATCACCACCGAACTATCGACGACCAGTCCGAAGTCGATCGCGCCCAGGCTGAGCAGGCTGGCCGCGACGCCGAACTGGAGCATGCCGGAGAAGGCGAATAACATCGAGAGTGGAATCGCGACCAGCACGATCAAACCGGCGCGCAAGTTTCCCAGAAACATAAACAGAATCGCGATCACTAATAGTCCGCCCTCGAACAGATTTTTTTGCACTGTTTCAATCACGTGGTCGACCAGTTCGGTGCGATCATAAACCGTCACGACTTCCACGCCCGGCGGCAGCGACTCCTTGATCTCTTCCATCTTGGCTTTGAGGGCGTAGGTTACTTGGTGGCTATTTTCGCCCATCAGCATGAAGCCCAGTCCATACACGACTTCGCCTTGTCCGTCGGCGGTGACGGCGCCGCGGCGAATTTCATGGCCGATCTGCACGTCGGCCACGTCGCGCACATAAACCGGCACGCCGTCTCGGGCCTTGATCACGATATTCTCGATCTGTTCGATATTCACCGTGCGGCCAATGCCATGCACCAGCAACATTTCCGCATTCCGCGTGATATTGCCTCCGCCCACGTTGCGGTTGTTGTTTTTGAGCGCTTGCACGATCTCTTCGAAGGTTAGCGAATGGCGAATAACGCGGGCGGGGTCGATGCGAACCTGGAACTGTTTTTCGAAGCCGCCCCAACTATTCACTTCCGCCGTGCCGGGAACCGTGCGCAGTTGCGGCTTGATGACCCAATCGTGAATGGTTCTCAGTTCGGTCAGTTTTTCGATCTGCCGTTCTCGGGGCAGCGAGGAAATATCGACGTCCTTGAGCCGCACGATATAGTGAAAAACTTCTCCCAAGCCTGTTGAAACGGGGCCCATTTTGGGCCGTTGGATGCCCGCCGGCAGCGCCACCGTTCCTAGTCGTTCGTTGATCAACTGCCGCGCGAAGTAGATATCGACGCCGTCTTCAAACGTAATCACGACCTGCGACATGCCGAACTTGGAGATCGAGCGGAGTTTTTCCAAGCCGGGCAATCCGCTGATCACTTGCTCGATAGGAAAGGTGATCTGCCGCTCGACTTCTTCCGGCGAGAGCGCCGGCGCCGTGGTGTTGACCTGCACCATGACGGGCGTGGTGTCGGGGAAGGCGTCGACGTCAAGATACTGCAACGACCACACGCCGGCGACGATCACGGCGAGAAACGTGAGCAGCACAAGAGCGCGGTTGCGCAGCGAAAAATTGATAATCCAGTTCAGCATGGGAAAGCCCGATGGTTTGTTGGAACAAGGTAAAATGAACTGTGGGGCGGTCGCAAGCAACCACCCTGCATTGTGCAGCCGACCGGCTGCTATTCTCCGCACAGTCAGCCGGCGCCCAAGTTGCCTTTAAGCAACTCGGCTCGCAGCACGCCGCTGCCCTTCGTGACGACCACTTCATCGGGCAGCAAGCCGGCGATCATTTCGGTTTTGTCGTCCATCACGACGCCGGGCCGCACCGACCGCGTGTGAAATACTTTGTAGGCGCCTTTTTTCATGAAGTTTTTGTCTCGCACGAACACGACGTGGCAACAGCCCTCCCAATGCACGGCCGAACTGGGAACGACGATTGCATCTTGCTCTTGGCGGAGGATAATTTTTCCGGCGCCAAATGTTTTGTCGCGTAAATGGCCGTCTTCGTTGGGCAGTTCGCCGCGCGCCTTGACGGTGCGTGTTTGTTGGTCGACATCGGTGCTCAGCCAGGTGAGCGTTCCGGTATCGGCGTGATCGGCGCCATCGGCTTGAAAAACGACCTTCCGACCAATCGCGACTTGCCGGGCTTCCTCCAAGGGCACGTTCAACACCAGCCACATGCGGCTGGTGTCGGCCACGGTGAAGAGCATTTGCGTGGTGCTGATCACCTCGCCGGCCACGACATCGCGATCGACAACCGTGCCGTCGCGCGGCGCGAATAGCGGCAGCAAATTCGACGTGGTTCGTACAGGATCCAACTCTTGGCTGATGCCGGCCGGCAGACCCAGGAAATGAATTTTGCGCTCCAGTTCGACCACGGGCGTTCGCCGAACTTCCGCGACGGAAATCGGCAGCCCCAGATTGACCAGCGTTTGCACCGCCTTCTGAATCGCCACTTCCCCCTCGACCAACGCCGTTTCCGCCTCCAATACGCTGCGTCCTGGAACGACGCCTTGCTTGATGTTTTTCAAGCGAGCGTAATTTTTTACGCGCAACTCAAGCTGCGCCAGCGATTGCAAGAGGGCCGCCTTCGCCTGCCCCACTTGAGCCGCGTCGACCAACGCCAAGACATCGCCTTTGCGCACCGAATCGCCGACATTTTTTTCCACCCGCCACACCGTGCCGGCCGCGCGAGACGCCAAACGCGCCACCAGTGTGGGGTCGTAGAGCACTTCGCCGGTCGCGGAGACCGATTCCAACACCGGTCCGCGCTCCACCAAGCCGATATCAATACCGGCTTTGTCGGCGGCGGCGATCGAGGGGAATTGAATCCGCCGCAGATGCATTTTGCACCGGGGATCGTTTTTCGTGCGCGGCCGCATCGCAATGGCCCGCGCGGCGCGCTGCAAATCGGCCGGCTCGATTTCGGGGACTTCGCTGAGTTGCGCCACCTCGGGATGATGCAACACACATTCATGCACGCCGTGCTCCTTGCACCAACCGAAGAGTTGGTCTTTGGGCATGAGTTCGGCGTTGCAGGAAATGCAGTCCTCTTCGGGAACGCCGTGCTCATCGCACCAAGCCACTCCCTCGGCTGGGTTGGCATGGGTTAAGTCGGAAAACTTGGGGATCTGCCAGTTGTGATGATGTCCCCAATAGCCGATGCCGCCGATAACGGCGAACACCAGCATGGTGGGAATGGAATTGCCAATTCGACGAATCAACGCGGCAACACCCGTAGCGGCGCGGGGCGCGGCGTTGTTTGTTTCGGCTGTATCCGGCGATTCGGCTGTATCTGGCGTGGGGTTTGGCGCGGGCGGGGCGGCGTCGGCGCTGGTTTCCGTTTTGGGGGTGAGGGGCGCATGGGTGCTCATGAAAGATGCCTCGAAATAAGTGGAAGCCGCAAAGCATTGGCCCAAGGAATATGGAACGACGCAATATCGATCACGATTCAGTGGGAAGTGATTGAGCCACAAAGAGGGCGCGCCTATGTAAGAAAGGCAACGCTGTTGGCAACGCTCAGAGCAGGCGCGTACAGATCAGCATGCAAACGTCTCGCCCAGTGGAGAACGGCGGGAACGAGTGTGGCGGCTCAAAAGAAATGCTCGCCAAGGAGTGGCCGGTCGACGGCAACACGGCGTCGTCGATAAACCCGTAGATTGCCGGCGATGTCGAAAGATCAAAATCGAGCGAGCGCAGAACGCCAGCCGAAATCACGCCGTGGCAAAAACAATCGGGGTCGTGCTGCAAAGGCGGGCTGGGAAGATCTTGCCCCGGCTGCTCTTGGTCACTCGAACAGCCGCAACAACCCGCTTGGCCGAACAAACTCAAGAGGCGTTGGCCCGATTGACACGGCGCAACCTCCGCCCCCACTGCTTCGCCCAAGCACAAGTAGGGGCAAACCAGCACGCTGGCGAGCAGCACAAAGATGAGGATGCGAAGCTGCATTTGGCTTTTGCCGAGAGCAAAAAGAAACTGTATTTCTCAACTATACGTAGCGACCTAACCGGCGTCAAGTTGAACTGATTTAACGGTCGTGAGGGATTCGCCGCTCTTATTATCGGATATTCGCCCGGGTTTTCTGCAAGTTTTCGCTGTTCGTTGCAATCGTCTGAATTCGCTCAAGCTACAAAATCGCCGCAGCCGATACTTGAGAAAGCTGGATTTATTGTTGTTTGAGCCAATGTCATGCAATCATCTACTACAACCTACTCGAAATGGCTGATTTGCTTTGCCGCTCTGCTTTCGCCTCTTCAGGCAATGCAAGGCGTGCAAGCTTTTTGCTCGCACGATGGCGTGTCCGCCTTTGCTGCGAATGCCTACGGTGAGGGCGTCTTTGGTTGTGGCTGCGGGTGCTTCCTAGGACGCGGCGATGGCGGCATTCTACCGTCGAATGGCGGCAAGATTGCCGTCTCCCTTCCGGCCACACCTACGAATCACCTACCAACATGCTGGTGTCAACGCGTGGGCTCACAGGCATTGCCGTGTAGTCCGGGGCGACGTTTTGATTCGGCCAAACATGCTTTGGCGACGCTCGATTCCGCCCGTCTGACACTCCCCGCCAAGACTAGCCGCGTTTCCAGCCCACCTGCCGCACCCACCTGCTCGGCAGCGGAAACCCGCATACATCTGTGCCGCTTCTTGATCTAACGACGTTTGGCAGCGTGCGGAACGAAAGGTCGTTCCGCACGGCTCTTGCTGGATGAGGCGTCGCTTCCCGCATCGCGCCTCTTGCTCCGGCTCCCCCCTCGTTTGCCAGAATGTTGCTCCAACTAACGTATCATCTGCGCTGTTGCACAGAAGAAAGGTCGCGTTGTGATGAGACCCACCCCACTTATTCTCGCTTCGATTTTGCTGTTGGCCGGAGGCTGCCGCACCACCGACCCGCTCATTAACGCCGACCCGCTCACCAGCGGGTACGCGCCTCCAAAAGCGGCCGAAGCAATTCAACCCAGTCGGCTGCCGGCGCCAACGGCAGATATGTCGTCGTCGGGTATGTCGTCGCGGGGTATGTCGTCTCGCAACGGGGTCCGGCGAGTGGCGTATGAACCGCAAGCCGGAGAAGGCCCCAACCTGGCTCCGGCGCCGTTGCAGATTCCTCAGGCGGGCGGTTTGCCGCAGTCTGACTATTCGCTGCTCGATTTGGAAGATATCGCGATGCGGAACAGCCCGGTGATCGCCATGGCTTCGGCGCGTGTGCGAGCGGCGCAAGGCAATTGGTTGCAAGCAGGGCTTCCGCCGAACCCCAACGTGGGCTACGTGGGCCAACAGTTAGGCAGCCATGGCGAGGCCGAACAGCAGGGTGTTTTCGTTGGGCAGAAATTCATTACCGGCAAGAAATTGAGATTGGATCGGGAAACCGCCGCTTGGCAGGTGCAACAGGCGGAGCGTAATTTGGAAGCTTTTCGCCTACGCGTGCTGACCGACGTCCGCATTGGCTATTACAACGTGCTGATTGCCCAGCGGCGGCGCGATTTAACCGAAGAGTTGGTGAGTATCAGCCTCCAGGGCGTCGACGCGGCGCAGGCCTTGTTCCGTGGCGAAGAGGTCAGTGAAGCCGATCCTTTGCGGGCCACCGTGGAGGCGGAAACCGCTCGTATTCTGTTACAAAACGCGATCAACCAGCACATGGAATCTTTTCGGCGACTGATCGCGGTGTTGGGCGTGCCAGACATGCCCTTACAGCGTATCGAGGGCGAATTGAAGGCCGATGATCTTTCGGTCACGTGGCAAGAGGAGTTGGAGCGTCTGCTGGCCGAGAGTCCTGAACTTTCGGCTGCGGTGGCGAATGTTGAGGCGGCCCGATGGGCAATCCGACGGGCGTACGCCCAGGTTGTTCCCGACATCACCGTGTTTGCTGTTTTGCAAGACGATCGTTCCACGGGAAGCAGCAACGGCAATTTGCGGGTCACGCTGCCGCTGCCGCTTTGGAACCGTAATCAGGGCGGCATCGCCCAGGCGCGCGCTCAAGCCACCGCCGCCGATCGAGCGGTCGACCGTCTGACCTTGAGCCTACAGGCACGCCTGGCAACCGCCTTCCAAAGTTACGAAAGCGCCCGCAACCAAGTGGAGCAGTATTCCAGGAAGGGCGGTATTATCGACAATTCCAAGCGAACACTCGACCTCATCCGAGCCGGCTATCAAGCCGAGGAGTTTGGCGTCTTGGACCTGCTCACCGCCCAACGGACGTATTTCCAGACGAATCTGGCGTATCTCGATTCGTTGCGAGGACTGTCGGCGTCGGTCATGGAGATTCGCGGTTTATTGTTGAGTGGAAGTTTGACGAAATAGGTGCGGCAGTAGTAGGTCTGGCGGTGCTTCCGGGGCTTCGGAGTGTTTGTGCCTTGTCGCATCGCCAGACAAAGCGTACTATGGAACAGTGAACAAAATGGAATGGGCCCTTGCCCAACCGTCGCCGATAATCGGGGCCGACGACTTGTTGTTCGCCCCAATACACATGCATTCAGTGCTCATGAACCGTTTATTCACCAATTTCCTGGCGGCCTTGTTCGTCGTGCATGCAACCCTGGGTTGCTGCCTGCATCACGTCCATGCGTGTGAATTGGCGAGTTGCGAAACGTCGGCATCCGCCGTGAGTGAGTGCGGTTGCCATGGGTGCGGCGAAGATGGCGACGCCACACTCATGGCCACTCCCATTGCTGAAGACGTTTCACTGGTTCACGGCGCCCAACTGGCTCATCATTTCCCACACGAATGCGATCGGGAAGAATGCAGCGTGGCGCTCGTTGGTTCCTCGCCAGCAACTGCGCTGCTCAAGACCGACGCCCTGCCGGCTGTTTTCGCCGCGTTTGCAGCGGACGCCACGCTTGCCGCCGCGCCCCGCGCCGGCGCCGACCTCAACTTTGTTGGTCGCGGCTTGCGTCCACACCTCTTTCTATCAATCCTGCTGATTTGATAACCGCCGCCTGCTCGCCGACTGGCTAGAGCATTTTTTTCGCGCGCATTCCGTATCGCCTCGTGTTGTTCGACGTCTCGAACGGTCGCGCTGCGCGTTGCATCGCATGTCGTTCTCGTTGTTCCACGCGCAGGTCCGGTTGTTCACAGCGCCCTCGTTTTGAGTCATACCCTGGAGAATTCTCAAGGTTACAAACCCCCAAGGGACAAAACCGCAAGAGGCAGCGGCCCAACCGGCACAGCGCCTCAACCAACAGCGCCTCAACCAACAGCGCCTCAACCAACAGCGGCCTCCGCAGTCAGTCCAGAGACGATGAAATGGCTGGCAATCGGCGGCGCTGTTGCGGTGGTAGTTTTGCTTGCCGTCTTGTTTCGCAACCAGTGGTTGCCCGAGGCAAATAAGTTGCTGGGCTCCATCGACAAAGCCGACACAGCCGAGAAGGCCGACTCTCACGACCACGCCGAGCACGACCATAGCCACAAAGGCCATGATGAAAGCAGCTCTTTGGAGCTTAGCCCTCAGGCGAGAAAGAATGTCGGCCTCACGACCGGCGAAATTATATTGCAGCCTTACGTGCGAACCATAGCAATGCCGGCTGTTGTGATTGGCCGACCAGGGCGGGCGCATATTGCGGTCACGGCGCCGTTGGGCGGTCGCGTGACGCGTGTGTATCCGATCGAAGGCGAAGCGATTTTGCCCGGGCAACCGCTGTTCGAATTGCGTCTGACTCACGAAGAACTGGTGAAAGCGCAGAGCGAATTCCTCCGCTCCGTCGAACAGCTCGATGTTGAGTTGCAGGAAATTCGCCGGCTCAAGGAAGTTGCCGCTTCGGGCGCCATTGCCGGAAAGCAACTGTTGTTGCGCAAATATGAAAAGCAAAAGATCGAGGCTTCGATGAACGCACAAGGTCAGAGCCTCCTGTTGCACGGCCTGACACAAGACCAGATCGACACCATTCGCAATACGCACAAGCTTGTCCAAGGCCTGACGGTTTACGCCCCGGAGCACCAGCAGAACGGAAACGGCGAGAAAACCGTGCATCCGTTCACGCTGCGGAAATTGCATGTCAAACCCGGCGAATACGTTGATGCCGGCTCGCCCTTGTGCTCCTTGATGGACTACAGCGAACTGTACGTGGAAGGCCGCGCGTTCGAGCAAGACGCCGAGGAATTGGTGGAGGCGGCGCGCGTGGGTTGGGAGGTCACCGCGACGCGAGAAGGCAATCAGCAGAAAACGGAAACGATCAACGGTTTGAGAATCGCCTATGTGGGCAACGAAGTCGATCCGCAATCGCGCGCCTTGTATTTTTACGTCGGCCTGCCGAACAAAATCGTTTACGAAAGCAAATCCGCTGACGGGCATCGGTTCCTCACTTGGCAATACAAGCCGGGCCAGAGAATGCAATTGCATGTTCCGGTGGAGCATTGGAAAGACAAAATCGTGCTGCCGGTCGATGCAGTCGCCCAAGAAGGCGCGGAGCGCTACGTCTTCCAACAAAACGGCGACCATTTCGATCGCACGCCCGTGCAAGTCGAATACCAAGACCAACTCTGGGCCGTGATCGCCAACGACGGCTCCGTGTTTCCCGGCGATATCGTCGCGATGAGCGGCGCCCACCAGTTGCAGATGGCCCTGAAGAACAAAGCCGGCGGCGGCGTTGACCCCCACGCGGGGCATAACCACTAGGAATCGAGCGAAATTTATTTGCCGGATTAAAAGCCCGGCATTTTGGAAATGCCGGGCTTTTTTGAGTGACAACCGGAAACTTATTTACGGACGAGCCCTAAGCCGCTCCCGTTCCAAATCAATCCAAATCACGAATCTGATTCATCATGCTTAACGCCATTATTCGATTTGCGCTGCACCAGCGGTTGCTGGTGGTCGCCTTCGCCTTGTTCATGGTTGGCTACGGCGTCTGGGCCGCCGTGAACATGGATATCGACGTCTTCCCGAACCTCAACCGGCCGCGCGTCGTGGTGATGACCGAAGCGTCTGGAATGGCGCCGGAGGAAGTCGAAGCGCTGATCACCTTTCCCCTCGAAACCGCGCTCAACGGCGCCAACGGCGTGGAAGCGGTGCGGAGTTCCTCCGGCGTGGGCATCTCCGTGATTTATGTCGAATTCGACTGGGGAACCGATATCTACAACGATCGGCAGATCGTGATGGAGCGCCTGCAACTGGTGCAAGACCGAATGCCGGAGGGCGTCAAGCCGCAACTGGCGCCAATCTCGTCCATCATGGGGCAGATCATCATGATCGGCATGTGGAGCGAGAGCGGCAAGACGTCGCCGTTGGAGGTCCGCACGCTGGCCGACTGGGTGGTGCGTCAGCGATTACTCACGATTCCCGGCGTATCGCAGGTGTTCACCATTGGCGGCGGTCGGATGCAGTACCAAGTGTTGGTGAATCCCGATGAATTACTGCGTTACGGCATCACGATTCACGACGTGGAGAAAGCCTGCCGCGAAAGCAATGAAAACGCCACCGGCGGGTATCTCGATGAACAGGGCCCCAATGAGTTTCTCGTACGTTCGTTGGGCCGCGTGCAAACCATCGCAGACCTGGAGAAAGTTGTCGTCACGATGCGCGACGGCCGGCCGGTGCTGTTGTCGCAAATAGCGAAGGTCATTGAAGGGCCGCAGGTCAAACGCGGCGATAGCTCGGCCTACGAACGGAATGAAGACGGCACGTTCAACGGCGGGCCGGCGGTCGTGCTGACGGTCAACAAGCAGCCCACCGCCGATACGCGTGAAGTCACCGACGAAATCATGAAAGCGCTGGCGGAGCTTGAGCCGGCAATGCCGGAAGACATACATATCGCGAAGGAACTGTATTC
Organism: Planctomycetaceae bacterium; assembly: GCA_003233175.1. Lineage (GTDB taxonomy): Bacteria > Planctomycetota > Planctomycetia > Pirellulales > Pirellulaceae > SZUA-33. The sequence continues at coordinate 434 of QIKY01000103.1, read as the reverse complement.
CCAAAAGGCGTTTATCGACCGCGCGATTGATAACGTGATCGAAGCACTCCGCGATGGCGGCGGTCTGGTTGTTATCATTCTCTTTTTGTTCTTGATGAACTTTCGCACCACGTTCATCACGCTCACGGCCATTCCGCTCTCGATCGGCATTACGGCCATCGTCTTCACCGCTTTTGGACTTTCAATCAACACGATGACATTGGGCGGTTTGGCGGTGGCCATTGGCGAACTGGTGGACGACGCCATCGTCGATGTGGAAAACATTTTTCGGCGATTGAAAGAGAACCGGAACGTGGAGAACCCCAAGCCTCCACTCTTGGTGGTATTCCAGGCGAGTTGTGAAATTCGAAACTCGATTGTCTTCGGCACGATGATCGTGGTGCTGGTATTCTTGCCGCTCTTCGCGCTCCAGGGAATGGAAGGCCGGCTGTTCG
>QIKY01000346.1 GCA_003233175.1 Planctomycetaceae bacterium | reverse complement strand
TTTTTCATCCGCAAGTCAAGGTCGATAAAGTCAATCCAGATCACGATTTAACGATGCCAGCCACAGTCAACATGGCGCTGTCCAGCTAACATAACCCCTGTTGGGCGTTTCAAACACGGAGTTTGATGCCGACCTACTAAGTTGTGTTAGAAGGTTTAAGGCAAAGTCAAGAGCGGCGAGAGGCGACGCGGCCGGCGATGGCGTCGAGAGTGACGAATTGTGCTTTTTCTCCGGCGGCGGCCACGGTGTCGCAGATCATCTTGACGGTGCGAAACTCCGGGTCTTCCACCACCATGCACGAAGGGTGGCAGAGGAAGTCGAACACGCCGCCGGTGGCAATCGCCCACTGGACCGACCGCCGAATCGCCTCCAAGAAACTTTTCAACTTCCAATAACGGGCGCGAAAAGCCGAGACATCGCTGATCGGACTCATCGGAATTTCGACCAGTCCGCTGGGATACACAAACGGTTGGGCCTGTGCTTGGGCGGCCACGATGTTGCTGAATATGCGGGCGTCGGGTTGTTCCCTGGGCCGACCGGCGTCGTGCGGCGGGTACTTGCTGCTGACCCACGTGAAGCCTAGGTCGAGCAGCATTTTCTGGATGTCTTGGCGACCGGAAAGCCCATTGCGAAAACCGCCGGGCGTGCGAAAACCGTTCACGGCGACGCCGGCTCTGCTTTTGAGCGCGGCGTTCGTTTGGACGATGTTGTCTTGAATGATCTCGGCGGCCGATTTTCCTGCAACCAGCCACGGCGCGCGTTGGAAACGAAACTGTGTCGCGGCCGGCGTGGCGGCCAATACATTGACGTGGTCGTAGGTATGATTGCCCACCGCATGGCCCGCTTCGGCAAGCTGTTTGAGCCAGGCCGCGTCGGGTTGCTCCAGGACGCGGCCGACGCAAAAGAAGTGAATCGCGGCGCCATGTTTTTTGACGATTTCGGCGGCGCGTACGGCGTAGCGTTTGGTGGGGTCGTCGAGATTTCCTTTTTGGTAGTCCCACTCCGTCATGCCGCGTTTTGGATAGTGGCGGCTCATTTCCAAATCGAACGTGATCGCGATCTGCGCCGGCAAGCGCGGCCCCGATTTTTCTTGGCCGGAGGCCGTCGCGCCGGCCGCGCCGGTCAGCAGCGCGGCGTTAAAGCAGCGACGAGAAAGTTCTCGGCGGCGAGACGGCATTCGGCGGGCCTCCCGTATTTCAGCCATCGCACGTGTCTTGGCGACGATGGGGCTTCAGGGCGCGATCAGCCAGTTGACGGCGGAATCAACCACGTTTTTCGTCGATTTCGCGGCCACCACCTTGTTTGCCTGCCCTGCTGCGGCGTAACTCCGCGTGACAACGTTCGGCAGCTTGCCGTTTTCTCCCGCCACCCACAAAGGCTGCGGCGCCGAGAGCGCCAGTAGCGCGGGCGTATCTCCGTATTTGACGGCGCCGGGCAGAAATTCGGGCGAGAGGTAGGAGGTGAGGTTGGTGAAACGAAATCCGCCGGTATCGATGGCGGCGCGGTCGATGGCTTCCGGAGCGATAGCCCGCGCGGCTGCCGCCAGCACTCCGGCGCCGTTCACGCCCAGCAAGTGAATGCGTTTCGCCTGATGCTTTTCGTTTTGGGTCCAGGAGATGAGCGTGAGGATATCGTGAACACGGCGGGCGAAGAGCGTATCGTTGTAGGCGAAGGTGTAGGCCGCGACCTGGCGAGGATTCTTCACCGTTCGCTGTTGCGTAATCGGTTGGCCATCGGCCAAAAATTCGCCCTGTTGGAAGAGGTCGGCCGAAACGATTGAAGCCCCGCTTTGCAGCGCCTTGAGCACTTCAGGACGAACGTTGCCGGAGGCGTCCAACAGGCCGCTCTTGCCTTGGCCATCGAGCCAAATAATGACGTCGCCGTTCCAGGCGGTCTTGGTGGGAAACAAGGACACGACCGGCAGCTCTTCCCCGCGCGCCGGAAGCCGCAGTTTGTCTTTGAAGAGGATGAAGCCGTCTTGTTTCTGGTCGCCCATTTTGGTGCGCACAATTTCGCTTTGCTCGGAAAGACCTCGGCCAACGATGGAGCGAAAGGCGCCGCCAACCACTTCCCGATAACGCGCCGAAGTGCTTGTATCGTGAGGAATCAAGGCCGCAATTTGCGCGTCGGATTGTTCGGCCAAGTATTTCGTCAACGAACGTTCGTAGGTTTCGCCGCCTGTAGGTTTGGGGTGTTGCGCATCCCAAACGGTGTATTCCTCGGGAGTCAGGGGATCGTAGTCTTCCTCCAAGACAGGATCTTTCAAGCCCATTTTCAGATGTTTGTTGAACCAGGCGTACATCGTCGCGCGGCTGACGTAGTTGTAGTTGTGCGGAAAATAAAGTAGCGGTCGGCAGTAGACGTTCTCCTGGGCGCCGTACATGGCATACACTTGACGAAGCTCAGGATAGCCCTTGGACATCATGTCGCGGGTCCAATCGTTGGCGGCGGTCATGGCTTGCGGCTTGGGGGCGAACAAGGCCGCCAATTCGACATTCCCTGTACCAACTCGCAGCAACGTGCAGTTCTCGCATGTGCAACCGCCCTGCATCGCGGTGGAAACCATGCCGTTGGGGAAAGCCGCCGCGGGGCGAGAATCGATTGCGCACAAGAGAATAGTCTGCGTGCCGCCGCCGCTGCCGCCGGTTACCGCCAGCCGACTGCCGTCGACCTCCGGCAATTGCTCCAGGAAGTCGAGCGCGCGAATGGAATTCCAGGTTTGCATGCCCATGATGCTTTGCAGACGCATTTCGGCCTGCGTGCTAAACAGGCCCCAGCTTTCCTGGCCTTCAAAAGCCGGCCGCTGTTTGGCGAAACGGTGGGCCAGCTGCGTCGAGATTTGCGTGCTGTCGGCGTAACCGAGCATATCGAAAATGAAAACGACACAGCCCATGCGAGCCAGTTGGGCGCATCGGGCTAGTTTGGGATAACGCCCCGACTTCTCAAAACGCTCCGCGCCGTCGGCAATCATCTGGCGAATTCTGGCGGCGCCGTAATCTTGCAGCCGACCGCCATGGCCATGTGGACAAAGCACGCCGGGGCGTTTCACATTCGACTTGCCGTCGGCGGGTCGGAACAGCAGCCCGGTAACAAAATGATTCGGCACGCTCTCAAAATACACCTTCTCCACGGTAAAACCGGGCCTGGAAACCTTGCCGTGAATCACGGGGTTCAGGGGCGTTTTTTCCGGAAGCGGCCAAATTCCGGTCGCCACCTGCACGCGGCGGCGAAGTTCGGCCGCCCGAACTTCCCAGGCGTCCTTGCTCTCGGGAACGAGAAGTGGAAAATATCCGTTGAGGTTCTTGGGGGCCTTGAGCCGGGCGTCGGGGGGTTGTTGCCCCGATGGGAACACGCGCAGGTCGTTTGCCTCAGCAACCGCCCCCGCCAAGACCGACAACATCAAAACCAATACCGCCGCAGCACGCCAGCCGCGTTGCATGTGTCGGGAAAGAGAAATACGTCGTATCATAAGTTTGCCTTTTAGGATCGTTCGAGAAATAATGGTCCGATTTTACTCGTACGACGGCCTTGGAAGGCCATCGTACGGCAGTAATCCATCGAACGGTCCTTAGACGCCAATGGAATGCACCCTAAAACTATTATCGATCAGGAGACCAATTTCAAGCCGCTTTTGGCGGTTGTGCGTGCGGCGTCGGCGCCACGCTCCAGCGTAAACTCCCCCGCCCGACGTTGCAAATACGAGCCTCCCTCTCTAGATTGGCAACCCTGTTCCGCGAAATCAGGCAATTGAAATAACGCCGGTTATTTCCAAAAGATTCTCCCCACAAGGCCCTTCATGGATTCGACACAAGTCACTTGGCATGCCCACGCCGTGGTTCGCCCGCGAGGATGCGTTGTGTGGTTCACGGGTTTGAGCGGCTGCGGCAAGAGCACGGTCGCGAATTTGGTCGACCAAAAGCTGCACGAACTGGGGTGTGGCAGTTTTGTGTTGGATGGCGACAACATCCGCCACGGGCTCAACGCCAGCCCTGCAATGCTGGCCGAAACATTTGACGACGCCTTCGCCCAGCGGTTTGGACTGGGTTTCTCGGCTCTCGACCGAGCGGAGAACATTCGCCGCATTGCCTGTGTGGCGGAGTTGTTTTGCGAGGCGGGCGTGGTCGCGTTGACAGCCTTCGTGAGCCCGTATCGAGAAGATCGAGAGGCGGCGCGGGCCGCTATTGAGCGTCAGGGAGAAGAGGGCGATTTTATCGAAGTGTTTGTCGATACGCCGTTGGAAATTTGCGAGCAGCGCGATCCCAAGGGGCTTTACAAACAGGCCCGCGCCGGAAAACTGCCGGGTTTTACGGGAATCGATGCTCCTTATGAGGCGCCGGCATCGGCCGAAATTCATTTGGCGGCCGGGGAAAAATCGCCGCCGGCGCTGGCCGACGAAGTGATCGCCTACCTTCGTTCGCAGGGGAAAATACGCTAAAGCGTGAACTCCAACGGTGGGTGGCCTCTTTGGCCGCATGTGGGTCAAAAAGGAAATGGGGTCTGACGGAAACGGTCCAAGGTTATGCAAGAAATCATTATTGAAAAGCCGTACCACTTCGTACCGGCGCACCGGGGAAACTGGTGGCCCAGTTTCATCCAGAAATTTGATCTGATCAGCATTTGGCTGCGCCGTTCGGCGGGCGTGGTCAGCCACGAATGCCGGGGCGTTGAATTACTTCGTGAGTCTTTGGACGCCGGCCATGGCGTGATGCTCACGCCCAACCATTGCCGCGCGGCCGACCCAATCGTGATCGGCTACTTGGCCCGAGAAGCGAAAACGCACGTATTCGCCATGGCCAGTTGGCACCTTTACCACCAAGGCCGCTTCATGGCGTGGGCCATTCCAAAAATGGGCGCCTTTAGCGTGAACCGCGAAGGTATCGACCGCACGGCCATCAACACCGCCATCTCGATGCTCACCGAAGCCGAACGCCCGTTGGTGGTGTTTCCCGAAGGCGCCGTTTCTCGCACCAACGACCGTCTACACGCCATGATGGAGGGCGTGAGTTTCATTGCCCGGGCGGCTGCCAAGAAACGCCAGAAACACAACGGCAAGGTGGTCGTTCACCCCGTGGCGATCAAGTACTTTTTTGGCGGCGACCTGGAAGCAACGCTCGACCCAATCCTGTCGACCATTGAACATCGCTTCAGTTGGCGGCCGCAACGGCACATGCCGCTCATTTCTCGCATCCATAAGGTCAGCCGGGCGTTGCTGTGCCTCAAGGAAATCGAGTTTTTTGGCGATCCTCAAGAGGGCGAATGGTTGCAACGTTTGGAAGGCCTGATCGACCGCCTGCTCCAGCCGCTAGAGGAAGAATGGCTGGGTGAAGCCCGTGAGGGGTCGGTCGTGCCGCGCGTGAAGGCGTTGCGCATGAAACTGCTGCCCGACATGGTTCTCGGCAAGCTGACGCCCGAAGAACGAGACCGCCGCTGGGAGCAACTAGCCGATATTTATCTCTCGCAACAGGTTTCCTGCTACATGCCCGACTACATCCCCTCGCTGCCCACGGTCGACCGCTTGATGGAAACGGTGGAACGCATCGAGGAAGACCTGACCGACGTCGCGACGGTGCATGGTTCGCTGCACGTGGTGCTCCAAGTCGGCGAGGCGATTGAGGTTAGCCCCAAGCGGACGCGGGAGAAATCGCAAGACCCGCTCATGGCCCGTTTGGAAACCGATCTGCAAGGCATGCTCGATTCCCTCGCACGAGAATCGCCACTGTACCAACCGCGCGACGCCACGCCCTAGCCGGCCGTTACAAGGCGAACTTCAATCGCCAGCCTGTAGCGGGCGTGAAAAACCAACTCGGGTCCGGAAGCCCGTTTTATTAATAGCCGTTCAAGGGTTTTGAACTTTTGGATAGGTGGCTATCGCATTTCCACACGCCGTGCGGCGGAAGCCCAAACATTGCTCGACAGTTTCCGGGCGGACCTTTCATCCGGGCGGACATTTCAACGCAGAGCACGCAAAGAGGCAGAGGGCCGCAGAGAAGAACGAAATTGAGAAAAAACGACGAAATGAAAGAAAACGAAATATCGGCTGTGCGATTGCATTGCATCGTCAACTTGCGCCGAGATGATTGCAGTCTATCCTCTGAGGCCCTTCGCGCCTTTGCGTGTTCTGCGTTTCCCGTCTCTGCGTTTCCCGTCTTCCTCCGTTCGCGGCCTGTTCGCTTTTGTGGGGTATTCGCCGCCGGATAGATGGCTATCGCATTTCCTGCGCCAACCGTGAACGAATCCGTTTTTTTAATGGCCGGGCTTCTCAACACCGCTTCAAGAATAAACCGCTCCACGCTTTCTCAGTTGATCAAGAAAGGACGAGGCGAGCCCTCGTCGTCATCGCGGCGCTCCCATTCCCGCCGCACTTCGCGCAGGCCGTAGGCGCATAGTTCGAAGCGGTCGCTGAGTCGCGACAGGAGATCGCCGGAGGCGTCTTTTTGGGGATCGAGGGGAATGGTGCTGGCGATAAAATACGCCCGTTTTCCCAGCACGGCGTAATTACTCGGCGGCGATGTTTCGGATCGCTCCTCCGAGGAAGAACGACCAGGCTGGAGAGCCTCAGGATAGAGGCCGGTCCAGAAGAGGGTGAAATCACCTATGTGCTGGTGAATTTCGCGCCGCGCCTGGCCGATGCGGGCGTCGGCCTCTCGGAGCATTTGGCCGATGGCGTCGACGCGTTTTCCGCTGAGGTCGCGGATTTTGAAGATGTCGTCGTTGTGAATGAATCGCACCAGCAAATCGCTGATGTAGTCGATCAACTCGGTATCAACCACGCCCAGTTGCGACTGAAAGGTCTGTTCCGTAAGACCAGAGAAATAACGAGCGACTGTAGAGTTTCGATTAACCGGGTGCATGGCTCCACCTCCCTTTTCCCTCATTTAACTCTACTCAGCAAACAAGAGCGGGGTCAAGCGAGAATCGGGAGAAGGTTGGCCGCACTTTGCGATTTAGGCGGTTAGGAAGGATTCAAAGAGGCGAAAAACCAGGTTTTTCGGGTTATACCTCAAGCGAGGGCGCTAATTCCGCAATCCGGCGGCAAATGCTTTCCGGCGCCGACATTCTGCCCAGCCCCTGTTTTCGACAGCTCAACCAGCCGGACTCCGGGCCCACGAAATGCACGCCATCATCTTGCAGCGTTTTCACGTTGCGTTGGACCGATGGCTTGGCCCACATCTCGCAATTCATGGCCGGCGCGAGCAGCACCGGCGCGGCGATGGAGAGAAAAAGCGTGGTGAGCAGGTCGTCGGCAATACCGTTGGCGGCCTTGCCCAGAAAATTGGCCGTGGCCGGCGCCACGCAGAAGAGGTCGGCTTTTTCGGCCAACGCAATATGAGGACCGAGCGGATAGGCGGCGTCGAATGCATCTCGCAATACCGGCTGCGCGGTCAATGCTTCAAACGTGGCGGCGCCGATAAAGTTTTCGGCCGCAGCCGTCAGCACGACCTGCACGCTGGCGCCCTGCTGCACCAAACTGCTCGCCAGCATGGCCGACTTATACGCCGCCACGCCGCCGCTGACGCCGAGCACGATCTGAAGCCCCATCATACCTCGCCAATGTCGAGCTTCGGAGCGTCTTGTTCGTCGGAATTGCTTCCCGTGACGCGCATGATGTCGACGGCGTCGAGATAGATTTTGTCTTCCAGAATTTCCTGGAGCACAATTTCCATTTGGTTGGTCGACACCGTTTCAACCAGCGGGCGGCTGCCGGCGTTGAGTTGGACCAAACGCTTTTGCATTAAGGTGGAAAGTTTGAAGCGCCCGCCGACTTTGTTGACAATCGCTTCTTCTTTGAGTTCATCGAGCATGGGGGTTCTTTTCCTCGTTTTTTAGGATATCGCAGAGTTTCAACGCAGCCTCATCCACCTGATCATTCACGACGCGGTAGCGGTATTTTTTCGCAAATGAAATTTCTCGCCGGGCCACTTCAAGACGACGTTGGATGGCGTCTTCGGAGTCGCTCTTTCGACCCCGCAAACGCCGTTCGAGTTCTTCAGGGGAGCCGGGCTCCAGAAAAATCGTGATTGCCTCCGGGTATTGCTCGACAACAGCCAGCGCGCCGTCGACATCCACCTCTAAAATTACCCATTTTCCGCTGGAAAGACCAGTGGCCGCCTCGGCTCGTAGCGTTCCGTACCAGCACCCTCGACCAAATACTTCAAAACATTCCAAAAACTCGCCTTGTTCGCGCCGTTGCTGGAACTCTTGGTCGGTGAGAAAGTGATAGTCGACTCCGTCTTGTTCACCAATGCGGGGCGGGCGCGTGGTTGCCGAAACGCTCAACACCAGCGGCAAGGGGCAGGTCTTCAAGAGAGCGCGCACGACCGTGGTTTTTCCGGCGCCCGAAGGCCCGGAAATGATCACCAGTTTCCCTTGCTGCTCCGTTGGAGTCATGGCGTGTTCAGAACGCATCTTGAGTAAGCGTGTGATCGAATTTCCAATCTAATCTGTTCGTTCCACGGTAAACCGCTGGTCCGCATTATTGGTCCGTAATCATCCAGCGTGACGGGTCCAGGATGAGTGCTAGGCTGCTATTCCACGTTCTGAACCATTTCACGCATCCGCTCCACCGCCGACTTCATTTCGATCACGCAGGCGGCAATTTCCGCATTGTTCGCCTTGGAGCCGATGGTGTTGATTTCCCGAAACATCTCTTGGATGAGAAACTCCAATTTCTTGCCGCTTTGCGATTCTTTCATGATCGCCTCAAATTGCGCCAAGTGGCTGCGCAGGCGGACCGTCTCCTCGGAAATATCGCAACGATCGGCAAAAATGCCAACTTCGCGGACAATATCCCGGGGTTCGATATTGATTTCATGTTCGCCCAGCAGTTTGTTCAGCCGTTCGGTCAATCGTTGCCGATACACCTCCACCACCAGCGGCGCGCGTTGCTCCACCGTTGTTAATTGCGCAGCGACGTCAGCACATTTTTCGAGCAGGTCTTGGGCCATCGCCCGGCCCTCCTCTTGCCGCATTTGCCGCAGACGCTCCAACGCCGTGGTGAGAGTTTTCTGGACCAACGGCCAGCGTTGTTCAACATCGCTACTGGCTCGCTGCCGCTCAACCATCACGCCGGGTAGCGTCAGCAAGGCGTCTAACCTGGTAAACGCCTCAGCGCCCAATTCGCCGCTTAATTCGTTGAGTTGACGGTAATACCCGCCCAAAACGACGGGGTCGATTTGAAAGTCGTCGGCCGATGACTCCTGCACCACCCGCAAGCTCACTTGCACCGAACCACGCGAGACAAACTTGCGAACCAAACTCTCGATTCGCGGCTCCACCGGCGCATAACCTTCCGGCGCCCGCGTGGAGAGCTTGAAGAAACGGCTGTTGATGGAACGAACCTCGACGCCCAGCGAAAGCCCGTCTTGTTCGAGCCTCGCTTCGCCAAAGCCGGTCATGCTAAGCAACGTCATATTAAGCGACAATATATCTATATCTTAAGCGTCAATATTTTAAGCAGTGTGGATTTTAAGCAGTGTGGGAAAACGATTTCCCAATGCAGACGTTATTTCCCGCCGACGTCCGCGACGAACGAGATGCTATTCTTCAGACGCTGGCTCGGGCGTGGAAGCATCACCCGTTGGAGCACCACTTGGAGCACCACTTGAAGCGCCAGCTTCGGCATCGCCGGCCGGCGCGGCTTCGTTTTGATCGCCAGTTTTCGGGGCCCCGATCGCCGGTTCCTCAGTTCCGGCGCCGACAAAATCGCCGCCGATCTTAGCGGTGGTGTCATCGAGCATTTTGATCGCGGCCACGCTGAGTAAAATCCAACACAGCGCGGCGCCGATCGTAACCCACGTAAACGTATCGCCGGCCTTGGCGCCAAAAGCGCTCTGGCCGCCGGCGCCGCCCAATGCGCCCGCCAAACCGCCGCCGCGTCCTCGCTGGACGAGCACCAGTAAAATCATGAACAGAGCCACCGCCGACAAAAGTATTCCAAAAAGAATCTGCATGGAGTCTCTCCTACCCGAGCGGCGTTTCTACGAAATCGCCGCCAGAATTCCCATAAAACTTTCGACCTTGAGCGAAGCGCCGCCAACCAATGCGCCGTCGATATTCGGTTGCGACAGCAATTCAGCGGCGTTTCCCGGCTTCACACTGCCGCCGTATTGAATGCGGACCGCCTCGGCCGTGTCTGAATTGTAACGAGTTGCGAGAATTGTGCGAAGATCGGCATGCACCTGCTCGGCCTGTTCTTTCGTCGCGACCTTGCCCGTGCCGATCGCCCAAACCGGCTCATAGGCCACGACCAACCCGGCCACTTGGCTGGCGGAAAGACCAGCCAGCGAGGCCAAACACTGCTCCCAGACCACGTCGGTGGTTTGCTCCGCCTCGCGCTGCTCCAGCGTTTCTCCCACGCACACGATCGGCGTGAGGCCGCCGGCCAGCGCGGCGTGTACTTTACGGCAGACGTCTTGATTTGTCTCGCCCAGAATATGCCGACGTTCGCTGTGGCCCAAAACCACATAACGGCAGCCAATATCTTGCAGCATGGCCACGCTCGTTTCGCCGGTAAAAGCGCCGTTGGCCTGGTGGTAGACGTCCTGGGCGCCCAGCGCCACGGCCGATCCTTTCAGAGCGGCCAGCGTTGCGGCCAAATACACATGAGGCGCACACACCGCGACATCGCACGCCGCGGTTTTTCCCACTTGCGCGGCCAAACCCTCGGCCAAAGCCGTGCATTCGGCCAAAGTGAGGTTCATTTTCCAATTGCCGGCAATGAAAGGGCGTCTCATATTTTATGGGGGTCCGTCTTTGAGGGCGGCGTGTTGGGGCGTATCGCGTAAAGCGAGACCAACCAATATTTGAGCAGAGAGAGCGGCCGACGGTGCGCCCGCGCGTGAGCGTAAGTTCAACGCCCTGAAGCCTATCCGACCGCCGAGACATTGGAAAGAGGGTGTTCGACGCGTCGATTCCGCTAGGGCGAGCGGTGAAAAATAATTTATCAAACGCATCCTCCCCCTTTTCAAGGGGGAGCTAGAGGGGGGGCGCCTGAACCACGCAAAACCTCCTTAATCTCTTGGCAAGGGGGAATTTTTTCTGCCGCCCGCCTCGGTATCCGTCAATCTTGGGCTATCGCAGTTCCGTGGCGCCAATACTTGTCAGATTGGCTCAAACGGGTGTACGCTCAAGGGGGTAGAGAAGTCTTGATCATTCTCGTTGGAAATGTATTCGCCCATGCTCCGACCTAATTTCGACCAGCCGAACCGTTTTTTGGGGCTGTTTTTTCTAGCGGTCGTTTCGTTCACTTGTTGGTCGCCGGCGCGGCGGTTGGCGGCCGAAGCGCCAAAAGAGTCGTCTTCTCCGGCTTCGCCAACCGATGCGCCGCGGCCGTCTCGCTTGCCGTCGAACCAACCGCTTCCTTGGCGCAGGGCAACGAAAGGGCGACCGCCACAACACGCCATTTCCAGTGCCGAAGTGCGACTAGCGATGTTGGGCGTCGATCAGGAGCAAATGAAAACGTTCGCCGGCGAAGGGCCGCTCTCGAACGACGAGTATTCGCTACTGACACGTTTGCTATATCAAATGCCTCGCATTAGCGCAGGCCAGTGGACCGCTTGGGCGGATTCGCAACTCACGCCGAAATTGCTCGTCGCGGCGCCCCATAAGTATCAAACCCGGGTGATGCGATTGTCGGGAGCGTTGGTCGGCGTGAAACGCAAGGCCTTGCCGAAATCTTTGGCGGACCGATTGCTCCAAGAAGACCGCTTGCCCGCCGCCGAGAACCGGCTGCTGCCTCCGGAGCTTGTTCGCGCCTGGCGGTTCGAACAGTTTTATGAAGTGGAAGTCGAAGTGGACGGCTTTGATAAAGGCGCCGTCGTTTTCGCCCGACAAACGCCGCTGGCCTGGCTGCGGAAATCGACCGCGAAAGAGTCGCTCGGCCAGCATTTGCAATGCAATGCCATGTTCCTGCGGTTTTCAGCCGGGCGACCGCTGTTTATCGCTGACCGGATCGCTTGGCGGCCGACGGAAATAAACGCGGGTTTGGGCGTTTCGGCTGATCATGTCTGGCTGGCGGCGCACGGGGTCGATCTGGGCGAATTTGATTTCGTACTCGACCGACGTCCGCTGGGCGCTTTGGAATCCGACATTTTCTATCGGCTCTTGGAAGTGGCCGCGGGTAATCAGCCGCCCAGTATTCCAGGCGACGCCTTGGAACAGACGCCCGTCTTCGACGTGCTCACTCATCCGCAACAGAAGCGCGGCCGCTTGGTGCATTTCCAGGGCGTGGTCCGACGTGTGACGAAAATCAGCCTGGGCCCCGGCGACCGCGAAGTTCGTGAAAGATACGGCATCGATCATTACTACGAAATCGGTGCATTCGTGCCGCTGGGCAATGAAATCGTGCGCATGGGCGAAGGTGAAGACGCCCCCACGTTCACCAACAATTTTCCCGTCATTTTCTGCACGCCAAGCTTGCCCAAAGGGCTCCACGAGAGCGATACGCTCAACGTGCAAGTACAACTCTCCGGCTTCTTCCTCAAACTCTATTCCTACCGGAGCCAGTACGTTTCAGAACACAATCCCAAAGAGCGGCAGTTGAGCCCGATGTTGATCGGCTTCCAGCCGCGCCTCGTCGAGATTCGCAGCACGGCAAACCCGTACGCCGCGCCGGCGGTGGGCGGCGCGTTCCTGATCGCCTTAGCATTGATTTGGCTCCAGATTTGGCGATTTTCCCGTGGCGACGCCCGCGCAAACCGGCAAGCGCAAGCAAACCGGCTCAAATCGCCCGACGCCGAATCGCTCGACGCCGACCTGAAGCAACAATTCAGCCCCGATTCCAACGAGTCGGAATAAACGCAAGGTGCGGCGGGGCGGCAACGGTTCAGGGGTTTTGAACTGTGCGCCGGATTGCTGTCGCAAATTCCCGCAGCGCCACGAACGGTTACCAAAAATGGGTAGCAAGACGAGAGGAAGGAGAACCGCCTTCTTTCCGCCGTCAACGTTTTCGTGTTGTTCGCGCCTTTCGTGGTTCCATTTACGATGACCTGCGTGGTGAAATTGTTTTGTTCCATCCTTTTGCCGGGGTCATTTTACAACCACGAAATACACGAACGGCACGAAAGAAAAACAGTAAACGTTCACAGGTTTTGAACTGTCGGATAGATTGCTGTCGCAAATTCCCGCAGCGCTGGCGGAAGTTCAGACATGGCTCAGCGGTTTTCGGGCGAACGTTTTAACGCAGAACGCGCCAAGTCGCGGAGAGCCGCAGAGGACCGGCTGCAATCATCTCGGCCCAAGTTGACGATGCAATGCAATCGCACAGCCGATGAACATCGCCGAGATTCTATTTTCTTGCCTTTCGTCATTATCTTATCAATTTCGTTCTCCTCTGCGGCCCTCTGCCCCTTTGCGGCCTCTGCGTTTCCCTTCTTCGTAATCGCATATCAGTTATCCGCTATGGGATAGATTGCCCCTCACAATTCCCTGCGCCACCGACCGGGTGGCCCCAGGGGATTGCTCTCCCAAGGCTCCCACAGATCCGTACGTGCTCGCATTAGAGCATACGGTTCCTCAGCATCATGTTACTACGTGTTCCCGGAGTGGTAGATCTT
>QIKY01000404.1 GCA_003233175.1 Planctomycetaceae bacterium | reverse complement strand
GATTCTCACCCGTGAAGGCTCCGATAAAAGGTTTCAATCTTAACTTCTCATAGAGATCCTCCTTTTACGAGCTTCTTGGCGCAATGAACGGTTACCAATAAACTTCCCAGCCGCAAGTCTTATTTTTGGTCGCCCACTCCCGCTTCGTGAATAACTCCGCCTATCGCTGATCGCGAGTTTGGTTGTGGCTAACGGCCGCGCTATGGTCTCGCTGCTCTCTGTGGTAAAAATGACTTTGAAGAACCTCCCCAAGTCGCTTTTGGAAATCGACGCCCAGGAGCTTTTGTTCAGGTAAACAAAATCGTTTTCGCATAAAGGCGGCAGATTCGTGCAACCCAAATATTGGATCCTCCTGGCATCCTTGCTGGGCGCTTCGGGCGTGGCGCTCGGCGCTTTTCAGGCTCACGGCTTGGAGCCGTTCCTCGCGCGGCAAGGCTTGACCAGCGAAGAACTCGCCAAACGGATGAACAACTGCGAAGTGGGCGTGCGTTACCAAATGTATCACGCCTTGGCGCTGTTGGCGGTGGCTTGGGTGGTCTCACAGACCGGCGGCAGCGCCGCCCAAACAGCGGGTTTCTGTTTATTCGCCGGCGTGTTACTTTTTTCCGGCTGCTTGTACGGCATCGTCTTTACGGGCGTCAAAATTCTCGGCGCCATCGTGCCGATTGGAGGCTTGCTGCTGATTATCGGCTGGCTTTCGCTGGCCGTGGCGGCTTGGAGCTGGCCGCAAAGCGGCGGGTGATGTCAATGTTTGGCCAACGGACGAAAACAACCGTGCTCATGCAGGCTAGCGCCGTGGCGGTGGGCGCGATGCTGGTGTTGGGCGCGGCGTGGGTTCATCGTGAGGCGCTGGGCGGGTCGGCCTATCTGATTTATTTCGGCGCCGTTTTAGCGCTCACCGCGATTGTCTCGTTGGTTTTCTCGTTGTTGTTCGACCGTTTGGATGATCGCGCTGCTGAGCAATCGGTCGCCACGACGCCGGAAGAACAATTAGGTTCGCTGCGGCAAGAGTTGGAAGACGCCGCCAATCGCCTCAACCAGCGCGAACAAGCGCTGGCCGAAAAATTGGTCGCCTTTCAAGAATGGATGGAATTCCCGCAGGCCTTGGAAACGTTGGAGGCGGATTCCGCCGCTGGCGAGAACGCCATCGAAAACGAAGCTTCGGCCACCGACGCGGAGTTGCAAGAACTGGCTCGCAAAGACCGCGTCGTCATGACCCTGCTCGACGAAGAGGCCAAGCAACTCTTCGAGAACATTCGTGAAAACAAGTTCACCGTCGAGGGGAAATTCCAACCGCTCGTGCTGCGCGATCAAGCCTTCGATTTGATGATTCGCGTGGCCCGCGTTTACCAGCCCGATGCGAAGAATCCTCTCTTGGAAACCAGCCTGGAGCAAGTGCTGCGTTCGGGCGGGCGGATCTGTTTGCATCTGCTGGTGGTGATGGAGCAGTTGCCGCTCAAAACGCAGCAGTACAACATGGCCACGCTCTATAGCTATGTGCAGCGGGCGATTGCGGCGTATGTGTTGTATCAGGGCGCGCAGCCTTTTTTGCCGTACCTTTCCAGTGCGTTCTATCTGGGGCGATTCGCCATGGGCGCCAATCCTGTGTCGTTGGCGGCTTGGCGTTTGGCGAACGAACTGGGCATGCGGGGCGCCAAGTCGTTGGCCACGCAGGTGATGAACAAACACGTGCTTGCGCTCGCCAGCGATATTGTGCGTGTGATCGGTTTCGAGGTGGCGAATGTGTACGGCGGGGAGTTTCGCTATCGCGACGCGAATTGGATTTTCGCCGCCGAGGTGGTGGAGTTGGCCCATGTTTTCTCGCCGGATTCCCACAGCCTCCAGCGGGCGCTGACGGAAATCGGTTCGCTGCAATTGCGCAGCGAGTACGACCGAATTTACCTGTATCGCTGCGCCGCCGCCGGCCGTTCTCCGCAACCGCAGCGCTATCGCGCCCAGGCCGTGCTTTCGGCTGAAGAGCGGGCCGCTATCGCCCGGCGGCTGGAGCGCTTCGCCGCCTCCTTCGCCAAGGACGCCGCCGCCAAGGAGGCCCCCTCGCGCGAACTGTTGCGTTGGCGGCAACAAGTCGAAAAGCGTTTGCAGGTAAAACTAAACATCGCCACGCCGCCGGCAACCGAAAACCAAGCGGAGCAAATGTTGGAAGCCGGCCGCGCCCTGGCCAGTTTTCTGCTGGCCGCCAAGGAACGGGAGCCGGAGGAAATAGAAGCGTTGTTGGCGCCAACGGCGGTGTTCCAGACGTTTTCTCCCGACCAGCGCCAAAGCCTGTTGGACGACCTCCAAGAGAATCCTCCCTTTTTTCTGGAACAACCCGATCTCGCCATCGGCGGTCAGACGGCCAAGCTGTTCCTCCAAGACCTGGCTTGGCTGGCCGTCAACACGCCGCCCCACGCCGGGCCCTGGCAGTCTTTTCTAGACGACGCAGCCGCCTGCCTGGGAGAAACGACCAGCCACGCCCGCACTTTGCTCGACAAGCAATACACAGCCTGGATTCGCACCTGCTTCCCCGCCGACGCCCCCACCGGCAAGCGCAACGCAAAGATCGGCCGCGTCCTGGCGCCGCTGGCCGATGTATCAGACGCCTTCCGTTTCCTCTACCACGGCGTTTCGCTGGAGGCCGGAGCAAACAATTTGCCCGCTTCGGGATACGCTCTCGTGGGCTGCGACGAAGAGTTGGTGTTGGTGCATCTGGAAGATTCGGGGAATATCGTTTGGGCGGCCGACGCAGGCAGCGTTCACCTGGAGGAAGTGCGCGGTTATTTGCGCAACGATTGTCGCCTCGGCGGCGGACATTTCCTCTCGCCCGACGACTCCGACACTCTCTCCGCCGCCCCAACCTCCAACCCCACAACGCCGGTATTGCGAATATCCGGCGCGGTTTCCCAAAGTTACGCCAAATACTTCGCGCCGCTCCTGCCCGGCCCGAACACCAAAGCGGCCGAACCTTCCGACGATGCGTGAACGTTGGAGTTCATGCTTCGGCGGGCTTTCCTCGCTGCGCGCTACGGCGTGAATTCCAACTGCCGGCTTTGTTTGCACTGAACGGGGGAAGGTTTGTACAATTCAAATTCATTGTTGAAGCAATGCTAAAACATTGAGGGAGAAGCTTGGTGTCTTATCCAAAACCTGATCGCCCCGATAATGGCTCCCCTGCGAGAACGACCTGGCCAGAAGCCTTTGAGTCCGGCTTTTTCTTTCTGGTTTGCATGGCAATTCCGCTGATTATTTTATTGATAGTGTTCGCCTTCTTTTTTTGGTGGAATTTCCCAGGACGCGTTCCGATATGGCCGCATATGCTGAGGACGCTGGTCTGTTTCTTTTTCGCGTTTTTTGCCATTTCCACATTGACTCGCTTGCGCAACGCGGGCGCGTTTGAGCTTGAAGGAGCAATGCGCGAACTTACCGGCGAATCCGCCTTCGACCGCTACGAGAAGCACATGCTTCACTATTTTCTTGTCGGCTTGGTTTGCCTGATTTTCCTCGCGAGCACATTTTACCGGCTGGATGGCGTTCACCGCGAACCGTACGACGCCGTGCTCGGCGGCGCCAGGAATGCAGCCATTACCTACTATGGGGAAGGCGCCTTTCCCCGGCAGGAAAAAGTCATTGTTTATTGCGACCGCTGGTCTTATAAAAAAAATGGCACAACCAACAAAGACTATTTAAGCGGCCTCTGGCTGACTCTCGATGGCAGTTGGGTTCCGAGTAGTAGCCAGGCTCCCATCACTGCGGTGTTGCTCTGGGTCGATGAAACCGTTGTCGGCGAATATGTGCCTGAGGGCGGTGGGTCGAGGCTGCGGGATGCGGTCCAAATCCACATAAACATGGTGGCTTACGATTCAGTTAGCGGGCTACACAAGCGGTTTACCTTTTCCGGGCCGACACCCAAGGCGACTCTTCGTTCCGACGAATACAATCCCAGCGTTCGAGACTTGGTTCGAGAAAAAATTGAGTCATGGCCGCTGGCCTCGGAACGCCTGAACGCAGGCAAGCTGGAAAAGGATCCTTCCTCACCCGACACATCCGGCGACATACCAGAAGAGCCGGTCTCCCCCCCGCCACCGGAGTCAGACGACAGCCCTCGCTTGCTTGCACAGAAAAGTGCCCTGCTGGATCAGGTCGCCCAAGGAAAGTCGTTCACCGCGACAATTACTCAGGAGACCGTCAGTCAAGCAATGATCACCGTGGTTGAGGCGACTGAAGACGGTTCCATCGTGATGGTGGAGTTTGAAAACCCCGAAGACGAATCGGAACGGCGGCGTTACGCGGGCAAACTTGGAAACGCCCCCGTATCGCCGGGTGAAGCAACGCCAAAACGTTGGGAGATCACGCTTCTAGGAGCCGGAAGCGGCGTCTACCCTTTTGACGCCGCCAACAAAGCGCTTCTGTTGTATGTAGACGCCTCCAGCAACATGTTACGGGGTTCAAACGGCATCGCCAAACTTTCCTTCCAGGCGGTCGAATCGCCGATTTCCACACCATCGCGCCGCAGGAAAGTTTTAATGGCGCGTAGCAAGAGCATTCGACCTGGAGCAGTATACAAGGGCGTCATCAAAAATTACGATTCCGAGCCGATTTCGTTGACGTTCACCGCCGTGCGAAATGGCGGGCAATACGTAAGGGCTTTCGCCCAGTTGGAAAACGACGAATGGGCGGTCGCCGTTTACGAGGGCGCTTTGCCGACGGCGAACGAAACACGCATGAAGCTCAAACGGATTTTTACGGCTGGGAGCCACGTGCTCTCGAACAAACATGCGGGGGAATTGCTACTCTCTTTTCTCGACAATGGCGAATTGGCCAACGACGCCGGCGGACTTCACATTCTTTTGAGCCCATCGAAGGTGGTTGATCCGCCACCGGTAATGATCGATCAGTTATTGGCGGCGATGACGTCTGGACGGCGCTGGGAGGGGAGATACGACGATCGAATGTCGCCGCCAGAAAATGTCATACTGACATTCGTCGAAACGCGCAATCAAGGCGACTATCTTCGAGCAACATTAACTTTTGACAGTAGGCCACACCTGATCACTGTTCTTGAAGGAGCGTTAGATTCCAGGGAGAGCCAGATCGAGGGTTATCCTGTTCTTTTGCTAAATCAGCCCACCGTTATCGGCCCCAAATTCCTGCAGACAGCGCCTTTTCAAACACGCATCCGCCGCGTCTACCTGAGAATCTCCTACGATGGCCAAATACTGTACGCCTATACGAGCGACGGCAGTCGCCTCAAACTCACTCCGCTCGCAGACAAACTCCCGTTGCCCGATTTGAGCAGGCCGGCGGTAGCTCGGGCAATTCGTGAAGTGGTTGTCGAGAACACCAACTGGGAAGGCGTTCTCTCCAATCTTGCGGCTGCCAAGTCGATTCCCGTCGAACTCAAATTTGTAGCGGTAAGCGACGACGGTGCGGAGGTGCGCGCCATTGTTAGTTCTAAGAAAGTAGGAAACAGGAAAGGCAAGATCCGTTACCAGGGCTCTTTGCGGCTCGATGATCAACACATCAACGAATATCCGCTCGCCTTAAAGAAAGTGGGCGGCGGCGTCCCACCGCTAAAAAGCACGACTTTTGGCGCGACCGATTCCACGCTGTATTTGCGACTGTCCTCCGACAAAAAACGCCTAACCGGCTGGACCAACTACGAAGTATTTGAACTTTTCCAGGTCAAAAAACAAAAAAGAGCGGCCGAAGAATAGCAGACTCGTTGTCACACTATCATTGTTAATGGCCATATCTGAAATGTGGGCGCCTCCGGTCGAGCAAAGAGACCGATCCACGCCGGGCGTTTCCTTCGCGCGGAAAATTCCTATTTCTCTTTCCTGGTGTGTTCGGTGCTCTCCAGGGAGCCGCCCATGGACGCGAATTCCCTAAGCAGCAACCTTTCCGCCGTCGTTCTCGGCAGACAAAATCAAACCGGTTTGATCAACCCAGTTCCGGAATTGGCCGGCCATCTTGTTGCACAATGGGAATGGGGCGGCCTCGATGATTGACCCAAAACGATTTCAAGCCGATGCCCAAATGCCGGAACGTGGTGGCGGCCAGATCTTGAGGCCGCACTAGGCCGCTTTTTACATCGGCGCCGCGGCGGTCGGTCGAACCAATGGCTTGCCCGTGCCGCAATCCGCCGCCCGCCATGAGCATCGACATGACGTTCGTCCAATGGTCGCGGCCGGCTTGTTTGTTGATCACCGGGGAACGCCCGAATTCGCCCATCATCATGACCAGCGTATCGTCGAGCAGGCCGCGTTGTTCGAGGTCGGTGATCAAGCCAAACAGCGCCCGGTCGACGCGCGGCAGCAACGGCTTCAAGCCTTTGTTGATGCCGCCCCAACGAACATTATCGCCGTGGTGATCGAAATACCCCCAAGCCCCGCTGATCAACACAAACGTCACGCCCGATTCCACCAACCGCCGCGCAAGCAGCGCTTTCTGGCCCACGCTTTCGTTTCCGTAAAGCTGTTTGGTGGCGTCCGACTCCTCAGCCAGATTAAACGCTTGCTCCACTTTCCCGGAAACCACCATCTCGTAGGCTTGCTTGGTGGCGCGATCAAACTGATCGAAGGCGCCGTTCTCCTCGACCCGGCGGCGCAACTGTTCGAACTGGCTGCGCAAGGCGTCGCGGTTTTGCAAACGAGCAACCGCCACGCCCGCCGGGAGCTTGAATTTACCCGCCAATTCCATTCCCTTGACCGGCTCATAATTCGCCCCCATGTGGCCGGCGCCCCAAACATCGGCCGCCCAGGAAGGCGCCAAACCGACGAACGCCGGCAGGTCTGGATCGTTGGCGCCGCGAAACTTCGCCGCCACCGAACCCATCGAAGGAAAACCTGCGCCATCCTTGCCATCGTTGGTGCGCCGCGCCAGCGGGTTGCCCGCCTGCATCGTGATCGGCGTATGATTGCTGGCTTTGCAATCGACCGAGCGAATCACGGAAAGGCGGTCGGCTATTGAAGCTTGGAGCGGCAGGTGCTCCGTAAACTGAATGCCGGGAACGGCGGTGGATATCGTCGAAAAAGGACTGCGGATTTCGCTCGGCGCGTCGGGTTTGGGATCCCACATGTCGATGTGGCTTGGTCCGCCCGAAAGCCAAAACAAAATCACCGCTTTTCGCTTCCCAGGCCCGGATTCAGACGACGCAGACTCAGCCGAAGCCGCCTGAACGCGCGATTGCAAAAATGCGGGCAGCGCCACACCGGCGGCGCCAGCCATGCCGGCTTCCAGAAACCAGCGGCGCGAACCGACGCGGAGCATTGGATGATCATCCATGTTACGTTCCTCTGTCATTCATTCGCGCGTTTGACTGTGGGAAAAAAGAACGAAAGCTGGTCGAAACCGCCTTGTGTATCAAACGTGTATTTTGGCCGATTTACCCGCCGAGGGCCAGCGTATTTCGCGAGAAATTTCGTCCGTTTTTCGAATGTTCGACTTATCCGGCTGGGGCGAATATCTCGCAAACGCCCGCTGTGCGTGCAAAAACGGGTTTCGCCGATCACTCTTTCGCTTCAGCCGGTTCGCTCACGAGGTTGTCGGCGACGATCGAATCTGGCAGATTGTCGTGATCGCTCTCGGCGTCGACCAGAACATTATTCGCGAAAACGATGCGTCGCGTTTTGCCTCTCACCTCGAATGCCTTGGGACGCACGCTGGAAAATACATTCCCGCTGACAACGATATTCTCCGCGCCATCGATCACCAAACCGGCGGCCGCTAAATCGTCTTGCCTGCGGCGCACCTTGTTCTTACCGATATAACTGTTGCAGAAACTATTGCCCGCCACCGCGATTCGGCCGCTCCCAGGCCCTATATACAGGGCGTTTGCCTTCATGAGGGTGAAGGTGTTGGCGCTCACCGCGCAACCGTGGGCGTCGGCCAGCAAAATGCCTTCGCCGTTATGAGCGACGACATTCGCACTCAGCGTGATGCCGTAACAATCGCGATCCAACACGATGGCCGCGCCAACGCACTCTTCAATCATGTTGCCGGAAACCACCGAACCGTACGTGTTCTCGATCACCACGCCCCGACCCAGGTGATCGTCCAGGTTGTTGCCCGTCATGGTCAAATTGAATGCGTCGATGCAGTGGAGCGCGTCTCGGTTTTCTTCAAACTGATTCGCCGACACCACGATATCGTGGCAGCCGTGAAGATTCAGCCCGGTTCCCTTATTATAGGTGACCAGGGAATCGCATACGCGAGGATCTTCATAACAAAAGTAAAGGTGGATGCCATCGGACCCATGCTCGCTGACCGTTACGCCGTCGATATATATTTCGTTGACATGCCGCGCCTCGATTCCGGCGCCGCTCAGCGGATTTCCGGTAACGCGGAAGTTCGCCAGCCGCACGCGCCAAAGCGAATTTTTTCGGCTGCCGCCTTGGGCGTGTTCGACAACAATTGCCGGTTTTCCCTCCGTGTTGGTGTTCTTGATATGCGTGGCGGCGCCAGCGCCTTCAATGGTGGTGTCGTCGTTGCGGATCACGACCGGTTCACTGATTTCAAATTGCCCAGCCGGCAAACGCACCAATCCGCCGCCTTTGCCGAGGGCGTCGAAGGCCGCCTGCAAGGTGGAATACGCGCCGGCGTCGATCACTGGCCGCGCGCCAGGTAGTTTGGTCATATTCTCTTGGGCGGGCGCCGAGAGCGGCATTGCCGCCGCAAACATCAGCATGAAAAACAAAACAGATATTTGTCGCATGGAGAGAGTGGGCGTCATGGCGTGATTCCATTTGAAAAATAGGGCGGGACAAAAAGAGAAAGGGATTCCTACCGTTTGAGTTGACCGATTATAGACTCAAGCCAAACGCATCACAAAACAAGGCTATGCTTTTCCGCACATCCCAAAATGCTACAGTGTTCTCCAAACGAATCGCCCGCCTGACTTTGCCCAGCGGGGGAGTCCGGCAAGTGACGGAGCGGCGACATCGCCCCGTCAGTCCGCACGAAAAATCGACTATCCATCAACACACGCAACTTTTTCGGGATAAATTCATGGCCCACGACACACGCTATCTGGAGTACGACGTTTGCGGTTCTCCCCGTGAGTTGGGGCGGCAAATCGGCGAGGCGGCGGGCGAGCAGGTTCGCGGGTTTTGCGCCGCGGCGATGGAATTGATTCATCGCTCGGTGCAAATATCCGCCGCATCGGCAATGCTGGCGGCAAAGGAAAGCATGGCTTTTGTGGAAGCGTACGCGCCCCACATGCTGGAAGAATTGCGAGGCGTGGCCGACGCATCGGGCGTTACGGTGGAAGAGTTGATGCTGCTGCAAATTCGTAATCAGTTGCAGGCCGACGACTCCGGCTGCACGGCCTTTTCGCTGGGCGGCCCTTGGCGCATGGGTTCGGTGGTGGCCCAGAATTGGGATAACGACCCCGCGCTCGACGAATTCACCATCGTCTTGACGCGCCGCCCGGAGGGGAAACCGGCCTTCACCACGGTCACGCAGGCGGGTTTGATTTCCTACATCGGGTTTAACGACGCCGGCATGGGCGTTTGTGTGAACTCGCTGCCGGCGCCAAGTCGTCAGTTGGGCGTTCCGCATTATTTTACGATGCGCGGCATTTATGAAGCCGATTCACTCGCAGCCGCCGTACACGCCGTGCGCCGCGCCGAACGCGCGATTCCGGCCAACATCGTCATGAGCACGCCGCAAGGTCCGGCCGATTTGGAAGTCACGCTCGACGATGTCCGATTGTTGACCGCCCCCGACGACGATGGCCTGCTCACGCATACGAATCATTGCGAGCACGCCGAACTACTCGAACTGAACGCCCGCTTTCCGGAGTTGATCCAATCACATGCGAGAAAACGCCGCATTGAGGAGCTGCTGCGAGGCAAGAGAGAAAACAGTGAAGCGGGCGACGGAGCAAACGGCGCGACGCTGGAACTCCTGAAAACCGCATTGCGCGATCATCAAGACTATCCTCGTTCGATTTGTCGGCATACGAACGACGACCCCCACACCGGTTTCTGGCAGACGGTGCTCTCGGTCATCATTGAGCCGAACGAGCGCCGCATGCATATCACCCGCGGCGCGCCCTGCGAAAATCCTTACGAAACGTATGTGCTGAAGTAAGGAATCGTCCTGAACTACCATCGATAACTTTTTTACGAAATGACAACCATGGAGTATCGCACTTTAGGCCGAGCGGGAGTGAAGGTTTCGCCCCTGTGTTTGGGGACCATGATGTTCGGCGGCCCCGCCAACGAACAAGATTCCATTCGCATGATTCACCATGCACTCGATGTGGGCGTTAATTTTGTCGATACGGCGAATATGTATAACGGCGGCCAGTCGGAAGTGGTGGTGGGCAAGGCGATTGCCGACCGCCGCGGCCAGGTGGTATTGGCGACCAAGGGCCGACAAAAAATGGGCGATGGCCCTAACGATATCGGCGCCAGCCGCGTCCATCTGCTGCGCGAACTGGAAGCCAGCCTCCGCCGCTTGAACGTGGACTGCGTCGACATTTATTATGTCCACGCTCCCGACGCCGATACGCCCATTGAAGAAACGCTCCGCGCCCTGGACGACATGGTTCGCCAAGGCAAGGTGCATTATCTGGCCTGCTCGAATTTTCGCGCCTGGATGCTCTGCCGCGCCCTCTGGACCGCCGACCAACACAACCTCCACGCCTTCGCCTGCGTGCAGCCGCTGTACAACATTGTGAATCGCGATATTGAAGTCGAACTGTTGCCGCTGTGCCGAGAGCAAGGACTGGGCGTGGTGAGTTACAGTCCGCTGGCGAGAGGCATTCTGACCGGCAAATACAAAGTGAGTGAACCGTTTCCCGAAGGCAGCCGCGCGGCCCGCAACGATGTGCGCATGCGACAAGCCGAACTCCGCGACGCCAGCCTGCACATTGCCGGGAAAATTGCCGACTATTGTGCGAGCAAAAACGTGTCGCCTTCGCAATTCGCCTTGGCTTGGTGCTTGGCGAATGCGAATCTGACGTCGGTGATCTGCGGTCCTCGCACGATGGAGCAGTTCGACGATAACATCGGCTGTTTGGACGTGCCGATATCCGCCGAAGACGAAGCCTTCATCAACGGCCTGGTGCCGCCCGGCGAACACTCAGGATTCGGTTTTCAAGACACGGCGTATCCGGTCGAGGGCCGCGCCCGGCGCGGGCCTGAATGAGCATGAGGATTCTTCAGCGGTTTTAACGAGTCGTTCTGGAATGCTGGCGCCTCATACCCACCTCTGTCGAGCTTGGGCGGAGGTTTTCTGCGCGCCGCTCCGCTTTGCTCTCATCAGCCCGAGTCATCCAAGTGAATCGGACTGCACTCACCCATTAAAATCACGGAAGAACCAAACAAATTAAGGCGGAGAAACATGGTTGGTGTATTTCCAGTAGCCGCTCAGTTAGAATAGTGGAGCGTCGTTCACCAAATTTTGCTGCTGACATTTCACAACTCACAAGTTTCACAACCCACAAGGTAGTCGTCCGATGAAAACAACATCTTTGTCATTGCTGGTGGTTCTTTTGATGTCGGTTTCCGTCTTGGCGGCGGAGCCGGAATTCAACGTGGTCGATGGCTGGCTTTCTCCGGCGAAGGAGATGAATACGATCGGCCCTTCGCACGGCGATGTGGCCGTCAGTTCGAACGGTGAGGTGTATGTCAGCATTCTTTCGGGGCCGCGAGCGGGCATTCAGGTGTTCGGCAAGGACGGAAAATACCTGCGGAATGTACCCGGAGCGCCGAACGACTTCCATGGCTTCGTGATCCACCAGGAAGATGGCGGCGAATTCATTTACGGCTCCCGACTCAGCGGGCAGACGATTCTGAAAATGCAGTTGGACGGCAAAGTCGTGCTGCGCATTGAAGGCGACGCCATTCCCGACGATCTCAAACGCAAGAATAAAGGCAAGGCATTCTTGCGTTTGACGGCGGTCGATGTCGCACAAGATGGCCGCATTTTCGCTGTCGACGGATACAGCACCGACCGTATCCATATTTTCGACGCGAAGGGCAAGTACCTCAAAACCCTGGCCGGCAAGGCGGCGCCGTACAACTTCAAAACGTGCCACAAAATCTGCATCGACAACCGCTACGAGCCGGCGCGCATTCTCTGTTGCGACCGCGAAGGCCGCCGCATGGTTCATCTTTCGCTGGACGGAAAAGTGTTGGGCGTGGTGCGCGAAATGAAGCGTCCGGCGGCGGTGGCCATCTATGGCGATTGGGCGGCCGTGGGTGAAATCGAAGGCCGCGTCAGTCTGCTTGATAAGTCGGGAAAAACCGTTTTGACTCTGGGCTTTAACTCCAATAAAAGTCAAACCGCCACCAATAAAGTAAAACCGGCCGATTGGCGGCCCGGCATCTTCACCGCACCGCACGGTGTCGCCTTCGACGACCAAGGAAACCTGTACGTGGCCGAGTACAACCAATTCGGCCGCGTTCTACGATTCAACCGCACCGCCGATTCAGCGAAATAGCCGCATCGTTTGCGTGAGATAACCTGCAAAGCTCAAAAGCCCGGCATTTTGAAAATGCCGGGCTTTTTCACGCGACGTTTTCCGTCGCGACTCCTCCAAGAAAAGTAACGCACAACATGAGCCAATCAAGATTTCATACGCCGATGTTTTTCCTCGGCGCGACGCTCCTTTCAGTCATCGCCATGATTTCAGTGGTTGCGTCTGCCGGGGCGCAAGAAAAACGGCGAACGCGGCCCAACGTGTTGTTGATTTACACCGACGACCAAGGTTCGGTCGACCTTAACTGCTACGGCGCCCAAGACCTCGCCACGCCGCATCTCGATGCGCTCGCGGCAAGGGGTGTTCGCTTCACGCAAATGTACGCGCCCTCAGCCATCTGCTCGGCTTCTCGCGCCGGGCTTTTAACGGGCCGCTTTCCGGCGCGTGCGGGCGTTCCGTCGAATGTATCGTCGCAAAAAGGCCGGCCGGGAATGCCCACCGAACAAGTCACGATGGCCGAAATGTTCAAAGCCGCCGGATACGCCACCGGCCATGTCGGTAAATGGCACCTCGGTTTTACGCCCGACACCATGCCCAACGCCCAAGGGTTTGAGCAGTCGTTCGGCCACATGGGCGGCTGCATCGACAACTACTCGCACTATTTCTATTGGAATGGTCCCAACCGGCACGACCTTTGGCGAAACGGCCGGGAAATTTGGGAGGACGGCCAATTCTTCCCGGATTTGATGGTCCGGGAGTGTGAACATTTTCTCGAACAGCGAGCCCAGGAAAAGCGGCCGTTCTTTCTGTATTGGGCGATCAACGTGCCGCACTATCCGCTGCAAGGCACGAAGCGCTGGCGTAAACATTACGAGAAACTGGCCTCGCCCCGGCGGGAATACGCGGCCTTTGTCTCGACGATGGATGAACGCGTCGGGCAAGTGCTGGCCAAGCTCGATTCTCTAGGGTTGCGTGAAAATACGATCGTCGTGTTTCAGTCCGACCACGGCCATTCCACCGAGGAGCGCACGTTTTTCGGCGGCGGCAACGCCGGGCCGTATCGCGGCGCCAAGGCCTGTCTGTTTGAAGGAGGACTGCGCATTCCCTCGATCGCCGCTTTTCCCAGCGTCATTCCCAAAGGTGAGGTGCGCGGCCAATGGGCCACCGGTTGCGACTGGCTGCCCACGCTGGCCAAGCTCTGCCAAGTCGCGCTGCCA